>JAGRDI010000020.1:0-10592 GCA_020432765.1 Anaerolineales bacterium | reverse complement strand
TTTTTCTTTTTCAATGCTTCCCACATCGGATGCGGGTGCCGTCGTAGCATGAGCTGTATTAAGCGGCCAAGGGGATAATTTTACACGCGTTACGCGCTTGGCAACGGCCGTTGCTGTGGGCATGGCTGGAGTCACTTGCGAACGGTGCGCTTGAATAACATCCTGGATGTCCTCGAATGCAAAGCCATCCTGACTGTTGATTGTTTGGTTTGTGACGGCCGCAGCTGCGTGTGATATGTTTAGGCGCACTCGCTGCACCTGTATTCCTGATTGCCCCGCTTCTGAAGGTTTAGCAGCATTGCTTGGTTTTAGTAACGGCTGTTGTCTTGCTGATTCTGCTATGTTTCGATTGCCTTCTACGGGAATGTTAGGATTCCCAACCACACTGCTTTTGGTTGGCGACAAAGACGTTTCCTGTGCACGAAGATTTTCAACGACGTTCAAGCTTCCTAATGGATCAGTATCGCCAGTTTTATCTGTAGAAATCAATGGTGTCCTATCAGACGCATATTTACTTGATACTTGACGTTGCACAACAGAATCCGTCGCCAGGTTGGATGATCCGATTGGTGCACCCGGTGGTCTGTTTTCTTGCAATTGATTTTGAGGTGGTTGTGCTGACAGTGATTTCTCCAAGGGTGCATCAGCGTGTATGGGTTGTGCATTGGTGTTCTGATCTTCTTCGAAAAGCGCCAGCCAATGTGCAGGTGGGCCGGGTGTTACGGCCGTTTCCAGCCAATGTGCTGGTGGCTGTATATCAGGAAGGGGTTGCACAACAGCATCCTTTTCATCATCGTTTGGAGCTGGTGGCAAGGGCAGTTCGGCTTCAGAGATCAAACCTTCTTCCAGCAAACGCGCTTGTGCCAGCATGTAATCACCCCAAAGGTGCAGCCATTGACCAAACCCACGCAAACTCGCCGCATTTGGGTGGGCTGTTTGTTCACTCATTCAGTTATACCCGCTCTAAGCGATCAAAGACCAGAGTCAGACTGTCGATAGCAATGGCGCGATCGGTGGTATTTAATCCTGCTCCTTGCCATTCTGACGGCCAGGCATCGACCAAATTCCAACGCATCACTTCATCTGTGCCTTGGCTGTCAAGCAAGATAATGGAGACGTTTTTACGTTCTACATTTCCCTCCACCGCTTTCATCAGCCAATTCCATAAATCTTTTGAGTTGGTTACACCATAGCGTAGGGTCACACCCGCATAATCGACCGGTCCCGGAATCTTACGCACGATCTGGTTGCTGCCAGCTTCACGATAAGGAATTGACTCTACTTTGACGCTCAAACCACTGCATTCTGTAAAGTGACCTTCTGATATACCATTGATATCAAGTTTAAAGTTGTAAGAACGATATGGATCAGTTGCCATTATTAACCTCCGGTGACATCAACATCAGTACCAGCTTCATACTGGCTGATGCGAAATATTACAAACTCTGCTGGTTTTACGGGCGCAATGCCGATCTCGATGACGACTCTGCCTTCGTTAATAGATTCAATCGGATTGGTCTCTGCATCACATTTAACAAAGAACGCCTCTTCGGGAGTCGTGCCCATCAGCGCACCATCACGCCAGAAGCCCATTAAAAAGGCACTGACATCACGGCGTATTGCCTGCCAAAGTGGGCGATCATTAGGCTCGAATACGATCCAGCGCGTGCTCTCGGCAATCGACTCTTCAAGCATATTGAACAAGCGGCGTACATTTAGATATTTGAAAGCAGGGTCTAAAGTCAATGTGCGTGCGCCCCAAACGAGAATGCCTTCGCGTGCAAAATAACGAATACAGTTGACATTGTTACTATTCATGCCGCCCTGTTCTTCATGTGTGATTTGACGTTGTACGCCAATGGCACCACGAATCACCTCATTTGCTGGGGCTTTATGCACGCCTCGCGTAGCATCGCTGCGTGCCCACACACCAGCTACATGACCGGAAGGCGGTACCATGATTGTGTTGGGCTTGGTTGGGTCGTTACCACGATCTGGGTTGCTAACTTTGAGCCAAGGTGTATACAATGTAACTTGTCCGTGTTGTGAAGAGCCAGGCATCTTCCATGTCGCGCCTTGCACATTTTCACCACTGAGGGTCATAATCACATTGTCAGTGAGATCGTCAGGAGCATCCAATATACCAACCCGGTCGCCCAACAAATCACAATGATCGCGTACGGCCGTATATGCTTCTGCTGTGGTATGGCCGGGTGCGGCAACGATGGCGATATCGTCAATCCGTGCTAACTGCGCCAGACCGTCGATTAATCCCGTTGCATCGGCTGCACCTGTGTTGACAACATAACAACGACTGCCACCATTTAAGAAGAAACCATAAACGGCATTGGATAAGTTGGTGCTTTCCTTGCCGGCGTTAATGACTGCCTGGGCATCAGTGACCGCTTTTTGGGCGGCAGTGACTTCACCTGCTTTGGGTTTATCTTTTGCACGCACGGCTTCCAAAGCAGCCTCTGCATCAGCGAGGCTCTTGAGCTCATCAGCTGAGGGCCCGGCGAATTTACGCAAAAATTCCGTCCAATTGTTGACGGGAACGGCCGTGTTCACATGCGCCGCCGATTGCGGCGTAACGCCTACGAATCCCGCTGTTCGTGTACCGACTGCTTGAATGGGCCTGGCGCCACTCGATACCTCTTCAACATATACGCCAGGTGTACGATATTCAATACTTGCCATGGATTGCCTCCTATATGCAACTGCTCGAGCTTCTCCACTCGTGGCCGGTCTTCTGACCGTGTCACAACCGGGTTGCCCAAAATATGGTTTTACAAATCAATGCGGATAATAGACGGTTGATCTTCACTGCCCAGGTCAGTTACCGTCTCACTAATTGTCCGGGTATTGCTGCCAACTGTGATGTGGATTTCCAACAGGTAAGCGCCGTTTGGGGGCACACCGTCGAGGGTGAAACGGCCGTTGCGATCACTTGTTGTCGTGCGGAACAACGCAGGTAGTTCTACCCGTGCATCCGCAATAGGGGATCCGTCATCCGCTTGCACCAACTGCCCATGTAAAGCAGAAAACAAATCAAACAGTATCTCTACTGGCTGCGCCTCTGATCCTGTTGCCGCCAAACGCACAGTCATTGTGCGCTGACGAGCCATAACCTGTAACGTCTTTAAGCGTGGTGCCGCTGGAATGCCACTTAGGGTGAAGTTTCCGTGCGCATCCGTATGTGCATAACGCTGCAAGTCTGGCACCTGTATTCGCGCATTTGCTAAAGGGATGCGGTTTGGCCCCAAAAGCCGGCCAAAAAAGCTAACCATCGCTACCCCTTGTGTGGTTGCTCCTTCGCGTACCAGTGGTACAGTCAAAGTTGGCCATTCGTGTGGCAGTGGTATACGCAAAATGAAGGCTGGGCGTGGTGCGATCTTGAAAGCCGACCAAGAATTATGCGGCAGTGGATTAAGCTCCACTTCAAACTCCGTATGCGCAAAAGCGGCATAAACCAACATACCTAACAGCCGATGGGCATCCTTGGGTTCATCAGCATAGGTGGTAACAAGATAACGCAGTGCTGGTTGCAGAGGCGGACGTGTTGTGTTACGCCGCAAAGGATCATCCACCAGTTCCAGCAGATATAGATTAACCGCCAAGGTGCCATCAGCATCTTTTGGCGGTGTAAGCTGCGGCTTAATGCCACCTAACACGCCTTCAACCCATGCTGATAAACGCTCATCGATCTGATCAATCACGTTTTATACTCCAGCCAGTGAAATATCATTATGCCTTCCAAACTTAAACCCTTGGATATGAAGATACCAAAGTGGATTTCTACTCGTTCCACTGTTTACGATGTGTTTCCCCTTGCTTGCGGGGTTTTGTTTTCTTACCCTTGCCTCTTAATTTAGCGTGTGGGTCGCCTCCTTGTTTGCTGGATTTGCCGTCCGCATAGGCATACACGATCGTCTCTATAACATTTGGATGCAAGTTCAATTGCATGACTGTGTCTATCATCTCGTCACTGCGATCCTCAAGACTGTTATCTTTGATAGCTTTCCATGCAGATTCTTTACCAGCAGGCCCTCCTTGATAGAATTTGTCATAGTTGTTCTTTGCAACCAAAATGAAATTGTAAATATCCCTATCCATGGGGACGACATCTGCACCATCAACGGGAAAGCAGTGCGGATAATCATTATCGGTCTTATTGACTTTGTAATTACGCTTGTTAGAGGTTGTGAAGATGTATGCCTCTTTATGTGTCCTATCGATGAATTTTTTCTGCAAATCCTGCGCCAATTCGAGGATGTCTTTTTCAACCGAGCTTAAATCTGTTTTCCGAGGTAGCAAACTGTTGTTTGGCTCATTTGTATCTGCATCCATGTAATCCCACATGTGCCGAGCTTTTGAGACGGTCAGACGTTTCCGAACATTTTTCGTTTCTAATTTTGAAGAACTAGGCAGTGAAATGGTTGCACCCACGACACGTCCGTCAGAATCAACTTCAATTGGTTTTGTCAGGTTCCTGGTTTTCCAACTATCATCATAATCTGGTGTTTCATCATCATTAAAATTCAGTTGGTTGATCAAGTTTGCAAACTTTGCAATCTCGGCTGCTTGCCGATTTGACTTTTCTCCCTCTTCCCATTTCCGGTAATAGAAGCTAAGCTGCTTCTGCCAAATGGTAAATTT
The DNA here is from genome assembly GCA_020432765.1 of Anaerolineales bacterium. Classification (GTDB taxonomy): domain Bacteria; phylum Chloroflexota; class Anaerolineae; order Promineifilales; family Promineifilaceae; genus JAACFF01. The sequence goes on along the minus strand of JAGRDI010000020.1, from coordinate 5,936 downwards.
GTACTGATCCGCAGCGTTGTATTGAGCTACGTTTCTGCCAAGAATCTTGAGAATGCCTAGATTATTGATTTCTTCCTCGGTGTCGGGTTGCACAGGTTCCCATTCTCTAGGGTCCTCCATTCTTTGTGCAATGTTAGCCGCTTTACTCTGAAAGCTGGGGTTGGTATTGACGTGGAGAGGATAAACACTGTTAGAGTTATTGGTTTTCCGCTGAACGGCCGTTCTCTCTAGCAATGTCAAACCATGGGGACCAATCCCCTTACGCTGAAATCCCTGCTTTTCATACCAATTTGTAAGCCGTCCACTGCCATTATCTTGGCTTTCCAAACGAAGCGTGGATTTGCCCATAGCCCGTGCTGCTTCAGCAGCTTGATTGAGAATCTCCTGCCCGCCACCATTTTTACGCTGGCTGGCTGCTATCTTCAAGTTTGTCAATTCGGCCGTATTATCTTTGTTTGGTGCAACATCTGCACTTCCCACTTTTTGCCCACCACGATGTAAACTAAGATGTTGCTGTTGTTGCCCTTTTTGTTGAGTTTGCGCGTGCCAAGCAGATTGCTTTTGTATGGGTATTTTCATTTGGGCGGCCTGCGCTCCCATCCTGTTCGCTTCACGCTCCAACTCTGCCGCGTCATTCACCGGAATCCCTTGTATTTGTGTGGTTGGACGCACACGCCCTTGCTTCTGTTGCACCACATGCCACGCTTCATGCGGCAAATGTTTTTCTTGACCAGGAGCCAGATGTATTTTTGTGCCTTGTGTAAAGGCCAACGCCCCTAGTTGCTGTGGTTTTGTTGAGTTATATGACACTGTCACATCATCCATCGTTAAACCGGAAAGTGCTTCGATACCAGTGCGTAATTTTGTAGGCAGACCATTCTTTTTAAGCGATGATGAGCTCCCATTTGCGAAATTTCTTAAGCGTCGCTGAACAAACTGGTTGCCATAATGGCGTTGCATTTGCAAAATGATTGTCTGATCCGCGATAACTTTTTGATTGTTAAGGCTGGCGGGCGTTACGGCCGTATCCCCCACCTTCTCATTTTCTACATGTTGTAACTGAAAACTCATGCCTTTTTCTCTTTCAACTTGCTGAAATCTGCTTGTTCAAGCTGTTGCCGGCCAACCACTTACCCATTTTTTTATACTCTTTTTCGGCTGCACGCATAATGTGTGCCATGGTAATTGACCGACCATCTGCGGCAGCCAGAAAAGCTGCTGCCAAAGCGATATTGCGAATATGGCCGCCGGTAATATCCATTTCCGCAGCCAATCGTTCAAAATCCACATCGGCAGCCAAAGGCGCTTGTTGTGGCCAGATGCCAGCCCAAATACGCCGGCGATCTGCACTATTCGGCAGGGGAAACTCAATAATAAACTGCATGCGTCGCACAAAGGCACGATCCATATTGTGGCGTAAATTGGTTGCCAGAATCACCATACCGGGGTACTCATCCATCTTTTGCAGCAAATAACTCGTCTCCAAATTCGCATAGCGGTCGTGGGCGTCTTTAACTTCGGTGCGTTTACCAAACAACGCGTCGGCCTCATCAAAAAAGAGAATCGCGTTGCTTGTTTCACCTTCGGCGAAGATACGCGCCAGGTTTTTCTCCGTTTCGCCAATATATTTGCTTACCACGGTTGAGAGATCGATCTTATACAGGTCGAGTTCTAACTCGCCAGCCATAATGTCAGCGGCCATTGTCTTGCCAGTGCCAGGCGGGCCAGTGAAAAGGGCATTAAGTCCTTTACCCAAAGCCATTTTTTGGTCAAAACCCCATGTATCCAACACCTGCGCACGAAATCTCATTTGATCACACATCTGCTGCAATTGTGTTACCTGTGCTGGTGGCAAAACGATATCTTGCCATGCATAACGCGGGGATACAGCTTGTGCCAGCGAAGCCAGTTGGTGATTGGAGTGGGCACGACTGGCGGCTAGCAAATCAGATGTTGTAATTTGACCATTCTGTGGGTTACGCCAGCGGGCTAGATTTTGGGCAGTAACAACGGTATTCTGGATTTGGAGTTCATTCAGATTGAACTGACCCACGACTTTATCTAAGTCAACGGCCGTTGTCACCCCATTCAAATATGATTCCCAAATTTGGCGACGCTGCTCGGTGGTTGGTGAGCGGAAAGGCACCTGCGTAAAAGCAAGTTCACCTAAAATGGCGCCCGGGTGCCACTGCTGTTTACCTGCCAAAAAAATCAGACACCGTGTCTGCTTAAAAAATTGGATGGTTAAAGTTAGTTTTTCTGGGTGAGCATTATCAAGTAACAAGTCAAAATCTGGCCAGTAAAGCAGCCCATTTTGTAACCTAAGTTCACGTTCAATTGCATGCAAAGTATGTGCAAAAAGTTGGTCATCAAGCTGCAAAATCTGTCGAGTGCGTACTGTCAACAAGATAGATTGTCTATCCTGTGCTGCTTTTTGAACCAGACGCCTTTTACCTGTACCTGGTGGTCCCTGAAAATAAAATATTTGAGGCGCTCCTTGGCGAATCAAATTGAGGACACGTTTTGTGATTGATGGTGCAGGAGGTAAGTTAGCAACGGCCGTTGGCTGGCTGTCGGCCTCGTCTTGTGCTAGAAAGGTTGTTAACTCCGTATCGACTGTATCGTCATCCAATAAAAAGCGCCGTACACGGCCGTCAATTTTCAGGGCTTGTGCTAACAGTGGCGGCTGCTGATATCCAGGAGTTGTAACAAACTGCAATAAATTAAAGCGCTGCAGCGCTGCTTCTGGGGCAAAATATTGTTGGGCAGTCGCTTTCTCTACAATATCTTCGCAAAGTAGACTCAAAACTAAATCGATTGTGGGGTGCTTCTGATTCAAATCATCTTGCAAGTAGGCATACAAACGTAGATAACGTAAATCTAATTCTGGAGCGAGGCAAAGCAGTAAGATTTCTTTTTCGAGTGGATTGAGATCAAAGCAGGTGACGAGTCGTTCCAAACGTAATTCGATGCCTTGTTCGCTTGCCGCAGCACTGCGTTCCGCGATTGCTTTTGCTGCCTGATCTAAATTAAATTGGACAGTAGATGCCATCTCTGCTGGTAGCGAAATATCCAACCATAAGGGTTTGCCTATGGTTTGCTCTAAAAGTGCATCTATTTCACCTTCCGAGATGTAGTAAGGTGAAAATTCGTTGTCATTCGCATGCAGTTGGCGTGCACGCCAAACCTGGATACGAACCAGTAAATCTATACGTTCAAGTTCAGCCAATATGTGTTGAAATGAATTTAAAAAAGCTCGCATATGATAAGGGATGACTGATTAGATTAAAAAAGTTTGCGCTTTGAATATTGTCTCACCATTGGTTGAAAAACAAGCGTAACATTCCTTTTCAATGAATGACAATTCAATGAATGACAAACAAAAAGTTAAGCATGTAGACGATAGTTGAATCATACCCCACATCTATGAACTTGTCATATCATAATTGAATATTTACCTCGACCATGATTACCTATTTGGCTCTTAGCAAATATCCAATACGCTGTGAACATATCAACTCGCTTCTAAATTTGGGTTGGCCAGCCAAGGCTGATACGGCCGCGTTCTTTTTCGACGCTAAGGATGCTGACTTCGATGACTTCACCAACATTAAGGTTGGTGCCGCGTGGAATCTGGCTGCGATGCAGTAAGCCGTCTTGTTTGACACCGATGTCGATGAATGATCCAAAATCGACGACATTGCGCACGGTGCCTTTTAATATTTGCCCTACTTGCAAATCGTCCATAGCGAGGACATCGCTGCGTAAGATAGGGCGTGGCAAATCTTCGCGTGGATCGCGTCCAGGTCGTATGAGCTGTTCAAAGATGTCTGTCAAGGTGGGCAGCCCGGTGTTAAGTTCGGCGGCCATAGTGGCTGTGGGGGACAGGTTGGCTAGCGCATTCTGGCGTTGCTCGAGGGGGGCGGTTGGGGTGAGGTTGACGTTAGCGAGTACGGCCGTTGCGACGCCATAACTCTCAGGATGAATTGCGCTCGCATCGAGTGGATCGTCACCTTCACGAATCCGTAAGAAACCAGCGGCTTGTTCAAAGGCTTTGCTGCCCAGGCCATTGACTTTGATCAGTTGTTGGCGGTTGGCGAAACGGCCGTTTTTATCCCGATAGGCCACAATACGCTCGGCCAATTTAGGACCAATACCTGACACATACGTCAACAATGCCGGTGATGCCGTGTTGACATCGACACCCACCTGGTTAACCACACTCTCGACAACACCGCTGAGTGCGTCAGCCAATTGTTTTTGATTAACATCATGCTGATAAAGACCAACCCCAATCGATTTCGGTTCGATTTTGACTAATTCTGCCAATGGGTCTTGCGCACGGCGTGCAATTGAGACCGCCCCGCGAATGCTCACATCCAAATCAGGCAGTTCAGCGCGGGCTAGTTTACTAGCACTATACACGCTAGCACCAGCTTCGTTGACTATTAAATAATGTACGCTGTCCAGCCGGCGTGTGAGTTCGGCGACAAGCTGCTCTGTTTCGCGTGAAGCGGTGCCATTGCCGATAGTAATTAGCGTGACTTTGTAACGGTCAACGAACAGCGTGAGCTTTTTTAGCGCTTCGTTCTGGCGGCGCTGTGGAGCGTGAGGATAAATGGTGGCCGTATCCAACAGTTTTCCGGTTGGGTCAACCACAGCGACTTTGCAACCGGTGCGATAGGCGGGATCGATGCCCAATACGGTTTGTCCGGTAAGTGGTGGTTGGCGCAGCAGGCCGCGCAGGTTGTTGGCAAAAACAGCGATAGCATGGGTTTCTGCTTTTTCGCTTAGTGTGCGGCGCACATCGCGTTCAATAGCGGGCAGCAATAGGCGGCTGGCACTGTCTTGGATGGCCATTTCCATCTGCCGGGCTAAGGGCGAACGCCGATTCGGGCGGAAGGCAGTACGGATCGAAAGCAGCCAATCCCGTTCGCTGATTTCGACTTTGACACGCAAGATTTTAGCGGCTTCACCCCGATTGATTGCGAGAACTTGGTAGGACTGTAGACGACTTACGTTGGTTTGGTAATCATAATAGAGCGCATAAACTCGTTTTTCATCAGGGGTCTTCTCATTTTGTTTACATACTAAGATCGCATACTTTAATGCTTTTTCGCGTGTCAATTGACGCACCCCGGCATGGTCGCTAATTGTCTCGGCAACGATGTCGCGAGCACCTTGCCAGGCGTCCTCTACGGTGGAAATTTCATCAGTGAGGAAGGGTGTCGCCAGTTCAGACAGCTTTTTTGTGGTAGTTGGCTGGGCCAAAATTAGTTTAGCCAAAGGCTCTAAGCCTTTATCGCGGGCGGCGCTGGCGCGGGTATGTCGTTTGACTTTGTAGGGCTGGTACAAATCTTCCAAGGTTGTCAATGTTGTGGCCGCTTCGATCGCTTTTTTGAGCTGCGGTGTGAGCTTTTCTTGTTCGGCAATGGCGTTGAGGATGGTTATACGACGATCATCAAGCGCACGCAGTTGGGCTAACCGTTCCGCGATAGCTCGCAGTTGCTCCTCGTCGAGACTCCCGGTGGCTTCTTTGCGGTAGCGTGCCACAAAGGGTAACGTATTGCCGCTGTCCATCAGTTCGATGGCTGCTTGGGCTTGTGCTGTGCTTATCTTTAATTCGTTGGCGATCTGTTCTGTGTAGTCCATATGGGGATTATAGAGGGGAACGGCCGTTGCGGGCAATCAGTTATACCACTGATTAACACAGATATTCACAGATTTTGTATCAAGCTCGAGGGAACTCGTGTTGGTTTATACCAATCTGGCTGCAAAAAAAGTTTGCGAGGATTAATCCCGGCTTCACAAAAAGCATATTGCAACTTCACATCTTCTTCAAATCTGGTGGTTACAATCATCTATATTCACACAAATGGATAGGACATAATTTTCATGACAATGTCCTATATATAATCAATGATATGGAGAATCAC
>JAGRDI010000568.1 GCA_020432765.1 Anaerolineales bacterium | reverse complement strand
TCACCAGACCAAATTTCTAATACTTCACCCGGCTTCACGGCCCCGATACCTTTCTTGGCTTCTAGCAGCGGCCCTGGACAGGCACTGCCGCGTGCATCAATCACCTTCGCGGCTTGAATAGCAGTTAAATCCATTGTTGCTACAGTCATGGTAGACCTCCTCATAGTCCAATAGTCGTTTGTCGTTTAGTTGAATAGTCAGAGATTTGTGTGATTTTAGGGATTAGGAAAATCCATTAAATCCCTCAATCCCTGATCGTGACTTTCTTCTGGTGTGCGTGCACCAGGAGTTGACAGATTTGGGCGCGTTCATCCCCATTGATACGGTAATAAATCGTTTGGGCATCACGCCGTGTACATAAAATGCCTTTCTTTTTCATAATGCGTAGGTGTTGGGATGTGTTTTGGAGGGATGTGTTAACGGCCGTTGCAATCTCACCCACAGACTTTTCTGTACCAGCTAACGTCCACAAGATCAAGATGCGCTTTGGATTAGCAAACACACCACAAATATCTGCTTGTTGTGTTGCCATCGCTTCGATTTCCACATCCATTTGCAGCCTCACACTCCTTGCAAAACAAGCTGCTTAATTACGATTCTGCTTAATTACAGCTTGTCTTGAATATATGCGAGATGCGTCAATGGGGTAAGTGTCATTGATCATGCACACTATTCTATTTTTCGATTGAGGGGTATAGAAGGTTTCTATAAACAAGTATTGCCGGTCACGTAATGCGGCAGGGTTGCCCACACACCCTTTTTTGCATTCAGCCGCTCTTCGCAGTTGTTTAGCTCTTAAGATAAAGATTTGGGGTCGTGTTGCACACCTGCCTGTGTGAAATCAATCGTAAATCCCCAATCTAAAATCGTAAAATCCGACAGCTGTGGTTTTAACCGCCGGGACCTTGAGATATTTTACAGAAAGCGAATCACTAATGGAACCAATACGGCCGTTGCCGCCAGACACAAAATCACACCGATAAATAACACATAACGCTGGTTGTAATTCATCAGCAGCGAGGAATCATAATATTTGTCAATTCCTTCATCGGCATACATATTTAGCACGCCGTTGAGCAGTTTGCCGCGGGTTTGTTTGCCCGTATTGAGCGCAATCACGGCGATGCTGTTGACCAGGATCGTCATCAGGATGAAAATGAGCAGTGTGATATCGTTGGCGGTTGTGTTGGTTCTACTTGAAGCCGCGTCACTGGCAACGCCTGCATTAACCGCTAAAACGATCAGATTAAAAATGACGGCCGTCACCACAAACACGGTGTCGGTGCGTGCGCTTTGTTGCAGTTCTTCGACGATATGTTGGTGCATATTGGCTAACATGTTGTCCTCCCTGTAAATCGATTTGGCAAATCGATACGCGATTTACCAAATCGCGCTACAATATCCAATTGGTGATTCGCCGGTTAGAGGAACAACGGCCGTTGCCCCCAGGCTGCCGCTCGCCATTTAGAATTATTATGCCATAAAAACATTAAGTTTGTCACGTATTTGGGTCGGGACGAGGCGATTGCGCAAAACGTTTTGATTTCACCAGGTGCCGGCCCAACCAATCGCCTCGCCCGCGTTGGACAACCAGATTGTTGGCCGCACACGGGTCAGGCAAGCGGGAGACCGGGCCGTTCGTTTTGGGCTAACGTATTTCCCGCTTGCCTGACCCCTACCTGAAAATTTTGGTCGATCGCGCAAGCGCGAATTCAATGCTGGGGAGACCCCAGACCCCCCAGAGATCAGAGGCTGCGCCTGCGGCGTAGTTGATCAGAGATTCAGAGAACAGAGCATCAACGGCCAGAGGTAAATGGGGACACCACAATCCGAAAACCGATATAGTCGTGCCTGAGGTTCGGAGAGAGCCTGAGGCGGAACGCGCAGCGCGGCCAATTGTCTTTGTTATCATGGTATGATCCCCCTTTAAGCACACGGTAAATAGAATCATCACCAGCCAAATTTTCACGCCCGTCATCCTGCCAGATGGGTGGGTATTCCTGTCTATTTTCATCACGCCAACGTGTTTGGCACCATTCCCGAACGTTGCCGCTCATATCCATTGCACCACAAACGGCCGTGCCGCCGGGGAAAATACCAACGGGAACCGTGCGCTTCAGCCCTGCTTCTTTAGAATTAGCAAAACCGTCCTGCCATTCATTGCCCCAGGGATAGGTGCGTCCATCCGTATGCCGCGCCGCCCGTTCCCATTCCGCTTCCATCGGCAGCCGGTATGCTTTGTTGGTTGTCGCCGCCAACCAGTTGGCATAAGCCACAGCTTCATACCAACTAATCCCCACGACCGGCTGGTTGGGCAAATTAAAACGGTCATTGTTCCAATAACGCGGCTGTGTCACGCTGCCTTTGAATTGCCATCCTTGCAGCCCGTCCTTTGTCCAACACTGTTTCCACTTCTCGGAATAACCACCATCCTCTACAAAAAAGCGGAACTGCGCGTTGGTCACCGGGTATCTGGCAATCGCAAATGGCTTCGGCACCGTCACTGCTTTATTGGCATCCCCCATCAAGAAAGTCAACTGCGCTTCAATCGGGATCAAATCCGGTTCCANNGCGTACACACGCCAGGACGCGGATCCCCCACATGCCCCAACACATCCCCCGCACTCACGCGCTCAGCTACCGCACGGTTGCCATCTTCAATCACAGTAATCAGGGCGTTTTGTAAAGCCTGCGGCCTATTGCGCAAATCTGGCTCTAGATTGGCAGTGGCCACTTTCACACGCTCTGCATCACCACTGAGTAGTTCTGCCAATAGTTTTTGGGATACTCGTGGCAGCGGCGGCTCAACAAACTCAATTACGGGCGGCGCAGATTCTTGCACTTGAATTTTGTGCCCTGCATCAATTCCTACCAGCAGCCGTTGCAAGCCCTGATCATAACCCGCACGGAAGGGAATGCGTTGGTACGCCCGCCATAATGCCGGCAGACGACACGGCCGAATTTGCAAAGGCACAAACTGCAATTCGCCTTCACGCTGCATCTCAATCGCCACATTCGTCTCATCACGCACCCAATGCGAAGCGACCGCAAATTCGGTCAACAGCAGCACAAAAACGCCGCTTTCATCCAGGCCGCGGCTGATCGCCTCCACCCACTTTTCACCCGGTCGAATGCTGTCCGGGGCGATCCAAACACGCCAGCCATATGCCTCCAAATCCCCTGCTAACCGCTGCGCCCAGCCATAATCCTGGTGTGCATGGCTGATGAATACCTGGCGCGGATTGCGGGTGGGTGCTTTGTCGGGGGTCACAGTTTCAACATAAGCGAA
>JAGRDI010000567.1 GCA_020432765.1 Anaerolineales bacterium | reverse complement strand
GATCAACACAAAGGTTCATGCAAAAGAAAATGGGTGATTGTATCCATATCTATAATCTTTTTATTCTTTTTATTAATTGTCTGCCTTTCTGTTTTTATCTTAAGTCTTGGTTCTCAAGCTAGTGAACAATTATCTACGGTAATGCCGGAGATACCATTAGACCTCCAAGTTCCACCAGAAACAGTACCGAAAATCGAAGATAGAATTGGTGAATTAGCCATTGCTTATCCGTCTTATTTACGGCCGCGCTCAAGTGAACGAACCGATTTGACAATTCACATACCACCAAACCTCGCTTCAATCCAGCCCACCGACCTGGAGCGCCTGCCATCTACTATTACCCCAACCTTAAAAACATTAGATCATTACACGACCCATATCCTTGTTTCTGAACAAATGGCGGCTGTGCTCAGTTCGCCAACTTTTTCCATTGAACCTATTTATCCTACGCAGCAACGAATCGACCTTGATGGGGATAAAACACATTGGTCCTGGAATATCACTGCCCCCGATTCGCTTAGTACCGGCCTGTTAACCCTCAAAGTCTATAAACTCTATCAAGAAAATGTTGACCTAGACAACCTTGCGCCAACATGGGTTGGCACGATTCAGGTCGATGTCATTCAATACACACCTACACCACAAAAACTGCCAATGATTGCACCAACGCCATCAATCACTCAACGGATTGTGGATGAACCTGTCAGTTTTATAGGGATCATTCTGATCTTTATTGTTGGTACTGCCGGTGTCCTGATTGCCTATTTAACCTACAAACAAAATCAGCAAAAAAAAGCCGCTTTGGCAACGGCCGGTTCTCCAGAGGCTTCGACTCCATCCACACTTGACACGACTGAACAAATTCAGCTTTTCCACCTGCTCGACCAGCACTACAGCGACCAGGAACTGCGCACGTTATGCTTCGAACTCAGCGTCGATTACGATGATCTCCCTTATCCTGGCCAAGCGAATAAAGCACGCGAACTTGTTGCGCTGCTGGCTAGAAACGGCCGTTTGGGTGAACTCACTACCCAAATTCAACGCGATCGGCCGACTTTGTTCCCCCTAGATGATTCGGGGGATGATGAATAGAATTTGTTTGATTTATAGTGGTGGGGTGGGAACGGCCGTATGAGGCTAATCGTAGAAAAATAGACATCATAGACAGTAGACACAGGGAAGTTTTGTCTATTGTGCGATAATACACCTGCCGGCTCAATGGTAAGCTACCCCAAACTGCCAATCGGACTGCCGATTAACAAGCCCCCATCAACCACAAAGGTTGCACCTGTCGTATAACTTGAGGCAACGGAAGCTAAATAGAGTGCGATACCGCTTAATTCATCCGGCATTGCCATGCGTTTTTGCGGAACTGCCCCGACCGTTAAATCGTGAATCTGCTGATTTTGCCAGAGGACGCCGCTAAATTTTGTTTTCACAAAACCAGGCGCAATCGCGTTTACCTGAATATTGTCACTGGCCAATTCGGCCGCCATGACCTCTGTGAGCATAATCACGGCGGCTTTACTGACTGAATAAACGCCCATGAGCGGCTGCGGTGCTTTGCCGGCGACGGACGCCATGTTGATAACTTTGCCACCACCGCGTGCCTTAAATGACGGTAAACACGCTTTAACAACCCGGAAATAGCCTTTGACATTCACATCGAAAATCTTATCCCAATGGCCGTCATCCGCGCTCATCACCGGGCCAAAATGCGGATTGGTGGCGGCGTTGTTGACAACGATATCAATGCCGCCAAATTCTGCGGTTGCTTTATCGACAACGGCCTGGATGGCTGCCTGGTCGCCCGTGTGGGCAGCAAGGGCGAGTACTGTAGCGCCACTACCACGGATTTCGGCAGCGGCGCTGTCTAGATCGGCTTGTTTGCGGCTGCTAATGATGACTTTTGCGCCCGCAGCGGCATAAGCTTGGGCGATGGCGAGGCCAATGCCACGCGAACCACCTGTGATCAGGGCAACTTTTCCAGATAAATCAAATTGATTGGGGGTCATGGGTTTCCTCTTTGGGTTAAGAACGGTTTTTTTGTGAATTATTTGCCTTTGAAATGCGACGGCCGTTTCTGCATAAATGCCATCACCCCTTCCATAAAATCATGGCTGGGGATGGTTTGTTTTTGCAAGCGGGCTTCATATTCAATCGTTGCACTGAGGTCATTGATCTGTGCAAATTGCAAAGCATGTTTAGTTAGACCGAGTGCCAATGTCGGCCGCTGTGCCAGATTTTTTGCCCAAGCCATGCTAATTTCCAGCAGTTGATTAGCAGGTACGACTTTATTCGTTAGCCCTAATTCAAGGCAGCGTTCAGCACGGACACGCTGCCCTTCGATGGCAATTTCATACGCACGACTGTAGCCGACTAAACGTGCTAACAACCAGGTCGCACCCGCATCGGGAACCAGGGCGATATTACTAAACGCCATCAACATACTTGCATCGTCGGCCATGACACGTAAATCACAGGCGAGGGCTAAGGATGCGCCTGCACCGGCGGCCACGCCATTGACAGCCGCAATAACCGGTTTCTTCATTGCTAACAAAGTCGTCATCATGGGTTGGTAATTCGCCAGTATAGTGTCATAAATTTGCTCCGGTGTGGGTATGGGTTGGAATAAAGTCAAATCAGCTCCCGCACAAAACCCTTTCCCCGCGCCCGTCACCAAGACAGCCCGCACTGTTTCATCAGCCGCCACCTGGTTGAAAGCAGCGACCAAATCCCGATTTAGTTCGCTGTTCATTGCATTGCGCCGCTCAGGTCGATTCAGCGTGATGACAGCAACATTTTCTTCTACAGTGAATAGTAAGGTTTCAAATTCGGACATTATTTAGCTCCTTGAAATAGTCAGGTCGTCGATTGGTCAAATAGTCGGATAGTCATTTATTTAGCCCGAAGACAGAAGATTTAGGACAAAAAAACTGGTCATTCATCGTCCATCCTTCGTCAAAATGCTAAGTTACCAATGACTGTTTACTAAGTTTAGGGTGGCAGTTTGAAATAAGCAATAAAAAAGCCAGGTTAATCAAAACCTGGCTTTAGGTGCTTAAACTTCTGGAGTCTGGCGAATTCTAGACTTGTCAGGTTTCTACCACGAGTGGAATGTGAACAAATTGATCATAAAACCTGACAAGTCTCCTCTGTTAAAATAAAAAATACCAGTGTCCAGTAAACTCGTTTGTTGGGCTTTTAGTTGGGTCCGGCAAACATTGCTTGCGGATCATACCGTTCGAAATAATGGGCGGGATCAGAGGTATGTACGTACACCCAAAGATCCGTTGGGGAATTTTCAGACCAGTTAAAGACCCACTCGGCAGCACGTGGCGGCATATTTACGCAGCCGTGGCTGTGTTTGTAGCCAAAACGATCGTGCCAGAAAGCACCATGAAGGGCAATTTCGTCATCGAAGAACATGGTATGTGGGACATCTTCAATGAAGTAATAATCAATTTTGCCTTCTGCACCCGACATTTTGGTTGTTAGTTGGCGATCCCAAACCTGGAAAAGTCCTTCCCAAGTCGGCCAACGGTTAAGCCCGCTAGAAACCA
>JAGRDI010000566.1 GCA_020432765.1 Anaerolineales bacterium | reverse complement strand
GTCCGAATCGTGTCCATACTAGGAATAGGTGTCAATGTTTCCATCAAAAAACTTTCCAAATGTTTGCGATTACGGACCACAATCTTCAACAGGTAATCATATTGACCGGTAAGATGATAACATTCCAAAACCTCTGGTAAATCTTGAACGTAGTCACGAAAACGGTCAATCGCTTCCGGCTCATGGCGTTGCAAATTGATTTGAACAATACAAAGCATATCATAACCAAGTGCTTCACGATTCACGATCGTCACATACTCTTCGATAATTCCAGCCGATTCCAGGCGACGTAAACGCTTTTGTAATCCTGGTGGCGAGAGGTCAATACGACGTGCTAATTCTGCATTTGAAATTCGTGCGTTTTTTTGTAAGTACCCCAAAAGTTCGCGATCTTTTGCATCTAGTTGTACTTTCATTCTTCTTCCTTTGTAACAGTGACTTCAACCCATCTTTGAGTGCTAAGAATTATTAGATTACACAATAACGCGCATTGGCCATTTGCCGGATTTACGCGTCAAATAATCTGTACGCCGATTTGCAAAATCGGCATCTATCATAGAAAGTGGCTGTAATTGTCCTTCAATCACAACATCCGGATCAATAGCTCGCAGTTTTGTACTCACGCGAAAAGTAGGGTTCTCAGCATCCCACATAAATTTGGTTTGTGGTGTGATTAGCTGTAACCACCCTTGTAATATAGGGTCTTGATTTGCCTGTAGTTTAGCCCACATAGGTTTATCTGTGCCCCATATATCATCCGTAGATAATGTACCAATTTGCAAACCACGCTTAATCGCTTGTGCGGTAATTTCGTATAAACCCACTTCGCGAAAGTTAGACCAACTGGCATCATCTGCAGCTATAAATGTATAACCAAGCCAGCGTGCTGCCTGCAGATTAGTTGTAGCAATACGGCCGTTTACCACAACCAAATGCTGCAACACAAATTCAATATCCTTTTCTGTCGCCAATTTTAATTCCTGGCTGTCACGCAGAAAATAGTCCAGGCGATCTGCACACAAGCGCGGCGCTGGCTGCTCCAAAATTTGAAAATCATCCTCTTCCAGGAAATCACGCCAATGATAGCCATATTTTGCCAACAACTTCGGCAAGTCGGTTTGGATTACAAATTCTTCTTTGTGCTCATCGTGATAACTTTGACCATCATGATTATCAAATACATAATCAATCACATGACTAAATGCGGTGTGGCTAACATCATGTAACAACGCTGCGATTTGTTCCTTGATAGTTGCACCTAAACGACACACCAACAACATAACACCTACTGAATGTTCAAAACGGCTTACTGGTTGGGTGATGCCAATTAAACCTGTAATGCCGTGCTGCATGACCCCTTTTAAGCGCTGCATGGCAGTTGAGGCCATTAAATCTAATAAAACGGGCTCTTGAATGGTGACAGACCCATATACTTCATCGTGGTATTCCATTATTTCGATCCTAAGATTATTACTTCTTTCGCCTACTTCTTACGGTTGGGATTATAATACAAGGTACAAGGTACTGAAATGGTAAAAAAGGGTCGAATCGGGTTTTTCGTTGTTTTTTTGTTTCTCATCACAGCCTGTCGTGGGTTTGGCAAGCAGGAGAATGCTACCCCCACACCTTTTATTGTAACGGCCGTTAACGTCCAATCAATTAATCAAGAACCTATCACGATTTCATTGAATGATTTGGCTGCCAATCCTGAATTTTTCAAAGGAACTACCTTACACCTCACCGGAAATTATCACAAACTCCCCAAGCTGATTTGTAACAGCGATCCACATCCATCACCTGTAACTTGGGGACTTGTGGGAGATGGCCTCATGGCCAATGCAGGTGGTCTAGATTCACAGTTACGGCCGTTACTAGCAGAAGGTCAACTAATTACCGCCGAGGGCAATTGGCGGCAATGGAATGGCCCTGTAGGTTGTGGCAAGTCTGCTCCTATCAAGACTATTTGGTATTTAGCTGTGAACCGCATAATAGACCCGCATCCTCTTGTGCGTATTACAGCAACAGCCCCAACTATCGCCGAGTTACCACCCCAACCAGCCACACTGCCACCGGTTGCAGTAACACAACCAGTCCCTGACAGCATCCCTACACCATCGGTCACTGTGATTGCACAGGAAACGGCCGTGACAGCAACCAGCACCCCAATACAAACCGAGTTTACACCCACACCAACTGTTGATGGTACGCTAACAGAGATACCCAATGGGTCAAGCACCGCAACAATACAAATTGATGGCACACCATCAAGCACACCAGACGGAACCGCTACCCCGCAGCAAACCGGCACACCAGATGGTAGCGGCACGCCAACAGGCACACCGGGTAGTGGGACCCCACAAGCTACTGGCACAACTGCACCGGCGCAAACAATCGACAAAGGTGTTATCACACCACGGGATTTGTCGATTCAAAAAATCAATGTAAATGAAACCCATTCTTGGAGATTAAATATCACAACCCAAAACAGTGCCGTGATCAATATAGCGCCTGCTTCTGCTGATGCTGATATAGTCGTTTCATTTATCGGGCCGAATGGGCAACAGCTCATAGACAACCAAAACATTTCTACAGCAGGTGTTCCTGAAATCATCGAAAATATTAATTTAGCGACACCTGGGCAATATATTTTGGAAATTACGACAAATCCGTCTGTTGTCACAGACTACGCATTGCTCTATACGACCAATGAAGATGACCTCATCTTTGAAATCAAAGGACGCCTGCTAGCAAATGCGCCCCAAACGGCATTTTTAGATGAATCAACAGATCATTTCTGGCTATTTAATGGGGGGGTTAATGATACAATTACTATCGAGGTGGATCCAAGCAGTAGTGGCAGTGATCCTTATCTGGAATTGTATGATCCTGATGGTGTAAGAATCATGAGTGTCAATGATGGTAATCAAGACGCAACAGAAATTCTTGCAGATTTTGATTTAACAATTAATGGACCTTATACGCTACGTGTTGGGGAATATGAATACGCTGAAATGGAATACGAAATCACTATAACGCGCTAAAAACAGGAATTAACTTTCTAATCTTTCTCATAGAAAAAGATGCTAAGCTTTCACCATGTTTGAAAAGCTTCACTTTTTAATCCTCGCTGATGATCCTCTCGCTCGCGCCGCGTTGGCTGCTTCATTAAATGCCTTATCTGACGTACAAGTCGTGGGTCAAATGGGCAGCACGTTGATTTCGACAGCTGTAATCCATGACCAGATCGCGCATCATATTGATATGATTATTTGGGACCTGGGGTGGGAAACGGCCGTTGACGACCTGCCTGATAGCAATGAATTGGGTATCCCCATCATTTTTTTACTCACAGACATCGATCAGGCAGTAAATGCTTGGGCAAGTGGAGGGCGGGCGATATTGCTGCGCGAACTGGCTCCGGAACGAATATATGCGGCAGCATTGGCCGTTTTAGAAGGCTTAATCGTCATCACACCTGAAATCGCTTCCAAGATGCTTGTTACCGAGTCAGCCTTTGCCAAAGAAGACGATTACGATTCTCTCACCCCACGTGAATTGGAAGTACTATGCCATTTAGCCGAAGGGCTTACCAATAAAGCCATCGCCCAACAGCTCGAAATTAGTGACCATACCGTCAAATTTCACGTCAATGCCATCCTCAACAAACTACACGCGCAAAGCCGTACAGAAGCTGTTGTGCGGGCCACACGGCAAGGGTTAATCGCCCTTTAACGCTCCTTTTAATTCAACCTACCCATATTTCCAGGTAACGTTACCCCAAATAACCGATGTAATGACAATTTATCACGGCTAAACTTAAAACATCAATAGACAACCGGAATTCGCTGAATCATTATCAAATAAGATGTGGTGCGCATTTTTTCGAGCCGACGCATTACGTACGACAACTTAACTTAACGAATTCCCAATGAATCACATTAATCTATTTTACAAAGGAGTTTTACATGGGTAACAGTTTACATAATTTTTCTGATACACTTGCTGATGCAGTCGAAACGGCCGCAGCCAGTATTGTACGAGTGGAGGCACGGCGGCGTATGCCAGCAACTGGCATCGTTTGGTCGCAAGACGGCCTTATCCTCACAGCACATCACGTCGTACGACGTGATGATAATATTCAAATCGGCTTTGCGAATGGCAGCAGTGCCCAGGCACAAATAGTCGGTCGTGACCCAACCACTGATCTGGCGTTACTCAAAGCTGACGTGCATAACTGCATGCCTTTGCAACATGTCGTGGAAAATGGGATTCGGGTTGGTCATTTCGTCTTGGCGCTAGGGCGTCCTGGCAGCACAGTGCAAGCGACATCTGGTATTGTCAGTGCTTACGACAAAGGTTGGCGCACCCCATTTGGGGGACAAATCGATCAATATCTACAAACTGATGTGCTGATGTATCCTGGATTTTCTGGGGGAGCGTTGATTAATGCCAGTGGACAGCTTTTGGGGCTAAACAGTTCAGCTCTTTTACCCGGCACAAGTACGGCCGTTCCCATAACCACATTACAACGCATCAGCCAAACTTTGTTAGCCCACGGTCGCATGCAGCGTGGCTATTTAGGCGTTAGCACACAACGTGTACGTTTGCCGAAAGAGCTAAGTGACAGCTTAAACCAAAAAACCGGCTTGCTCATTGTTTCTACCGAATCCGGCAGCCCGGCAGAAGAAGGTGGTCTCATTTTAGGTGACACACTCATTGCTTTAGGAGACAATCAAATCGCAACCCATGAAGATTTATTGGCAGCACTTTCTGGCGATCAAATCGGTCAAAAAGTGCCATTCAATATCATCCGCGGCGGTGAAGTAAGAACCGTTAATGTAAAAATTGGTGAACGATCATAGTATCGTTTTCCTCTAGTACCACGAATTTTACGAATTTAACATTAAAATTTTTTGTAATTCGTGGCAAAACCATCTCCAAAACACATCTCTTCCAAATTTGCAAACTTAGGGTTTGCCCGTTTTTACCTTTGGACATTGGTAGACGGGCAAACCTTCGCGGATTCGTTATTGTCTAAGATTTTGAACACTGGCGTTTTTATTTTATCAGAGGAGA
>JAGRDI010000565.1 GCA_020432765.1 Anaerolineales bacterium | reverse complement strand
TCAAAATACAACTCGCCGCGATTGCGGTTGCAAAATAAGATTCACCTGCACCCCATTTCCCGGCTGTGATACTGTTGATGACTGCCACGACAAACCAGATTGTGTAGGCTGAAAGGCGTTCACGGTAGAGTTGGTAGAGTGCGAACAAACCAGCGATCGTGGTTATTATCGTGTGTAAGCGAAACCATTGG
The DNA here is from genome assembly GCA_020432765.1 of Anaerolineales bacterium. Classification (GTDB taxonomy): domain Bacteria; phylum Chloroflexota; class Anaerolineae; order Promineifilales; family Promineifilaceae; genus JAACFF01. The sequence continues at coordinate 4,041 of JAGRDI010000565.1, read as the reverse complement.
CGAAATAACCCTTCTGCTTGACCAGGCACAAATGGATTGATATTGGCCGTGATTGTGTTCAGCAGCCACATCCCTTTTGTGGCGGCATCAATGCCCAAAAAGATCAGGCCTGTGATGAGGGCGAAAGGAATTGCCCATAAAATTGCACGTTTTGTTTGGCGCAAAAAGAGGAAGATGAAAACGGCCGCTACGCTGGCATAAGCGAGTTGTTTCGTGTAGCCGGCGAGTAACAGCAAAACCATTACACCTAACAAATGCCAGTTCCGTCGCTTACCGTCTGCTTCCTCTTTTTCGATGGTGACAGCTAGCAAAACGACTGCCAATGTCTCGAACATGACCATAAACATCTGCTGGCGGAAGAGCGGACCAACATGGTAGACATAGTTTGAGGCCAGAAAAACGAGGCCAGAGAGCAATGAGAGCCACCAACGTTTGCCGCCTCTTTGCACGGCATAACCGATAGCAGCGGCCGTTACCAGCGTTCCCAAATATGAAACCAGGCGACCTGTCCAATACTGCGGACCAAAAATCCACACCAGCGGAACAGTAACCAAATGGAAAACAGGCGGATAGTTTGAGGAGTAAAAAGGGTAGCTGTCATTATTACGGTAAGGCCATTCACCCTGGCTAAATAATAAAGTATCCATCAGTTCAAACCCTTCGCCCTGATCATAGTCAAAGGGAAATTGGAACAATGCAAACGCATAAATGGCATACACAACAAAATAGCCAATGAAAGCGAGTAGGGCCAGTCCGATTAAAATGCGTGGTAACCACCTGACTGCTTTTTGCCATGCCGCCTGATTTGAGGTTTGCTCGATAACAAGATTGACACTCATGCGGGTTTATCCCCCAAAGGAATGAGTGTTATGCCAAGCAAAACGACCAGCCCAGCGGCAAGCAGTGCTTTTTGTTGTGCAGGTCCAATTCCAAGATGTTGGCCTGCGCCTAACAAATCCATGCCAAACATACCCGCGATAGCTAAAGATCCTACCAAAATAAAAATTAAGCCTAACTGCCTTTTTGTAATCATAAAAATAATTATTCCTCATAACTGGACACTGGCGTTTTTATTTTATCAGAGGAGACATGACAGGTTTTATGATCAATTTATTCACACGCTACTTGTGGTAGAAACCTGACATGTCTAGAATTCGCCAGACTCCAGCTCATAAGTGAAAACATATTCATTCTAACTTACACGTTTTCACACGCCATACGCTCCTAATCTGAATTATTTTCTACAGGCGTAAGCCGCAAGTGAGAAGTCTAGTGAAAGGCTCTTTACAATGCAAACGATTTTGGTATAATTTCGCTCTCAAAATACGAATTCACAGTAACCCGCCGCTTAAACAGCGGTTTTTTGTGATTTTATAAATGTAGGATACAAAATGATAAGAAATGAACCCGCATTATTGACTGAGGAAGGTTTAGCCAAACTGCAAGCCGAATATACACATTTAACTACGGTTGGGCGCGAAGAGTTAGCTGACCGCTTGCATCATGCATTTGAAGATGGGCAAGATGATGATTTTGTTGATAATGCTGAATTAGAAGCTGCCCGCAATGCACAAGCTTTTCTTGAAGGTCGCATTGTTGAGCTTGAAGATATCTTAAACAATTACAAACTAATTGAGGACGATGACGATCATTCGGTTGTGAATGTTGGTGATTGGGTCACAATCGTTGAACAAGGCTTTGAGGAAGAAGAGCGTTATCATCTGGTTGGGGCCGCTGAAGCAGATCCGGTCGAAGGGCGCATTTCAAATGAAAGCCCATTGGGTCGTGCTCTTCTTGGCGCAGCAGTTGGTGAAATTGTAAAGGTTAACGCACCGCGTGGTATTACCGAGTTTGAGGTGATTAAGATTGAGTAAAAATCAGTAATTATTGCGTGATTTTCTAGCCCGTGCCACGCACGGGCTTTTTATTGGGTGTCGAAAGCATTAGGAGGTTCTCGTGAGTTGGCAACCAACTGCATTGGAACAACAACGATTAGATAAAATAGCACAGATACGTGCGGCTGGTTTGGATCCTTATCCACTCCGTGTGAACCGTACACATACATCACAAGCAGCGTTAAACGCATTTGAAGAAGCTGTGGAAGACGAAACCGTTGATGTGACAGTATGCGGCCGTTTAAGCAGCGTGCGTGATATGGGCAAAAGTGTCTTTGCACATATTGTGGATGAATTCGGCCGTATTCAACTATTTCTGCGCCGGGGTGAAGTGGGTGAAGCGTCTCACCAAATTTTTCGTAAACTGGTTGATTTGGGTGACTTTATAGAGGCCAGCGGCGTTCTGTTCCGCACACGCACAGGGGAAGTCACTTTACGTGTGCGAGAATGGCGACTATTGAGTAAGGCGATTAGCCCTTTGCCGGTTGTCAAAGAAGCTGAGGTGGATGGTGAGATTGTGCGTTACAGCGCCTTTGCTGATGTTGAAGAACGCTATCGTCAACGTTATGCGGATTTGGCGGTGAATCCTGAGGTGCGTGATGTATTCCGTAAACGAGCGCAAGTTATCAAGGCTTTGCGCGATTTTATGGATAACAACGACTTTTTGGAAGTTGAAACCCCGATTTTACAGCCATTATATGGGGGTGCTGCTGCACGGCCGTTTACCACACTACACAATCAGCTCAAACAAGAACTATTCCTGCGTATCTCTTTTGAACTCTACCTAAAACGTCTTTTGGTGGGTGGATTTGAGCGTGTCTATGAAATCGGCCGTGACTTCCGTAACGAAGGTGTTAGCTTCAAACATAATCCAGAATTTTCCCAACTTGAGTTTTACGCCGCCTACTGGGACTATTATGATGTCATGAATTTTACTGAAAAAATGGTTGCCACTGCCGCCCAAGAAACCCTCGGGACAACTCGAATAATATTTGGTGAAGAAGAAATAGAACTGGCAGCCCCTTGGGTACGTATGACATTACGCGACGCCATCAAAAAATTCGCTGAAATTGATTACATGGATTATTTGGATGTAGAAAGCCTGACGACCGCCATTCGCGGCATTGGTGGGCATGCGCCAGCAGGATCAAGTTGGGGCAAATTAATCGATGGATTGCTTGGCGACTTTGTAGAACCTCATTTGATCGCGCCAACATTCATCACTGAATACCCACGTGATATTTCGCCGCTTGCTAAAGGCAAACCGGATGATCCGTTCCATGTAGAGCGTTTTGAATTTTTTATTGCCGGTATGGAAATGGGGAATGCATTTACCGAACTCAATGATCCCATCGAGCAGCGCAAACGCTTTGAAGATCTGCAAAAAATGTACAGCAAAGATGACGACGAAATGAACCCCATAGATGAGGATTACATTCGTGCCATGGCTTATGGCATGCCACCCAATGGCGGTTTCGGCATGGGGGTCGATCGTCTGGCTATGTTGTTGACCAACAAACATACTATTCGCGAGGTTTTGTTGTTCCCGCATTTACGTGAACGTGATAGTTAATCAAACTCCATGAAGGTCTTAAAGCAAATACAAAAAGCCCTTCTCATTTTTTGAGAAGGGCTTTTTGTTAAGCCTGAAAAGTGTGCTTTATCTAGTCAGTAGTTGATGGCGGCATTGTTTCTTCTGTGTAATGAATTGTTGGCACGCCTTCGAATAGTTCTTCACTATGGGTAGTCCAATCAATTTGATAATGATCAAATTTGACACGGGCGCCTCCATTAAGGTTATTATTACGCACCATTAAGCCGAAGTAATGGTTGCCTAAATAGGTGGTATCAGTAACACAATCACCGACTGGAGCTTTATTAGCAGCGATACAAATCTTGCCTTGTGCATTCACAGTAACATCCCATTTGACCCAACCACTTGCATTTACTTTTGTCCACGGTATCAAGTCAGGTCCTATGTTTTGGTTGTTACTGTCATGACTATCAATGCGTTTTAGTTTCATATTGATATATGGTCCAGAATCGTTTTTATTGTATTCGGCACGCATTTCATAATAATGGTTAAAACAGCTTGTGAAATTTGCATTGGGACAGGGTTGACCGTTCCAGTCACCGCCAAAGATGA
>JAGRDI010000019.1:9187-9624 GCA_020432765.1 Anaerolineales bacterium | reverse complement strand
TGTTGGGCGGCGCCAAAAAAGGCAGTGAACGCATGATGTTAGAGCGCATTCGGGCTGCATTAGATGTTGGGGCTGCTGGTGTTGCCATTGGTCGTAATATCTTCCAGGCCGATGACCCGCAGGCGATGACAGCGGCTGTGGCCGCGCTTATCCACGAAGATGCATCGGTTGATGCAGGGATGCAGTTATTGGCTTAAAAGTGAGGGCTACAACGGATAAAGATAAAAACAGAGAAATCCGTTCTTATCCTTATCCGTTGTAGCCATTGAGAAGATGTAAGATGAAACGTTTTGTAGATCATGTTGTGATGATTACCGGCGCGGCCAATGGCATTGGTGAAGCCTGCGCCCTGCGTTTTGCACAAGAGGGTGCAAATATTGTTTGTTTGGATGTGGCTGAGGCAGCGAATGCAGCCACGGCCGTTTCCTGCCAAGAAC
>JAGRDI010000019.1:6495-9023 GCA_020432765.1 Anaerolineales bacterium | reverse complement strand
GCCGGATGTATCCTTGCCGCAGTGGCGCCGCACCATCGAGATCAACCTCACCGGCACATTTCTCACCAACCAGGCTGTTGCACCGGTCATGATCAAACAAGGCAGCGGCAGCATCATCAACCTCTCATCAATGGCCGGCAAAACAAGCTGGCCCGCTTCGGCCGAATATTCCGCCTCCAAAAGCGGCGTAATCGGCCTGACGCGCTCGGTGGCGATGGAATTGGCTGCGCACGGCGCGACCGCCAACGCCGTGTGTCCCGGCAACACGCTCACCGATATGGTGCGCGGTGTGGCCGGCAAAGTGGGTGCATTGGATGGCATGAGCGGAGAAGAATGGCTGCAAATGCGAGCCAATGATTGTCCCATGAAACGCCTGGCCCAACCGTGGGAAATCGCCGGCGTAATTGCCTTTTTGGCTTCAGCAGATGCGCGTTACCTCACCGGCCAGGCCATCGAAGTGGATGGCGGGATGATTCTGTCGTAATTTTGGTGAGATCGAGACCTGTCAGATTTTTATTTCAATAAAACCAGACAGGTTTGTTAGATAGAGGATTAGTTTTTATGCCTGTAACGGCCGATGCCATCATTGTGGGGGGCGGCATTATTGGGGTGAGCATTGCTTATCACCTTGCGCAGCAGCAGCTTGGACGTATTCTACTGTTGGAGCGTGATGTATTGGCTGGTGCGACCACTGGCCGGTCAGTGGCCAGCATTGATCACCTCACCTTGCAACCGCATGCGGTTGATTTGTTTGCTAGAAGTGCCGCTTTTTTTGCGGAATTTGATGAGCTTGTTGGCGCATCATGTGAATTTGTACAAACGGGTTCGCTGGTTTTGGCAGGGGCGGAACAGGCAGAGAGGTTGGCAACGGCCGTTGCTGCCATGCAAACCGCTGGCCTCAATGTAAAAATACTTTCTCTAGACGAATTGACTAAGATTGAACCCAGAATGCAGATCGATGGGATCGCCGCAGCCAGTTTTGCACCGGGGGCAGGGTATGCAGACCCGGTTTTGGCAACTCAGGCATTAGCAGCCGCGGCACGACGCTTGGGTGTGGTGATTAAGCAAGGCCAACTGGTTACCAAAATAGTGTTGCAAGGTCGACAAATTGTGGGCGTGGAAACGACTACTTCAACAGGCCCGGTACAAACGATTTCAGCACCACTTGTGATCATAGCGGCCGGTGCTTGGAGCGGTGAGTTGTTGGAATCGGTTGGGATTCAGCTACAATTGCAGCCTGTGGAGCATCCTGTGGTTTGTTTGCAACGGTCGTTTACCTTGCACACCCATCCAAGCTTGCTCGATTTAACAACCGGCATATATGCGCGCCCGGAAACTGGCGGCCTAACACTGTCAGGATCAATTAACCCCAAAATCGGGCATGAACCTATCAACCCTGATGGTGCTGACGGCTATGTCCATGACGATTATATTCTATGGACCATGAGACGTTTGCTGCAACGTTACCCGCAGTTAAAAACAAGCCAACTGCGCACCGGCTGGACGGGCATCATGACAATCTCTCCCGATTGGCAGCCTGTTATCGGCACATGGCCTCACCTGCTGGGTCTGTATTGTGCGGTTGGCTTTAGCGGACAAGGGTTTCAAATTAGCCCGGCCGTTGGTGATTTTTTAGCGAGAATGATTATTGGCGACAGCGCGGCAGCCCACCAGCTTGCCCTCTTCACACCAACTCGCTTTAGCACCGGCAAAATATTGCGTACAGAACAGGATGGAAAGCGTTACGGTTTGCTGGGCTAACCTGTTAATCTATGAGAATCCGCGCAAAAACTTCGGTTGCACTCAACTGTGGCCGGACAACAAAAGGAACATATGAAAATCGGCGAACGCATCCGCAAGCGACGTCATGAACAAAACTTAAGTTTACGCGAACTAGGTGAACGCACAAATGTCAGTGCCAGTTTTTTGAGTCAGGTTGAAAATGACCAGGTTTCCCCCTCGCTAAACTCGTTGCAAAGCATCGCGACCGCACTCGAAGTACCGATGTTCTATTTCTTGAACAACGTACAAGGCGGCGATGTCGTGCGCGCCGATAAACGCAGCAAACTCTATTTTGCCAACTCAAAAATCGGATATGATTTATTAACCCCCGACTTTTCACGTAAAATGATGGCGGTTATGATTCATCTGAAACCATATGCCCAACGCATTGCCTTGCCATTAGCGCGGCCGACAGAGCAATTTATGCATGTGGTTCAAGGCTGTATGGAAATCAAAGTGGGTGAAGCCACTCAAAAGCTGGCGGAGGGCGATACTATTTATTTTGATGGTGATTTGTTACGTGAATTTCGCTCCGTTAGCAATGTGGAATTGATCGTCCTGTGCTGCATCACACCCCCTGTCTTGTGAAAAGTATATTTGATACGGATAAAAAGAAACACGGACGAAAAACATAACTCTACTCGTTCCCGTCCGTGTTGAATCGTTGGTTACTAACCTGGCGTTTTGACAGAAGACCAATATTTTTCGCCCTTTGTCTTTCGTCGTCCGTCAATAAGAACCTCTAA
>JAGRDI010000019.1:0-6467 GCA_020432765.1 Anaerolineales bacterium | reverse complement strand
CTGTTTACAAACAATCATTCAGTCTATTCCGCTTTTACTTTCTCCTCACGAATTAATTCGCGTTTCAAAACCTTGCCAACTGTTGATTTAGGTAATTCGTCACGGAATTCAATTACGCGCGGATATTTATATTTGGCCAGATAATCCTTGCTCCAGGTGATGATCTCTTGCTCGGTAGTTGTGTCACCGGGTTTTTTCACAATCCACGCTTTAACAGTTTCGCCGCGTTTAGGGTCAGTTACACCAGCAACTGCAACCTCAACCACGGCTGGATGGGTTGCCAGCACTTCTTCCACTTCACGTGGATAAATATTGTAACCGCCAGCAATAATCAAATCTTTCTTGCGATCTTCGATATAAAAATAACCATCTTCGTCCATACGTGCGATGTCGCCAGTGAAAAGCCAGCCATCTCGCAGCGCCGTTTTGGTTTCATCCGGCATATTCCAATACCCTTGCATGATATTAGGTCCCTTCAGCAGTAATTCCCCAGCTGCGCCAATGGGCAAAAGTTTTTCACCTTCCACCGGATCAACTATCCGGCATTCGATATTAGAGATGGGCAATCCAATTGAGCCTTCACGATTATCGCCATTCAGCGGATTGGCATGGGAGACGACATGTGCTTCGGTGAGGCCATAGCCTTCTACCAATTTGCCACCGGTGATTTCTTCAAAGCGGCGTTTGGTTTCCATCAACAAAGGCGCGGAACCGGACACACAGGCTCGAATTGAGGTCAGGTCATATTTGCCGGCAATCACATCAGGATGATTATTGATGGCTACATACATGGCGGGTACACCAGGGAAATAGGACACTTTATATTTTTGGATGCTGCCCATTACATCTGCCAGGTTACGCGGATCGGGGATAATCACCATTTGGGCTGCCATTGCAATCGGAAATGCCATGGCAGTAATCATGCCGTAAGAATGGAAGAAGGGAATTGCGGAGATAAAAACTTCCTGCCCATATTCCCAATCTGGAATCCAATTCATCAATTGACGTGTGTTGGCGGCTAAATTACGGTGGACTGCAATTGCTCCTTTCGATAACCCTGTTGTCCCGCCGGTGTATTGTAACAAAGCTGTATCTTCGGGCGATACTTTTGTTTGTATTTTAGGTGATTGTTTGCCTAAAGCGATGAAATCCTGAAACTTCATGTCGCTCGAGTCGATATCAACTCGATGGCCGCCTTTCTTTTCTTTGAACTGTGAAAATAAAATGCGTTTTGTCCAGGGTAAATATTCTTTGACATTTGTGGCGATAATGCGTTTGACATTGGTTGTGCCTTTTTTTTGTACTTTTTTGAGCAGCTTATAGTAAGGCGTCATGACAAAGACTGTTTCGGCTCCACAATCGTGTAATTGGTGTTCTAATTCACGTTCGGAATAGAGGGGATTTGTAGCGATTACAATGCCACCGGCTTTGAGGATGCCAAAATAAGCAATGATAAATTGGGGCAAATTAGCCATGTATACAACTGCACGATCGCCATGTTTGAAGCCGCTTGCCGCCAATGCCGCTGCAACATCATTTGCCAATGCATTTAAATCATAATAGTTGATGCGATTACCTTGATATACGATGGCGGTGTTGTTGGGGTATTTTTGCGCTGATTCTTCCAGGAGCGCGAATAATGGATAATCGGGCACTTCTACTTCGGGCGCTACGCCGTCATCATAATTTTTTATCCAGGGCTTGTCTGCATATGATAGATTCATGGGGAGTTCCTCCTAAACTTTGAGTAGTTTGACAACTCATGTGCAGGTCGCCGGTTGGCAAACTATTAAATGGTAAACAAGAAGCCCATTGAGCGGGGTTGTGGAAGAAAGACCGCGTAGTTTGGGGACTGTTTGTCTACCTGTTTTTGATAGTAATAATACACAATTCAGGTCTGAAAGGGAAGCAAATCGCACCAAAACTGCTCCTGTGCCTATTCGTTTGTTTGCGGGTTTCTAGTGTATACTCTTTGTAATCGCGGTGAGTTAAATTGCGGAAAGTGTGAGGATATTGAACATGGGAAATCAAGAGATGATTGTTGCGTTTCAGGGAGAACCGGGTGCTTACTCCGAGCAGGCTGTACGCCAACATTTTGGCGCTGGAATCCAAGCACTGCCATGCCGGGGGTTTGTAGATGTGTTTAAGGTGTTACAGGAAGGTAAAGCGACACATGGCATGCTGCCAGTCGAGAATTCGCTGCATGGCACGGTTATTCCGGCTTACGACTTACTCGTTGATCATGATTTGCATGTACAAGCAGAGGTGATTGTGCGTGTTGAGCATTGTCTCATAGCCCCTGCCGGCATGAAACTGAACGATATTAAGCAAGCGTGGTCGCATTACCAGGCGTTGGGACAATGTGAGCAGACGCTGCGCCGTATGCAAATTGAGCCGATCACTTATTATGATACGGCCGGTGCTGCACGTGATTTGGCTGCTAATCCAGAGCCCAACACAGCCGCCATCGCCAGTGCCCTCGCTGCTGAAACATACGGCCTTGAAATTTTGGTGCATAATCTTGAGGATGAGGCGTTTAACTACACACGCTTTTTTGTTTTGGGAGATACGCCGCCTGCACGCGATGATCCTAGCAAAACTTCAATTGTGTTTACCACACGTCATCAGCCAGGGGCGTTGTTTACGGTGCTGGCAGAACTGGCACAGCGAGATATTAATCTCACTAAAATTGAGTCACGTCCACGGCGTGACCGGCCGTGGCATTATCTGTTTTATGTGGATTTTGAGGGGCATGCGGATGAAACGGCCGTGCAGCAGGCACTCCTGGGAATTCTAAAAAGTGCTTCTTTTTTGAAGGTGTTAGGTTCTTACCCTGCGGCACGTGATTGATAAGGTTGCTCCCAAAAAGCAGTTACACAAATTTATGCCGCTTTAATTCGTGTGATTTGTGAAATCCGTGGCAGATTTTTTTCTGGTTTATGCAGGTTAAAGTCTAGCAGGTAGATAAGATTTTGGACAACTTTCAGCTTGTCTTTTGCTAACACGAATCGTTTGTGACTATAATTCAATGGATAAACCACCACATTGGGCGATGACCGCCGGGGGCAACTGAATATGAATAATAAAATGCTGGGAATGGCAACTTTCTCTTTTGGATTACTTGCTCTGGTGCTGGTACTGTTTTTCATGGATAGACCTGCTCGCGCAATGGTTGAGCGTGAAGCACCGGCCGTTCCCCACTTCTGGAGACCAACGCTGGCGTCGTCCTCGCCAGTTTTGCTGCTGGATGCCACCACGCTAACGCTGACACAGGGCGCAATAGTGACAATCTGGAATGGGCAAACGGCCATCGGCTCGCCCATTTTTCAGACGAACCAAACACCAAATGGACAACCTGCCGTTGCTTTCGACGGCAGCGCCCATATGGGTGAAAATATACCTATCCCCGTCGGGCCGGACGAGGACTTTGTGATTGCAGCCGTTATCAAGCCCGCTATTATCAATGCGTATCGCAATCTAATTGATGATGATGCGTCTGTCCGGCCAATGCTCTGGCTGGATACGGGCAGTCGGTATGAATTGAATTTTGGGACAACGGCCGTTGCGGGCAATGGTCCTGATGGCTGGGATATTGTCATTGCTGATTCCAAACAGGGGGTGGTATATCTCAATGATCCGACAAATCCGTTGCCAGCTTCGGCCGTTTCTTATGCAACTGCCAAAACATTCGACCTGTTTAATCGGGATGACGGTCAGATGTATGCGGGGCTGGTGGCTGAATTTCGGGTCTATACCGACAAAGCTGGTTTCGGGAATGATTTACAGGCATTGTACGATGAACTGTATGACAAATACATTGATATCGGGGAGAGTCCGGTCAATAATCTCCCCGGCGCACAGATTGTTGATGAGGACACGCCATTACCTATCAACACGCTCAGCGTGAGTGATAGTGATGGTAATCTGATGACGACTCAACTTTCTGTGGGGCAGGGCACTTTATCGGTGACTTTAACGGGTACGGCCGTTATTAGTGCCGGTGCCAATGGGTCGAGCGGGCTCACCGTCGCGGGCAACCAGGCCGATATCAACGCCACACTGGCTACACTCAGCTATCAGGGTGATTTGCATTTTAATGGCAGCGATGTGCTTACTGTAGTATCCACCGATGATACATTGCTCTCCACTACTGATACTGTCACCATCACTGTCAATCCAGTGAATGATCCACCGGTCAACAGTGTGCCTGGCGCCCAGGTTGTTGATGAAGATATGCTGCTTAGCATCTCATCTATCAACACAACTGATGTTGATGGAAATCTGGCAAGCACCCAGATGTCAGTCTTCAACGGCACTATAATAGTGACACTGTCAGGAAGTGCAACCATCAGTACCGGGTCTAACGGTTCAAGTACGCTCACAATTTCAGGTACTGAGAACGACATCAATGCCACACTGGCCACGCTTGCCTATCAAGGCAACTTGAATTTTTGGGGCAGCGATGTGCTTACCATGGTTTCTACCGACAGCGCTGGTATTCCGCTGAGCGATACGGACACGGTTGCCATCACGGTCAATCCGATTAATGATGCCCCGGTTAATAGTGTGCCTGGTTCGCAGACAGCCGCTGCCGATACCCCACTCGCCATCAGCACGATCGGCGTTACAGATGTCGATGGCAATCTGTCAACCACCCAAATTTCGGTTATGAACGGCTTCATAAATATCGTGCTGGCAGGAAACGCAACCATTAGCGCCGGTAATAATGGGTCGAGTTCGCTCACACTGGCAGGGTCTGAGGCTGCAATCAACGCTACACTGGCTTCACTCATTTATCAAGGCAATTTGAACTTTAAGGGCTGTGATGTTCTGGCTGTGACATCCACGGACAGTGCCGGGACGCCACTTCAGGATGTTGACACGGTAACTATCAAAGTCGATCCACCTGATTTAGCCATTGCCCCGGTCATTACGCTGACAAATGGTGGTGGAACACAAGCTCAACTAGATTGGGTATCCAATGCGGCCAATTGCACTTACAAAATCTATCGTAGCATTGAGCCATACAATAACTACAGTTTGGCCGCGACATTACCTGCCGGTTCCGCAACCTATTTAGCCGATCTGGGAACCATCGGGAACAGCACAACAAACTATTTCTTTTATGTGGCGGGGATCAACAGTGATGCGACGCATAGTGCCGCCTCTAATCACAACGGTGCGTTTGATTTTGCTCTGGTTCCAGGTGAAGGATAGATGTCGGGAAACCGTACTTGGCGTTTGCCGCAGCCTGGGCCGCAGGTGAGAATTTTACCGTCGAGGAAGTGCTTGCAGAGATCGCGCTTGTTTTACCATCTGAAACAAATGGTATTGGGTGAGATAGACATGTTAATCAGATTCCACAAGCAACGGCCGTAACCAAACCACATCACCTTCATCCAACCCCGGTTGAACAACCTGCAAACGCTGTCCTGTTTCAGCAATATAGAGACCAACTTCGATAGGATAGTCTCCTGGCGGCAAGTCGGGTGATAGTTCGATTTGGTAATGATCAACAATCACTTCGTCTTTGAGCCAGCGACTGGTGGGATATTGACCTTGTTGGGGTTGGCTGTCTTGTTGCCAGACACAGCAGATGCCGTCGGGGGTAAGCAGATGTACAAAAACAGTGTAGTCGCTTGAAGGTTCGGTCAGGGCTTGCCAGACCAGCGAAAGTTGATAACTAGCAGCTGTTTCATTCTCCAAATCATAACCCAGCAGTTGGATTTCATTCCCTAATGTCGCATCCAGAGGAAAGGATGTTTGTGGCGGTGTAAAGTTTCGTTCTGTTTGCTCGATTTGTAAAGTGCCAAGCTGGGTTGTGTAAATGATTTCATCGTTTTCTAGCACGTTTAACTGCAATTGGTACGCGCCGCTGACGACATCATCGGGTATGCGCAAGATTTGATTGTCAATCAGAAATTGAGATTCAGGCCAGGTTTGGAAGGGGGAGGTATCGTGGACGGGCTGGGATGTGTGGATGCTGCGGCCGTTGCCATTCTCATCTACCAATACAAATACCAGCGTCATAGCCGGCAGTTCCTGGTTGGCTTGCCACCATAAGGCTGCTCCCCATGGTTCACCTGTTGTCACACTTTCTGCACCCCGTTCGTAGCCTAACAAACGCAAACCTGGGCGTACCGCCTCGTAGCGTGCAAAGGGGGGAGGGGGCAATTGATCGGGTGTTTGACTCGCTAAGATAGTTACATTTTCAATATTATAGGTGTTGCCAGCGAAACGGCCGTTGCTGCCCAAAAGTGGTAATCGCGTTCCTTGCTCCGTCTCAAACAGTCCTACACGCAGTCGATAATCACCTGGCGGTGTTCCTGCTGGAATCGGTACATCTATATGTTGGACAATAATTTCGCCTGGCTGCCACTGTTCTGCGGGATAAGCAAATGTCTCGACCTGGCTCCAACGCTTGCCCCACGCATCTTCCAAATGTACAAAAGGTATATAGTCGGCCG
>JAGRDI010000564.1 GCA_020432765.1 Anaerolineales bacterium | reverse complement strand
TCATTCATTGGTTGGTGCCGCGCAGTGGCGTGGTGTCTCCTCTGGTAAAATAAAACGCCAGTGTCCAGTGAAATATTGTAATTTTTAGTGGAGGGGAAATAGAAATGAAATATAATTTGTAAGCCGCTTATGGCTTTGTTATAACATGAGAACGACTGCATGAACTAGAGTGAAGAAATCCATGATGCAGGGTTCACGGGTGATAAGAATTGGAAGAGAAGACAGCCCAATTAGAGGCATATTTATCCGCAAATTTAGCGGACTATTTAGAGATGCTGCGCCGCATGGTGCAAATCAACAGTTTTACAGCCAATCCTCAGGGAGTTAATCAATTAGGTGATTTAACCGCAGAATGTTTTGCGGAACTTGGCTTTAGCGCCGAGCGTATTCAGGCGACGAATTTTTTGTTTGGTAAACATTTGGTCTTAACCAGAAACGGCCGTGCCGCCAATTCACATAAAACCATGCCTACAATCGGTCTCATTTCACACCTGGATACGGTTTATCCGCTGGCTGAAGAGCTAGAAAACGAATTTGAGTGGCGTGTATCTGGCGAGCGTATCTATGGCCCCGGCACCTTTGATATCAAAGGTGGCACCATTATGATCTACATGATTTTAGATGCCATGCGTGCCATCTCGCCCGAATATTTCGACAGCGTTAATTGGGTGATATTACTCAATGCTGCTGAAGAATCATTAGTCGCTGATTTTGGTCAAATTTGTCGTGAGCGTTTGGCAGAAAACAGCCTGGCTGCCCTGGTCTTTGAGGGTGGTGAAGTAAACGGCGGCCTGCAAAACCAGAAATTGGTCGTAGCACGCAAAGGCATGGCACGCTACCGCATTGAAGTTGAGGGCAAAGCGGCGCATGCAGGCACGGCTCACGCGCAGGGTGCCAATGCGATCTTGCAAATGGCCGAAGTTATCCAGCGTGTGGCCAGCTACACAAATTACCAGGATGCGCTTACATTTAATGTCGGCACAATCGCTGGTGGCACAGTAATAAACCGTGTGCCGCATCGTGCCAGTGCTTTTGTCGAAATGCGTGCTTTTTCGCCGACTATCTTTGCCGATGGCGTGCAAAAGATGACCGCACTAAATGAATTCTCCAGCGTGCGCAGTGTCACCGATGGGTATCCATGCCATGTGGATGTGGCTGTTTTGGGCGAATGGGACCCATGGGCCTCGAATGCAGGCTCGTTTAAGTTATTGGTGCTTTGGCAGGAAGTGGGCACAGAACTTGGCATCGCGATTGAACCCGAAGAACGTGGCGGCTTAAGTGATGGTAATTGGACGTGGCAGCAAGTGCCGACAATCGATGGTTTAGGGCCGGTGGGCGGCAATGCACATTGTTCGCAGCGCAGTGAAGATGGCAGCAAAGATCAGGAATATATTTTGCCAGCGACATTTGTGCCCAAAGCGCTGCTGAATGTGCGTGCTATGCGGCGTTTGATTATGGAATATTATGACGGCTAATACGACACCTGAATTTAAACAGCAGTTAAACGCCTTCTTTGAAAACCAGATGCCGGCATATATGCAGCTGCTGCGTGACATGGTGGCGATTAATAGTTTTACAGCCAATCCATTTGGTGTGAATAAATTGGGCAAAATGACTGCCGAAGTTTTTGCGCCGCTGGGGTTTTCATCTGAAACTGTGCAATCAGTGCATGCCATGTACGGCCGTCACCTTATCTTAACACGCCCATCCAAAAATCAAGCAGCGCCCAAAATTGGTCTTGTTTCCCACCTGGACACCGTTTTTCCGCCAGACGAAGAAGAACGTAACGATTTTCGTTGGCGTCAAGAAGGTGACCGTATTTATGGACCTGGTGTCGTCGATATCAAAGGCGGCACGATTATGATTTATATGCTGTTGTCCGCTGTTCAAACCTTCGCGCCAGACATTTTCGATGCGGTGACCTGGGTGGTTTTGTTGGATGCTAACGAAGAGACGGGGGGACGGGATTTTGGCAAACTGTGTGTTCAACACCTGGGGGAAGATGCGCTGGCATGTTTGGTTTTTGAGCCGGGTAATTGGGAAAAAGACGGCAATAAATTTCACCTGGTTGCTTCACGTAAAGGCATGGCTGTCTATCGACTGACTGTGGATGGCAGGGCTGCTCATGCAGGCAGTGCCCATGAGGAAGGCGCTAACGCCGTGCTGCAAATGGCTGAGGTGATTCAACGCATTTGTGGCTTTACTGATTACGGCCGTTTCTTAACTTTCAATGTTGGCACTGTAGCAGGCGGCACCGTAATCAACCGTGTTCCACATTTTGCTTCAGCCAGTGTGGAGATGCGTGCCTTCGATGAAGCGGTATTTACTGAGGGTTTAGCCAATATGGTGGCGCTGGATGGGTTATCGACTGTTCAATCTGCCGATGGCACCTATGCATGCCGCGTCAATGTTGAAGTGTACACAAAAGTTGCTCCCTGGCCGCGTAATGCGGCCAATTTACGCTTGATAGATATTTGGCATGAGGCGGGCGCAGCGTGTGGTTATGTGATTGTGCCTGAAGATCGCGGCGGTTTAAGCGACGGCAATTTTATCTGGCACATGATTCCCACATTGGACGGGCTGGGCCCTGCCGGCGGCAATGCGCATTGTTCTGAACGCAGCGAAGATGGCAGCAAAGAGCAGGAATATGTTCTGCAAAGTTCATTTGTCCCCAAAGCAGTACTAAACACCATGTCCATATTGAAGCTTATAGGATCAAACTGTTGAGTTACCCTGAAAGGCAGAGTACACTATAAACAAGGTGATAACTATGGAACTATTGAATGCTAATGAAATTTATGAACAGTATGTCAGGTCACTTCCCTCAGGGGAGCGATTACAGTTGCTAATCATGACTGCTAAAAGTTTGTCCCAACAGACAAAAAAACAAGAATTGGATAGAAAAAGAGACATTTTGGAATTGCATGGACTGGGCAAAGAAATTTGGCGAAATGTTGATGTCGAATCGTATGTCAATTCATTACGCGAAGAGTGGAATGATACCACATGACCAACTTTCAGGACTTGCTAAGCACAGTTTCTCGTTTATTTTTCGATACCTCACCGATCATTTATTTTGTTGAAGCACACCCTACATACGATGCTCTGCTAATCGAAGCTTTCCAACTAATCAGTCAGGATCGAATAGTTGGTGTTACCTCTACATTAACGCTAACAGAAGTGCTCATACATCCTTTGCGGGTTCGTGCTACAGAGTTGTCGCAACAATATCGTGACTTTTTAACCAACAGCACAAATTTTGAATTACGTATAATTGATTCATCCGTTGCAGAACGCGCTGCTGAACTGCGAGCGCGTTACCGTTTTTTGCGTACACCAGATGCATTACAACTTAGCGTAGCTTTAAATACACAGTGCGAAGCTTTCCTAACAAACGACAAAGCTTGATGGATTTTTATGGTGCGATTATGGTCGGCCGTTCTCCTCTCAGTCGTGGTCAGCGTGAAATGTTGGCCGTGGTTGTTTCGGTGCAGACTGATCTAAGGTGAAGCGTTATGCGACTTGCGCTTATTTCTGACATACATGGCAATTTGGTGGCATTCGAGGCTGCCTTAGCCGATTTACGCCAGTACAGCCCAGATATGGTTATCTGTTTAGGCGATGTAGCTGCCAATGGTCCGCAGCCGCGTCAGGTGCTCGCACGGCTCAGAATATTAGGCTGGCCGGTGGTGATGGGCAATACGGATGAATGGCTTTTGCAGCCTAAACCGTGGACGGCCGTTGATGAAGATTCTGCCTTTCTGTTAGATATGGAGTTATGGGCTGCGGAACAGCTTGATTCCGAGGATTTGGCTTTTATACGGTCATTCCAACCAACAATTTCAGTGCCATTGGGAGGTGATCAACAATTGTTGTGTTATCATGGGTCGCCCCGGTTTAATCGCGATTTGATTTTGCCCACCACAACAGATGCTGAGTTAGCATCCATGTTTGCAGAACAACAAGCCGCGCTTATGGCTGGTGGACATACCCATCAAGCGATGCTGCGGCGGTATGGGGATGGTTTGTTGATCAATCCGGGCAGTGTAGGATTGTCATTTATCCAACTGAAAAAACGGGCGATTAATCCATTGTGGGCTGAGTATGCACTGATCTCGGCCGTAAACGGAGCACTCGATGTCATGTTTCGGCGTGTATCCATTGATAAACAAGCGCTGGCAACGGCCGTTTACGACAGTGGCATGCCACACGCAGCGTGGTGGTTACACGATTGGATAGACGTAGCTTGACCTGTTTTATTCATTTTATTGGCGCCTTTTCAATGCTTAATAGGAGTAAGTTTTGAAGATAGATTGGGAACAGTTACTGGCTGATTGTGTGGATTTCACACAGCGTTTGATTCAAACACCTAGTATGCCGTATGAAGAAAGTGAACTGGCATCTCTGGTTGCGGAAGAAATGCGAGCTTTGGATTTTGATGAGGTCTGGCTTGATGAGATAGGTAATGTCAACGGCCGTATCCATGGCAAAAATCGTGAGCTGCCCACTCTTGTTCTCAACAGCCATACTGATCATGTCGATCCTGGTGATATCAGCTTGTGGCCTGTGCCGCCTTATTCTGGCACGATTGTCAACGGCCGTATTATCGGACGTGGCGCGTGTGACATCAAAGGGCCGTTGGCGGTGCAGGTGCACAGCATGGCAGCGCTGCTGCGCGGCGGCGAACGGCCGCTGCGTGATGTGGTTTTTTCTGGCGTGGTGCAAGAGGAAATTGGTGGTGCAGGTGCTGATTATTGGGTGAAAAACCTGGATTATGAGGTGGCGCTGGTTGTATTAGGCGAACCATCAGAAAATAAGATCGCTCTGGGTCACCGTGGTGTCTTACAAATGTGGGTCAAATTCGACGGCCGTTCTGTGCACGCCAGTGTGCCACAAAACGGCCGTAATCCGAACTACGCGCTGGCTGACTTTTTGCAAAAACTAGCCGCTGCCCAAGAACAGTTGTCCAGCCACCCATTGCTTGGTCAAACAACAGTTGCCCCCACGATTATTGAAGTGGATACCAAAAGTGGCAATGTGACGCCCGCCTGGGCGCGGGTTCTTTTAGATTTCCGCACAGCCTCTGAAAGCAGCAACAGCTTAAACGCCTTTGTGCGCAATTTGGTTGATGAATGGTCAATCAGCATTGCCGATGGGTGGACGAATGCGCCCTTCTCGGATTCTGATGAAACGATTTATGGGTTTTATACACCGCCCGAAAGTGATGTTGTACAGCGTGCGCAGGCAGCGATTGGTCGCGGTGTGGGGTATGAGCCTGCCCTGAGCTGCTATCAGTTTGCCACGGACGGCCGTTTATTTACGCCCTTCGGTATTCCTGTGCTTGGCTATTCTCCCGCCGAAGAAGAGCAGGCACATATTGCTGGCGAAAGCATCTCAATTGAACGTATGGGGGAAAGTTTGCGCGGCTATGTGCAGCTGCTGCGTGAGTTTTAGAGCTGCCTTTGCTTTAGGCTTTCAAATGAAAGCGTAATCGTCAGCATACAACTTGTCCAGCGGCATCAAAGGTGTCAAATATGCAAACGCATTGCCAATGAAATAAGCGGCAAACCGGTTGCGTGCGATCTTGAAGAGCAAACGCTTCATTGAATTTTTTTTGGCCCTTAGGATTCCAGAGGGCAGATGGCTAATATTGCGTATTTCGTATCCAGACCAGTTTG
>JAGRDI010000563.1 GCA_020432765.1 Anaerolineales bacterium | reverse complement strand
CTACACTAACTGTTCCGGCCGGTGAAAAATATAAAACTTTGGCCACTGTCAACACGCTCTATAGTCAGCTTTTGGCAGCAGGCGTGGATCGTAAATGCACCATTGTCACTCTTGGTGGTGGTGTAGTTGGTGACATGGCCGGCTTTGTAGCAGCCAGCTACATGCGCGGTGTGCCTGTAGTACAATGTCCCACCAGTTTATTGTCGATGGTCGATGCGAGTGTCGGTGGTAAAACGGGTGTAGATTTGCCCGAAGGCAAAAATTTGGTTGGCGCATTCAAACAACCGCAAGCTGTTTTGGCTGATCTGACCACCTTACAAACATTGCCGACCATCGAATTTGCCGCTGGTTTAGCAGAAATCATCAAACATGGCTTGATATCAAATCCAGATTTATTCACACGCTTTGAGTCTGGTGACTGGTCATTAAGGCCAGACAACACCGCTTTACTGGCTTCATTACAAGATTTAGTCACAGCCGCGATCCAGGTAAAACGCGATATCGTGCAAGAAGACCCCTATGAACTTGGCCGTCGCGCACTATTAAATCTGGGACACACATTTGGTCATGCGATTGAACAGGTTAGCGGTTATGCAGTGCGCCACGGCGAAGGTGTGGCCATGGGATTGGTCGCCGCCGCACACTTATCAGCGCAGTTAGGACACTGTGATCCCAGATTACAAACCAGAATTGAAAATGTTTTAATACATGTCGGTTTACCCACGCGCATTCCGGCAAGCTTATCCTCCACAGAAATTTATCGCGCAATGTTTAGCGACAAGAAAAAGGCGGGCAGCCAATTACGTTTTATTTTGATCCGTGCAGTTGGCGATGCCTTTTTTACGGGTGAAGTAGAAGAAACGGCCGTATTCAACACCCTGCAAGCATGTCAATTTTGAGTAAATGACAGAAATACACCGCTAAACCCCTAACTATCAGCCGTTTGATGGCACACTGCAGCAGCCAAAAAGGCGCTAAACAATGGATGCGGTTTATTAGGTCGGCTTTTGAATTCGGGATGAAATTGGCTGCCAAGCATAAACGGATGATTACGAATTTCTGCGATTTCGACTAAACGGCCGTTGGGTGACAAACCACTCAGCGTCATTCCCGCAGCCCCCAAAACCTCCCGGTACGCATTATTAAACTCCCATCGATGGCGATGTCGCTCGGAAACCTCAGCTTTGTTGTAAGCCAAAGCCGCACGTGTTCCCGGCACAAGCACACAAGGATAAGCTCCCAGGCGCATTGTACCTCCCATGTCTGCCAAGCCTTGTTGATCCGGCATCAAGCTAATAATAGGATGTTCAGTCTGTGAATCAAATTCAGTACTATTCGGTTCATCGCTTTGCAACACATGACGCGCAAATTCGATACACATCACCTGCATACCCAAACATAAACCCAAATAAGGCACCATACGCTCACGTGCCCAGCGTGCAGCCATAATTTTGCCTTCGACACCACGTTCACCAAAGCCCCCCGGCACAACAATGCCATCCAAACCTTCAAATTGTTCCCATCCCCGCTTCTTTTCTAAATCTCCCGAATGAATCCATTCCACTTCAACCTTACGATTATTGGCAATACCGGCATGGTACAATGCCTCGCGCACACTCATATACGCATCATGCAGCTCAACATATTTGCCAACAATACCGATGCGGATAGTCGGTTTCGGTTGGCGAATTTCCTCAATCATCTGTTCCCATTCACTAAGATCAGGCTTTACAGTTGTACTTAAATTCAAACGTTTGATGACATAATCATCCAACCCCGTTGCCTTCAAAAGTAATGGAATATTATAAAGAATATCACTGGTCGTGGCCGGGATCACAGCCTCTTTTTTCACATCACAGAACAACGAAATTTTTTCGATGTGTTCCTCAGGAATCGGATAATCGGCACGTGCAATGATCATATCTGGCTGAATACCAATACCCCGAATCTCACGCACGCTGTGCTGCGTCGGTTTTGTTTTTAACTCATGACTGGCTTTGATATAGGGTAAAAATGTCACATGCACATATAAAGTATTTTCAAAACCAACATCCGAGCGCATCTGGCGTATTGCTTCCAGAAAAGGCAAACTTTCGATGTCACCAACAGTACCACCCACCTCAACCAATACCACATCAGCCCGGCTTTTTTCGGCCACCAGATGAATCGTGCGCTTGATTTCATTGGTAATATGTGGAATCACCTGAATGGTGCCGCCCAAATAGTCGCCACGCCGTTCACGTGCAATGACTTCTGCATACACTTGACCAGTAGTGACATTTGATACCTGGTTCAAATTGACGTTGATAAAACGTTCGTAATGACCCAAGTCCAAATCCGTTTCAGCGCCATCTTCGGTAACAAAAACCTCGCCATGTTGATAGGGTGACATTGTGCCCGGATCAACATTGATATAGGGATCAAGTTTTTGTGCCATCACCTTTAAGCCACGTGCTTTAAGCAAACGACCTAATGCAGCGGCCGTAACACCCTTACCCACTGAACTAACCACACCGCCTGTAAAAAAAATGAATTTCGTCATCATCTATTCCCTTAAAAAGAGAGAGGGGCACATCACTTTAGGTGATGTGCCCCTCAAAAAGTCTGATTAATTTGGTTATGTCTACGAAATACCCTTCCGCAACACCGCCGCATACGTTTCTCCATAAACTTAAATTATGGCGGAAAGCATAACATATTTACTGGAGTCTGGCGAATTCTAG
>JAGRDI010000562.1 GCA_020432765.1 Anaerolineales bacterium | reverse complement strand
GCAGCGGCGTGGCGTCTCCTCTGTACATGGCGCTGACTTGTGCGGTGTAAAACCGAACTGTTCACGCAAATAAATCAGTGTTTATCAGTGAAAATCTGTATCCCATTTTTATTAGGCGAAAGATAAAAATTTAGTGGAGGATAGCTATCTGCAACAACTTGAAGGACGTGTCATCAAAGCGTTGAGCGGTTTTTTTACCGTTGAAACCGAGCAAGGCGCCATCATTTCACAAATTCCCGGCCGTCTCAAAAAAGAGTGGCTCGAAACCGACATCGTGGCTCTGGGCGATTGGGTCACCATTTCCCTTACCGAAGAAAATACAGGCATTATCGAAGCCGTAGCTGAACGTCATTCAGCTTTATCACGCTCACGTGTCCAGGCTGACCGCCGCCGCCTTTCATCTGATCGCGAACAGGTCTTGGTTGCAAATCCAGATCAGGTTGTGTTTGTATTTGCAATCAAAAAACCACGCCCAAGCTTGCGCAAGCTGGATCGCTTTTTAGTCGTAGCCGAGAGTAACGATTTACCGGCGCTGATTGTAGTGAACAAAATTGATTTGGCTGTTCCTGATAAGGCACGGGATATGTTTCAGGTATATTCGGACATTGGCTATCGTGTCATTTACACCAGTGCGAATGAGGGGGTTGGGGTGGATGAGCTGCGCCAAGAACTGCAAGGCAAAATTTCGGTGCTGGCCGGCTCATCGGGTGTGGGTAAGTCCAGTTTGCTGAATGCGGTTGAACCGGGCTTGGGACTAAAGGTGCGTGTAGTGAGTGCGGCTACAGAAAAAGGGCTGCACACAACACGTCATGCGGAAATGTTTCCGTTAGAAGGCGGCGGCTATGTGGCTGATACACCGGGGATTCGTGGGTTGGCGCTATATGATGTTGAGCCGAGTGAATTGGACGCCTATTTTCGTGAAATTGGTCCGCTGGTGGCACAATGCCGTTTTAGCAACTGCACACATCAACATGAACCGGGCTGTGCGGTACGCACGGCTTTGGCTGACGGCCGTCTCTCACCTGCACGCTATGACAGCTATTTACGCTTGCGTGAAGAGCATGAGCTGTTAGATGAGGCACTATACTAGTTAGATTAGGAAAGGAACACGGAGAGACACGGAGATTGAATGGAGTCGCACGGAGATTTGGAGGAGGTGCAGGCTAAAATGGACTATCTCCTACAAGCGATTGATGCCATTCTGATAACCAAGTCATAGCTTCATCAAACTTGGACGCTGGTAAACTGCGATACTTGGATACACCAAACTTTCGGTAGAACTCGCCCCAGCAACGGCCGTATTCATTCTGGCCAGATGCTTTTGAGAGTACCAAAGCAATTGCTCGGATAGCTTGACTAATCTCTGTAGCCTGGCTCTCAGTGATGTGTCGATCCGCCCGACCCATATCGGCCTCGATGGTTTCCAGCCGATGGCCATAATCTTCTAAGGTTTGGTCATGGTTGTCAATGCGTGCCTCTAATATGATTTGATTACGTGCCAGCTTCAACAGCCCTTCAAACAGCTTATAAGCCTGCACCGCTTCAGAATCGGTCTGTTGCAACAGTTCGGAAAAAACAGGATCGGCCGTCAGACGTCCTTCCTGAAATGCTTCCCACAGCACAGCAGCCGCTTCTTTTTTATAACTTTTCAGCTTGTCTCTTAATTCTTCCTTGATGCTGGCCACGCGTATACCGGTTAACCATATCGGAATTAGCTCCACACGCAACATCCCCATTGTCTGATGACCGCCAGGGGTAACCAAAACGGTTATCCCTTTATAACCCTCAACCAGGATCTCATCTCGTTTGATACGACGGGTTTGGGGTGCGACGGTTAACCCCAGTGATTCACTCATGTGCTTGATGGCAACATAAATATGTCCATCATTGGCACGAACGGCCGTCAATTCATCGCCGTAAAATTCAATCTCTTTTTGTTCGATCGGTGTTAGTTGATGGTTAGTCATGATAAAAACCAATTCCATACGTTGCTAAAACCCTTGAGGGGTCAACGATTCTTGTCGGTGTAACGGGTGTAGACAGGCTACTAAGAGAACCGATAATCAAAAAAAGCTTCCGGCAATAACACCCGTTAAAGATCTGGTGCGGTCATTCTGTTGGCTCTGTTGCCATGCGTAAATATACATCCGGGCCGTCAACTGCAAAAGGCTCCCATCCCTGATTAAGTAGCAAATCTAATATCCACCAATAATTTTCATCTGAACATTTTAATTTATCGAAACAAAAATAGTACTGTTGTCCTGTAAGGAAATTGAAGTTTTTTGTCGCCTTATTTCTGCTTTCGGAAAAAATCTCTTGATTTCTTGATAGATTCCTTCGGCTGAGCTTGGAGAGGTAGTTCGTAGTCCACAACCAACCTTACTCCATAAACAATATTCATATTTCTTCATTTCCTAGTCCTTTAACAAACACACCTAATAATACCACATTCCGCAACCACTCCGCGCAGTCGTCTTTACTCAGGTAAACAACGATACATTTGCTGGGTGGAAGTTGGTGCTGATAAAAAATGAAAAGGTTTTCTCCTGGCTTCCTCTGTGAAACTCCGTGTAACTTTTATCCGTTGCATTGTTACTTTTCACGGGGTTTTTGCCGAGCCAGATAGGTTAAACGAGAGAGCAACGGCCGTAACGAATCAGGTGCAGTGATATCAGTTGTGTGTATGGTATGATCCTGTTCGGGTGTTTCGACGCGCAACGTGTAGTTGAATTGGTCCGCACCTTTAGTCGGGTCATTCAAATTTTCGGGTAATTCAAAAAATTGCGTTTCGTGTATCATTTGTTCCAGTGAAAGTGCTTCGGTATCGGGTAAGGCTTGGGTGTCAACGGCCGTGTTAATGTTTAAGCCCATAAAACCGCCG
>JAGRDI010000561.1 GCA_020432765.1 Anaerolineales bacterium | reverse complement strand
CTTTGTTTTGAAATGGGCGTCGATTACGAAAATATTCCCGGCAACATGAAGTCCGCCTTTATACGCAATCTGATTGTATCGCTGGCACGCAAAGGGCAATTGCAAGAAATGGTTGACTTGTTACGCATGCAACGGCCGCATGTACCTTGGGAAAACGTACCCGTCGATTTTAGCTTGCCAGAATCCGTCGCCAGCGAAGATCTCCAACAGGTTGTGCAGCATAATTATTATGGGGATGTTGTGCAGGGCAACAAATATGGTGGTGATCACATTGTAGGGGACAAATTCAGTGGTGACAAAGTTGGTGGCGATCAAATTACAGTTGGTGACATTTCCGGTGCTGAAGGCATTGCAATCGGTGGTGGTGCTTCAGCATCGGTGCAAAAAACAACTTATGCACCGTCCCCACCAGAATCCCAAACGCTATCTGCTTCCACAGCAAACCCAAGTGACCCGCAGCTTCAACGAATCATTCAGTGGTTAAAAATGAATTTGGAATTCGCTTCGCCTGAATATCAAACAACTGCCAATGATCTCATTGCTTCAATTGATATTGTTTTAGACGTAGCAGGTGCCGGCGCAAAAAACGATCTGCACCTTAAACTGCTTGGTTTGGGGCAGCAGCAACTTGCCGAAGACCTAAAAGATGAAGTTCCCGGCATTGATAATATGCTAGCGCGGTTTATTACGGCCGTTTCTTAACTTATCTTTTTTCGCCACAAAGATACACG
This sequence comes from Anaerolineales bacterium, assembly GCA_020432765.1. Taxonomy (GTDB): domain Bacteria; phylum Chloroflexota; class Anaerolineae; order Promineifilales; family Promineifilaceae; genus JAACFF01. The sequence continues at coordinate 1,719 of JAGRDI010000561.1, read as the reverse complement.
AATTACTCTTATTTCTGGAGCCTGGCGAATTCTAGACTTGTCAGATTTCTATCACGAATGGAATGTGAGCAAATTGATCATAAAACCTGACAAGTCTCCTCTAGTAAAATAAAAAACGCCAGTGTCCAGTTGTTATTTGTGAAAATTATGCTATGCACAGAGGACGGTCTTGTGGTACATTTTGCTTCATGAACAAACGAGCCATTCTTTCCGTATACGATAAATCCGGCTTAGTTGAACTTGGCCACGGATTAATAGAATTGGGGTGGGAGCTAATCGCCAGCGGCGGCACAGCGCGGCTGCTGCGTTCAGGTGGCCTTCCGGTTATTGATGTGGCCGCAGTTACAGGCGCACCAGAGATGCTGGGGGGTCGTGTTAAAACATTACATCCGGCTGTGCATGGCGGCATTCTCGCCCGTGATATTGAAAGCGACCGAGTCGATTTGGCTGCTCAAAATATCGGCATGATCGACCTGGTCGTCTGCAACTTGTACCCCTTCAGCGCGACGATTGCCCAACCGGGGGTAACCATGGCTGAAGCGATTGAGCAAATCGACATTGGTGGTGTCACTCTGCTGCGTGCTGCGGCTAAAAACTTTGCGCGTGTGACGGCCGTTTGTGACCCCGCCGACTACCCCGGCATCTTAAATGATTTGCGCAACAACACCCTCGATATTCAAAAACGAAAGGCACTGGCCACCAAAGCTTTTAAACATACACGTGATTATGACAAAGCAATCACAGCCTATTTAGAAAGTATTTAGAAAGCATACGCCACGTGATTTATTGACATGACAAACGAAATCGAATTACGTTATGGGATGAACCCACACCAAAAACCGGCGCGGGTTTTTGTGAATCAGGGGGCTTTGCCGATTGAAATACTCAATGGCACGCCCGGTTATATCAATTTATTGGACGCACTCAATTCATGGCAGTTGGTGCGCGAGTTAAAACAAGCAGTGGGTTTACCGGCAGCTGCATCGTTCAAACATGTCAGTCCAGCGGGAGCGGCCGTTGCAACTCAACTCCCTAAATCACTCAAACAGGCTTATTTCACAGGTGATATCATCCTTTCACCGTTGGCAACTGCCTATGCACGGGCACGCGGTGCCGACCGCATCTCTTCATTTGGCGATTGGGTCGCACTAAGCGATCCGGTCGATGACTATACGGCACAACTCATCCGGCGCGAAGTCTCCGATGGCATCATTGCCCCCGGATATGAACCAAAAGCATTGGAGATTTTGCGTAAAAAGAAAAAAGGCAGCTACCGCATCATTCAAGTCGACTCTACTTATGAACCACCCACATTAGAACAGCGCCAGGTTTTCGGATTAACGTTGGAGCAGGGACATAATACGGCCGTTCCCACCGTGAGCGATCTAAAAAACATTGTCACCCAGAACAAAACGCTGCCTGATAGAGCCATCCGCGATATGCTCATTGCCCTAATTGCCCTCAAATACACCCAATCCAATTCCGTCTGTTATGTCGTCGATGGCCAACTCATTGGCATGGGGGCTGGACAACAATCACGCATCCACTGTACGCGCTTGGCCGGCAGCAAAGCCGACACCTGGTTTTTACGCCAACATCCGCGTGTCTTAAATTTACCTTTTAGAAAGAAAATCGGCCGTACCGAACGCGACAACGCCATCGATCAATATCTGCTGCCACAGCTCACACAAGCTGAAGAAGCGGTCTGGCAAACAAGTT
>JAGRDI010000560.1 GCA_020432765.1 Anaerolineales bacterium | reverse complement strand
GCGGCATAGGGAATGTGGCTAATATCGCTTTAGCCATGCAGGCGGCGGCTTTCCGCTTGATGGCGATGGCTCCAGTGAGCCACGTACAGCATGCAAATTTGTCAGCTTGTTTAGCAAAAGCAGCGCTGGCTACTGCTGCTGGCCAACAGTTAGATGCTCAAAATTTGACGGGGGAAGCTAACTATTGGAAACAAGTCGATGCCAAGAGCACCCCATTTTATGGGGCAGTTTACGAAATCGGGGGAATTTTTGCGAATGCTGACACGGCCGTTACTCAGGCTTTGTTCCGTTTTGGCAAGATCATTGGCGAAATCATTCAAATTGAAGATGATTTGCATGATGCCTTACAAACACCAGTAAACGCTGATTGGCAGCAAGGTCGTAATAATTTACTACTTCTCTACGCACAAACCGCTGACTATGCGGAAAAAGATCGGTTTAATCAGATTCTGCATGCCGTGGCCGAAGATTCACAACTATTAGATGAAGCGCAACAAATATTGATATCGTGTGGTGCTGTCAGCTACGCAACCTACCAGATGATCGAGCGTTATCAAATTGCCCAAAAAACTTTGCAAGAAATATCATTACCGAATCCACAAGTGTTGCAAATCACTTTGGATACCTATGCCCAAGATGCCCTTTTGCCACTATTAAAATCTGGGGGAACCGAAATCTCTTTAGCAACTTTACAGGAAACATTGTCCTATAGAAAATAAGTAAGGTTTAGCTTCTACAATGCCTGTTAAATAATCATGCAAACCAAGTTCGTAGCAGCGGCTTTAGCCGTCCAGGCCGCTGAAGCGGCTACTACAAACAAAAAATCGAAACTACGCGAAGGCTTGGACTGAAAAATATGGGTTTAAGAGTTAGGAATAAAGGATATGCTGATTGGGTTTTGATTTTGATGGCGCTTGGCGTCTTATCGATACAAATTTATTACACAATTGCTTATATTTTTCGAGTTCCTTATCCCGGCATTGAAATAACAACCGGTTTACAAGGTTGGACAGTTAATGAATCGACGCATCCCAATCTTGAGATTGGGATGGTATTGACACGAATTGATAATTTAGTTCATACAGATTTTATAGATGATCGTTTGACTGTACCTTTTGCGAATAATAATCCTGGTGACACCGTGGTACTCACAGTTGTAGGTATCGAAAAACCGTTAATCTTAAAGATGCCCGAAATTGGGCCTGAAGATCGATTTCGTCGTTTTGTCGCTACCTTATGGTTTTATCCCTTTTGGTTTGCGGGTACGGCCGTCTTGCTTTTTTTACGCCCACGTGATGATCGTTGGCGTTTATTAGTTGCCTTCTTTTATTTAATCGCAATTTGGACAGTACTAGGAACAATTGCCAATTGGCAGGTTGCTGGATCTCGAATCTTGTTTGGTATAAGTAGTTGGTTACTTGTTCCTGTCACAATACATTTACATTTGATTGTGCCGCGTGCAATTTTCCCGCGAATCATACGCTATTTTTTGCCGCTACTCTATGCGTTTGCTTTGTTTTTTGCACTCCTTGAATTTTTGCAAATAGCGCCGCGGCAGTTGGCTTCAAATGGGTTTGTTTTGGCACTCATAGTTAGTCTTGGTTTGCTCGCTTATCGTTTGCTGCGATCAGAAACCACAGCATCAGAACGTGTTGCTGCCCGCCTAATGTTAACCGGCATTGCATTGGCTTTTATTCCGGGTATTGTCGTGGCTTTTGTGCCAAATTTATTGAAGATACCAGCCGCCAGTGAATTAGCTTTGACAGTCGCCTATTTAGCCATTCCAATATTGCCCTTTTTCTATGTTTATGCCATTTATAAACACCAACTAGGCGTTCTGGAATTTCGGGCAAACCGTTTGTTAAGTCAATACAGCTTTATGCTGCTTTTTCCACCAATTTTGTTGATATTTTTGCTTTTTGGTATGCAATTTATTGTATCTCCAAGTGGGCGAACCATCTATTTTTTAGCGATTGCAATCATATTTGTGGCTGTAACCCCTTATTTATTTAATCGCATTCAACGTTGGGTAAATCGATTGGCATATGGCACAGAGTATGATCCCGATGAAGTTATCCGCGTTTTCGCTGACCAAATTCCGTCAGCATTTAGCCGTGACGACCTGGTACGTTTACTTAATGAAGATATATTGCCAAGTTTGCTTATTCGGCAGTCCTTACTCTATGCGTTTGAGGATGATCAGGAGCAAGTATGGTATACACAAGGGGTTGAGATTACAGCGCAACGGCCGTTTGCACGACCCATAAAAAACCTCCTTGCTCAGGCTGATCAATATGTACCTTCGCCAGAAGCACTGCAACCTCCATGGGATTGGGTGCGTTTAGTCATCCCTTTAAAAACACGTGAAACAACTTTAGGAATCTGGCTTTTGGGTCGCCGTGATCCCGACGATTTTTATCCACAAGCCGATATTGAACTGTTACAAGCATTGTCCAATCAAATTGCACCTGTTTTAGAGAATATTCGCCTTTATGAAGCAGTACGCCGCCAGGCTGATAGTTTAGCGGAACAAATATCTGAACGCACAGTAGAATTGCGCGAAGAACGCGATCGTACCCAAGCTATTCTAGATAGTGCCGGTGAGGGTATGTATTTTATAAACCCAGAAGGGATCATTTTATACGCAAATCCAGCATTATTAAAAATGACAGGATATATGGCTGACGAACTTTTGGGAAAGCCTTTAACTATTTTAGGTAGTGATTTATCTGCAACAGAAACGTTGTCCCAAATCTGGACGACCGTTCAATCTGGCCGTGGTTGGAATGGAGAATTAAGTCAACAACGTAAAGGTGGCCAGCCTTATGACGCCAGCCTAACTATTGCGCCAATTGAAGTGGATAATGCCCAGGTGCGTGGTTTTGTGGCTGTGCAATCTGATATTAGCAAATTAAAGGAAGTAGACCGTTTAAAAAGCAATATTATTGCTAACGTTTCCCATGAATTAAAAACACCTCTAGCCAATATATCGCTTTATCTTCAATTACTAGAACACGGTAAACCTAAAAATCAAGAACGCTATTTAGACGTTTTGAACCAGGAAACTGACCGCCTCACGCGCTTAATCCGCGACTTGCTGGATCTTTCCATGCTCGATTCAGGTGGTTTGCCAGCTCAAATCAGTCCAGTTAAATTAGACAACTTGGTCATTAAAGTTGTTGATGCATATCAAAAACGTGCCCAAACCCAAAACATTGTTTTAACAATTAACTTACCCAACAAGTTGCCACCGGTTATGGCTGATTATGATCAACTAGAACAAGTTATTATTAATTTGCTTGTGAACGCGATCATGTATACGCCAGAAGAGGGAAAAGTTGTTTGGGAGTTTGGTACCGGCAATCTAGATTTTAGACCGGCCGTTTGGGTATGCATTAGAGATACAGGCTTCGGTATTGCTCCTGAAGAAATGGACCAACTTTATGACCGCTTCTATCGCGGCCGTGCCAGTAAAAAAAGCAAAGCGCCCGGTACCGGATTAGGATTGACAATTTGCATGGAGATAATAGAGCGGCATAAGGGCAAAATTGAGATCGAAAGCGAGCTTGATCGAGGCACGGCCGTTACTGTATGGCTGCCCATTGCAAGTGGTGAATGATGGTGGACGATAATATGCCTATAACGGCCGTGCTCTTTGATTGGGATCATACCCTGGCCTATTCTGAAGTCGGCACTGATGATTTCAGCGCCCGACTAACTGCCATGTTTGCAATCACTGGCTTGGATTATTCACAAAGTCAAATTGAAAACGCCTTAGCTGCAGTAGCCGCTGACCATGCTGCGGGTAAAATACCGTGGCACACTTCCCCACAAACACGTCAGCAAATCGGCTGGGGTTATTATCATCTACTAAAAAAATTAGGCCATCCGGACTTAAGTTGGCCCCTGTTAATTCGCCTTTACAGCACTTATGCCCTGCTGCCAACAGCACTTTATCCTGATGTATTACCCGTTTTAGAACAACTTCGCGTACAAGATTATACTTTAGGAATTGTGTCAAACCATTCAATCACGGCGCGACCCATAATGGAAAATTTGGTCGGCGCATTTATCCCTCCCCACCATATTACAATCAGCGAGGAGGAAGGCGTCCACAAACCGGCACGTACCATCTTTCGCAAGGCTGCTGCCCGTGTGAAAACAGCACCCAAAGCCTGTATATTGATTGGCGATAATATGGAAGTTGATGCGCTGGGCGCTGTGCAGCAAGGGGGGTACGGCGGTGGCATCTGGCTCGACCGTAATAGCAATGGCGCAGCCAAATTACCAGACGGTATCATGCGGATCACCACATTACAAGATGTAATTGAATGTCTGGCAAACTAATAAACCAATCCGTGGTGATCGTTCGACTGGCTCACGTCGAAATCTGTGGCCAAAAGAAGCTTCTATCCAATCTTAGGGTGTGCCCGTTTTTAAATTTGGGAATTGGTAAACGGGCAAACCTTCGCGAAAACGAATCCTTATTCGATCTCTTGCACCCAAGAGTTAATATACTCAAGCGACTGATGCCGGAAATAAGTATTATATAAATCAGCATAATGCCCACCTTGTGTCAATAATTCATCATGCTGACCCTCCTCGATTATCCCGCCATTAGCCATGACGATAATACGGTTAGCATGCCGCACGGTAGAAAGCCGGTGCGCGATAACAATGGCGGTGCGGTCAGCCATGATCACATCCAACCCTTCTTGGATTTGGGTCTCAGTGAACGGATCGACGCTGGCAGTGGCTTCATCTAGAATGAAGATGGCCGGGTTTTTGAGAACCACACGCGCTAAAGCGACCAATTGGCGCTGCCCCATAGATAAACTACTGCCACGTTCACCGACATCAGTATCCAAGCCTTCCGGCAGCACTTCAAGCCAATCACCATGGCCGATTTTGTTAGCCGCAGTAATCACATCCTCATCCGTTGCGCTAGGACGGCCGTAACGGATATTCTCGCCCACTGTGCCCGAAAACAAGAATGGTTCTTGTGGCACCCCGCCAATTTGCAGCCGGTATTGACCCAAGTCAAGGGTGCGTATATCGCGATCATCAATCAGGATTTGACCGCCTTGGAATTCGTAAAAGCGCGTGATCAATTTGGCAACACTGCTCTTGCCGGCTCCGGTATGGCCAACAATGGCGACGGTTTCGCCTGCAGAGATGTCCAACGAAAAATCTGGCAGAACAACCTCTTTATCTGTATAGCTGAATAAGGTGTTTTGAAAGGTGATACGGCCGTTGATTCGTGCAATTGGCTCATCTGCCATTTGGATCACCTTTGGTTCCAAATCGATCAATGCAAAAGCGCGTTCCGCCGCCGAAAGGCCATCCTGGAACTGACTCCAGAAGGAAGCAATATTCATCATCGGCCACCAGTAGAAACCGACCGCCTGCATATAGAGATACCAATCCCCAGACGTGACACCGCTCGCCGGATTGAGGGTTGCCAAACCACCATAAAATACAAGCAAAGCCGTTCCCAACCCCGATGCAAGACTCATAATCGGGAAGATCGACATGAGCGTCATACCGCGCTGCACCCCAAGCTTATACCCCTGACGATTATTTTCATCAAAGGTCGCATAAATTGCCGGTTCTTGCCGAAAACTTTTTGCTACGACAATCCCACTGATTGACTCCTGAATTTGTGCATTGATCGTCGCAGTGATGCGGCGTGCATTTTGCGTCACTTTACGCGCAATGCCTCTAAAACTCAGCGCGATAATCACCGCTAAAGGCGTCATGACAATTAACAGCAATGTCAATTTCACATTGATGGTAAAGAGCCAAATGGTCAGCATAATTACCAACAAGCCCTGACTGAACAAGTTCAAAGTCAAATTGACAGTCTCGGCAAAGTCTTGTGTATCGGAAGTCACACGGCTGACAACTTTGCCAGACGGATGATCATCAAAAAAGGACATATCATGGCTCACTGTGGCCACGAAAACATCCTCACGCAGTTTCAAGACAACATTGCCTGTCACCCGTGCCGAAAACCATTGGCGAATGAAATTAAAAACCCATGCTGAAACCCCCAAAATAAGGATACCCAGCGACATCAGTAAGATTGCCTGATTGGTCGGATTTACGGCTAAAATATCGATTGCCTCGGAAATAAGGATTGGTCCGGCAATCGTAAAAGCTGAATTCAGCGTGATCATCGCCGTTACCAGGATCATTTTGCCGGTATACGGCCGAAAATATTCCAGAATGCGTTTCAGCAAATCCCGGTCACTATATTGCCGGTCATAATCTTCTGTGTCTAGTCCGTCTAAAATAAAGCCCATGCAATTTCCCTAATTATTCGTAACGTGCAAAAATACGTTGATAATCTTTGCTGCGTACCATTAACTCTTCGTGCGTACCTTGATCGACCAACTCACCGCGCTTGAGTACCAAAATGCGATCCGCCCAGCGAATCTGACTCAACCGATGTGTAATCAAAAAAGTCGTGCGTTCGCGGCTGATACGCCGCATGGCGCGTTGGATTTTGTCTTCTGTCGCACTGTCGATGGCACTCGTGCTGTCGTCCAAAATCAAAATGCGTGGATTGGTGAGGAAAGCACGTGCAATTGCGATGCGCTGCCGCTGTCCGCCAGAAAGCATCACACCACGTTCGCCAACTTCAGTTGCATAGCCATCCTTAAAACTTTTGATGAAGTCGTCAGCTTGTGCCTCTTGAGCAGCGCGTTCAATCGTCGCCTCGTCAGCATCCGGTTCACCAAAGGCGATATTTTGGGCCAATGTGCGCGAAAACAGGAACACATCTTGCTCGATTGTTGATATTTGCGAGCGCAGCGATTCCAAGTTCCAATCACGCACATCGGTATCATCTATGAGAATACGGCCGTTTTC
>JAGRDI010000559.1 GCA_020432765.1 Anaerolineales bacterium | reverse complement strand
CAGGTCAAATCGAAATCGATGGTGTGGATGTACGTGATTGGGAGCCGGGCGCATTGCGTGCCAATATTGGTGTAGTCTTACAGCAAACTATTTTGTTTAGCGGTAGTATTCGCGAAAATATTGCCTACGGCCGTCCCACAGCAACAATAGAGGAAGTAATCGCTGCGGCCAAAGCCGCCCAGGCGCATGATTTTATCAGTGCATTGCCCTATGCTTATGAAAGTCCTGTCGAAGAGCGGGGAGCCAACTTTTCTGGCGGACAAAAACAACGCATTGCGATTGCACGGGCGCTGCTGGTATCACCGGCCATCTTGATTTTGGACGATTCCACCAGTGCAGTCGATTTAGAAACTGAAGCAAAGTTACAAAAAGCGTTGGACCAACTGATGCATAACTGCACGACATTTATTGTCGCGCAGCGTATCAGCAGCGTGTTGAATGCTGATAAAATTTTGGTTTTGGAACACGGCCGTATCGTGTCCGAAGGTAAACATGCTGAATTAATTGCGCATAGTCAAATATATCGAGAGATTGTGGCTTCCCAACTTGGGGAAGGCACACCTATTAACTTGCAACATGCAGAGGTGGAATGATGACGCAGCAAAAGAGTGAAGCCCCGCGTGTTCGCCTTGGTTTTGGAGGTGGCGGTTCACATACTGGCGAGACTGCACGTAACACTCGTTCAACAGTTTGGCGATTGTTTGGTTATGTACGGCCGTATCTCATCCAGTTAATCTTAGTGGCAGGGTTTGTCATCATTAGTACCTATGCCTCCTTAGCAGGACCGATATTATTCGGCCGTGCCATTGACAGCGCCATAACTCCCGGCAACCTGGCGCAGCTTGGGCAAATCGCAATCCAAATGCTGATCATTTTTCTGATTGGTGCTGTGGCGGCCTTGATCATGGGCATTATGATGGTGAATATTGGCCAACACCTCATCGCCGATTTACGCGCCGAACTTTTTGCCCATATCCAAATGCTCTCAATGGCTTATCACGATCAGCATCGTGTTGGTGATTTGATGAGCCGCGTCACCAACGATACCGAAGCGATCAACCGCGTCTTGTCTGATGGTCTGATCCAATTTATCACCAATGTATTAATGCTGGGTGGGATCATGGTCGCCATGTTTTTGCTGAATTGGCAGCTTGCGATTGGCACCTTGATATTGCTGCCGCTGATGGTGTTTATCACAATTGGGGTGACGCGGCGCAGCCGGGTGGCTTTTCGTGAAGTGCAGCATTATTTAGGCGGCATGAATGCTGTCATGGAAGAAAATATTGCTGGCATCCGCGTTGTACAGGCATTTGCACGCGCCGATGATACTGTGGCACAGTTTGAGGCTCAGAATGCCGCCAACCGGCGTTCGGGCACCAAGGCCGATATCATCACGGCTGCATTAGGCCCTATGTTTACGACGATGAGCACGGTCACGATAGCGGCGACGGCTTTGCTGGGCGGCTGGTTGGCACTGCAAGGGATTGTGTCTGTGGGCGTGATCGCGACCTTTGTGGTTTATATCATGAACTTTTTCCGGCCTATGCGTGGCATTGCGATGCTTTACAATCAGTTACAGTCTGCTTTAGCAGGGGCGGAGCGCATTTTTGAGGTACTCGATGCGCCGCTGGTGGTGGCTGACAAACCGAATGCGCCCGCCTTGGCAAATATTCAAGGTGAGGTGACTTTTGCAGATGTGACGTTTGGGTATAACCCTGCAAAACCGGTGCTTAAGAATGTGAGTATGACGGCCGTTGCCGGGCAAACCGTCGCGCTGGTAGGACCAACCGGAGCAGGCAAGACCACGATTATCAGTTTGTTGAGCCGTTTTTATGATGTGGATGCAGGCGCGATTAAGGTGGATGGGTTTGATATTCGGGATGTAGCCCAAGCTTCGATCCGCCAGCAGTTGGGGATTGTGTTACAAGATACATTTTTGTTTTCAGGTACAGTGCTAGAAAATATTCGTTACGGCCGTCTTACAGCCACAGATGAAGAAGTACGTGCCGCCGCTAAGTTGGCCAATGCCGATTGGTTTATTCGGCGTTTGCCGGATGGCTACCGCACACAAGTTTC
>JAGRDI010000558.1 GCA_020432765.1 Anaerolineales bacterium | reverse complement strand
CCATATGGCCATTTCCTGTTTACCCAACCATCCCAATGATTCTCCACCCATTTTTGCCAAACCAGATCCAATAAAGAAGCAATTTCTTGAATATTAAAGGTAGCCTTTTCTCCTTCATCTTCTTCCTCTTGCCAGCCAGGATGTTTTTTGGCTATTGAACGCAAAATTTGGGTTTGGATCAATGGTCGTAAAACAGGTATGGGGTGTTTACCATCATCTTCATGTAGATGTGTTGGTCGACCTGTGGCTAACAACTCTTGAAAACCAACGACACAAACCGGCCCATCAAGCAGACACCCGTAAGTGTCGGCAAAAATCTCTTCCAGCCAGCGAAACAACCAACGGCTTTCCTGCGGGTTGCGCCGTAATTGTGCTAATCGAATATAGAGTTTCTTATACAGGTCGTCACGTAAGGATGTGTTTTTATCCTCAGTACGACCACTGCGGTAAAGCATATGCCCCATTTCATGACTGAGCGCCAGGAAATCTGTTGACATAGTAACGCCATCAAAATAAGCTGTAATGGGGAATCCGATGAGCACAGCCTCGCAATAAGGGAGTAACCGGACTTCAACAGCATTGGCCGGATGGGTAATTACGACTTTTTTGTTCTCACTTTCACCTTTAAATTTTAGGTAGTAATTACTGCATGGCTTGACGGCTTCTTCTGCAAGGAAATCAGCTAATGCATATATCCTTTGTTGTTTTTGGGTGTTCTCTGCGATATTTGAACGCAAGTGCAAGGCTTGTTCCAGCCGCACCAAATCTAATGAAACCTGACGCAGCAACTTGTTAATCACATAGTCCTTAGGGTAGCTGGGAGTGAGTTGTTGCTTTAACAAATTATTCAATTTCAAAGCATCTATTAGATTCTGGTCGCTTTCTAAAACTCCTCCTCGAATGGCATCATTTTCAGGATAAAACCCATCATACAAAAAGTTAAAAATTGTTGTTGAAAAATTTCGCAAGCGTGGAATTAATTCTCGTTGATGCCCTAATGTACCTCTTCGCCTACTATCCACACTGTTTTGGAGAGAGTGTTCATCATCATCGCTCGGACTTGTTGTTGTCTCACCACCATTTTGAGTTGAATCCCCTGATTTTCCTAGCGCTTCCTCAAATTTATCAAAGGCATCAATGATTGCTGCCCATTTTTTTTGCCACAAGTTTTTGTTATCTAGAATATTATTTTCCATATGCTTACACTTTACTGGAATCCGGCGAAAAATAGATTTGTCAACTTTCCTCTTCAACAAAAAGTTGACAAATCTCTCTGGAAGAACAAAAAACGCCAGAGTCCTGTACCTTAGATGATTGACTTTATGAGCAATCTAATTTTGCTACAACACGAATGCCACATTCATATTATTACACAATAAATAGATTGGGCTACAGTTTTTAATTCTTGTGAGGAATTTTATGCAACGGCCGTCAGCAGTTCGTCAGCGAATGGGATAAAATACAAAGCAGCAGGCAAAATTCGGGAGAAACCAATGAAAGTTACCGTATGTGAACTCAGCAATGATATGAAAACGTTAGAAGGTCAGTGGACAGGCTTGGTCGCGCATGTGTCTGCACTGGGGAGTGATTTGGTATTGCTGCCGGAGATGCCTTTTTATACCTGGCTGGCAGGTCGTCGCGAAGTGGATGTGAATTTGTGGCAAACGGCCGTTCAGGTCCACGATACCTGGATCAAACGCTTCAACGAACTTTCGCCAGCAACCATCGCCGGTACACGTCCCGTTACCAAACAAGGCAAACGCCTAAATGAAGCATTTGTCTGGACACAATCAGAAGGTTACCAGGCTGTCCACACCAAATATTATCTGCCCGATGAACCTGACTTCTGGGAGGCTTCCTGGTATGCGCGTGGCAACGGCCGTTTCGAGACAATTAAAACAGAAAACGGCCGTATTGGGTTTTTGATTTGTACAGAG
>JAGRDI010000557.1 GCA_020432765.1 Anaerolineales bacterium | reverse complement strand
TAGTAAGTAAACATCCGCAAACAAGTTCGTAGTAACGACTTTAGTCGTTCAGACCGCTGAAGCGGTTACTACAAACAAAACGGGAAGTTTTTTATAAGATCACGAGTTCTAAACCAGGCTGTAAAAGCCAGGCCATCCCCCCATTTTTCATGAGAATTCACAGTCGATAACAGGAACAACAGAAATTTCATCACTCATTGAGGAATTGTCTAGAAGATTATCTGGCGAAGCGGCGGGTTCATCGATTGCTAATTCTGCCGACTCAGGCATGAATATAAACGCAGCCCCAAATATGATCGACATTCAGTTGCGCTTAGCTTACCAACCCAATGTTCGAGGAGCCCTCTTGAACGGCCCAACAATATCGCTGGTAATCCAGCCCCCATAAAAACCGCCTGGCTGTGGGATAACTTCTTTCCCACAAAATATCTTCAGGGGGCAAATAATAAACGGGTGGATAACCCATTTCCAATACACGCCAAGCGCGTTTTGTATCAACAATCAAGCTTTCATTAAAATATATCTGTTTATGCGTTGATTCTACCTTTGGTGGTCTTGGAAAATCCCAAACAGATTCCTGTCTAAAGTTTGGTTTAATTATTTGCATGTTTCTGCCTCTATAATCATGTAATCAATTATTTTGTTATAGATCAGTACTGGAAACCTAAGCATAACGTTTCTGACAGCGCTAAGAAATGAATAATGTTTTGTTGACTTCACCCTTGTTTTTGATTAAAATTTAACCAAGGTTAATTTTATTTTATGCACCATGTTAAATTCCATGGGTGATCCTTAGAATGCTAACAAAGGGATACCTTTAAATTAAATATGAACACAAACGAAACAAACAAACTTTATATCCTAGAAGATGATGATAGCTGCATGGATGTATTAGGCGAAGCCGTCTCCGAACACAGCGGTATCGTCAATATCGAATTAGATACACAAAACGAAACGGTCGCCTTCGACTACGATCCAAACCGCATTTCCGCTGGACAAATTAATCTAGTTGCCGCGCAGGTCGCGCCTACTTTACAGAACCGCTGGAATACTTGTACGATGCGCCTGGGAAAGCATGGTGGCCGCGCCTGTGAAAGCTGTGCATTGGCACTAGAAAAGGAAGTTGGCCAACTACCAGGCGTACGCCGTGCCACAGCTAGTTATGCTGGTGGTGTTATGAGTGTGAAATATGATGATGAACTCATCTCGCCACAAGATTTGATGCGACGCGTGCAAGCGATGGGCGTTGAGGTTTCGCCATCAGGCGCGATAATAACGGCCGTTTCTCCCCAACCCGCAACAGCAACCCCCTGGCCCAAACATGCCTTCACCTGGACGAGTGACAATCTCGAACTCGTTTTCACGATTATCACATTCATCACCATGGTCGCTGGACTAATTGTGCAGCGAACAGCCGGTGGCTTCACAACTTTGTCGATCGCTCTTTACATCACTGCCTATGTCACTGGCGGCTACTACGGCTTGCGTGCAGGCATCGAATCCCTACGTGCTCACACCATCGACATTGATCTGCTGATGATCCTCGCGGCTTTGGGCGCCGCCGTCGTCGGCCAACCGTTTGAAGGCGCAATGCTGCTATTTCTGTTTTCGCTCTCAAATGTGCTGCAGGAATATGCCCTCGACCGCACACGCAATGCGATTCGGGCGATGATGGAGTTACGGCCGTCGCAAGCTACCGTGCGGCGCGGCAGCTCAACCGTCTTATTGCCCATCGAGAAAATCCATGTCAGCGACCTGATGTTAGTCAAACCGGGTGAACGTATCGCTCTGGATGGGATTGTTATCAGTGGCGCAAGCAGCGTTGACCAAGCATCGCTAACCGGCGAATCAATGCCAGTGACAAAAGAAGTCGGTGACACAGTTTTTGCCGGCACAATCAACAAAAACGGCTTCCTTGAAATTGGTGTCACCAAACTAGCCAAAGACTCAACCATTGCCAAATTAATTCAATTAGTCGAAGAGGCCCAAAGCGAAAAAGCGGAAACCCAACGTTTTATTGATCGTTTCGAGCAATATTATGCCGTTGGTGTGCTTGTCTTCACGGCATTGGCAATTGTGATCCCGCCGCTTTTCCTCGGCGAAGATTTTGGCGACGCTTTTTATCGTGCCATGACGATTATGGTGGCAGCTTCACCCTGTGCGATTGTGATTAGCACGCCAGCAACGGTGTTATCAGCCATTGGCAACGGCGCACGGCGGGGTGTGTTATTCAAGGGGGGCGCATATGTTGAAAATGCAGCCACGGTTAAAGTTATCGCCTTCGACAAAACAGGCACACTGACCATCGGCGAGCCCCGTGTGACCAATATCGTTGCATGCAATGCGTGGCAAGGGGATGAAGATGAGTTATTGACTTTGGCGGCTGCTGTCGAAGCAAAATCTGAACATCCGTTGGCGCAAGCTGTGTTAACGGCCGCATCCGACCGCCAACTATCTCTACCTGAAGCCAGCGCTTTCCAGGCAACAACGGGCAAAGGGGTCCGTGGGATGGTAAACGGCCGTAATCTCCACATCGGCAACTTGCGTTACTTCACCAATTTCAACAGCAAGGGTTTAGAGGATGCTGCCGAGCATGTAACACATCTGCAAAACGAAGGGAAAACCAGCGTCGTCTTAGCTGAGATGGATGCAGAAGACAATGCCCAAATTCTTGGAGTGATCGCCTTTGCCGATATGCTGCGGGAAGATGCTGCTGTAGTGGTCCGTAGACTAAGAGAACGCGGCATTGAGCATATTGCTATGCTGACTGGCGATAACGAAGTTGTCGCACAGCGCATTGCGGCACAGGTAGGTGTGGATGCGGTTTATGCCGATTTATTGCCAGAAGATAAGGTAGAAGCCGTCAAACGTGTACGCGCCGAGTTTGGCCCCGTGGCGATGGTGGGTGA
>JAGRDI010000556.1 GCA_020432765.1 Anaerolineales bacterium | reverse complement strand
CCGCCGAGATTGTTCAGGCTGAGGGCGGTATCTGGATGCCGCTCGCCCAGCACCGCCTGCCGGATGGCCAGCGCCTGCTCATAGTACGGCTGCGCCCCCGCATAATCGGCTCTGAACTGTAGGTAAAATCCTATCCAACTGTTCAAGTATGCAGCTCGTTCCGTTTTTATACCACCGGCCGCGGCGTACTCAGCAGCAGCCAGCGCGTGGGGCAGCAAGCGCGGCCCTGCTTCCCAGGTGTGCAGCATATTTTGATCAACAGCGGAAAAAATATGTGCAGCCAGCTCCACAGCCGCATTCGCCCACTGCTGCCGGCGCTCCGCCCCCATCCGATCCTGCGCCACCGCCTGCACCAGGCGATGGACAAACAGCATCTCATCTTCTCGCCGCATAAGTGAGTACTGCTGCAGCCCCGCCAGCGCCCGGTTGCGCGCCAGCTTGCTGCTCAACATGCCGCTGAGTCCCTCCGGCAAAATACCGGCCTCCGCGCCGCCAGTCAGCAGGGCCAACGGTATCTCGTCCGGCGCTAGGAAGCAGCACAGGTTAAGCAGTTCAATGGCTGCCTGATTTTCTTTCTGTATCTGTTTGAATGCCAGTTCCCAGGTAGTGGTTACAGTGGCATGATAAGCGTCAGGTATCTCGGCTTCTGCCAACAGCGCCTGGCGCTCTGTAAGAAACATCTCGTAATATTCGCTGAGTGAGCAGCCTGCCCGGTTTACATAAGCGGCGGCATGTTCCAACGCCAGCGGCAGGTGGCCCAGCGCCTTTGCCAGTTTCTTTGCTGCCCTGCGCTCGGTCTGCCCGGTGCGGTCGAGCAGAAACGTGACTGCCTCATCCGGTGTGAACACGTCAGTCTGTAAGACCACTGCCAGGCTGCTCCAGCCCGGGTTACGTGAGGTAATCAGCACATGCCCGGGGCCGCTCTTGGGAACAAACTCCTGCATATCACGCGGCTCCAATGTATCCACATTGTCAAAAACCAGCAGCCACGGCCGTTTCGTCTGTGCCAGCCAGCGCATGAGCACCGCTCTTCCCGTTTCCACATCTGTATCCGCCTGTGCCAGCTTTAAGGTTTGCGCCAGCACCAGCATATCCGAGCCTAAGGTGGGCCGGTCCCCGCTGCGCAGCCAATAAACCAGGCTGTAGCTGTTTTGGTGTTGGTAACTGAACGCCAAGGCAAGCTGGGTTTTGCCCACGCCGCCCAACCCGACAATCGCTTGTGTAACAACAGCCGTCTGCCCGCTGTCTCGGCGTTCATTTAGCTGGCTCAGTAACGCCGCTCTCCCCGTAAAATGTCGGTTGCGATAAAAGGGCACCTCAAAAATTGGCAGCATGGCTGCTTGTTTGTCTGCCGGGTCAAATCCTTGAGCTTGAATCCAATCGCCATGAACTTCAATGTTGACTGCTTGCGCCCCTTTACCGACGGCCACTCCTTTGACATCCTTCAGGTCGCCCAGCCTAATCTGATCGCCGCCAACAGAACCCCCAGGTCCCGGCTCGAGGAGTTTGCCACACTGGGCGCACGCTTCAGCATCTATCGCAATTATTTCCCCACAAAACGGACATTCTTTACTATCTGACACACTTACCCTCCAATAAACCCGGCATAATTACCCACAAGACACCCAATTAAGGCGGGTTGATTAGTAAGACCCCACAAAAACAAACAACCGCTGGCCATTTGAGAAAATGGGCAGCGGTTGGGTAGACAATTCGCCAGGTAGTGTGTTATCGTTGTACTGTCTGGCCGCTGCCATCGGCCGGATTGAAGTCCCAAGCGTGTTCAAGACGCTGTGGGACTTTTCTATTTCGATTAGTCAAGTTATTGTAACGGATGTTAGAGGGGATGTCACGAAAAAAAATTTGGGTTGGGAAAGGGAAATTCAACCACAATCATGACATCCAACACCTGACAAAACCACTCCCCAAGCGTATCATACCAACGACATACACAACAGCGGAGAACACAAATTGCACAACAAACACATACCAATAACAATCATCCTCACCCTAATCCTAGCAGCCATCACCACAAGCCTCAGCATCTCCCAGGCCAGCGCCCCCCAAACCTACCTACCCCTAATAATCAAAGCCGCCCCAATTATCACAATTACACCGACCCCAACGGCCGTTCCCATTCCACCTACAATCGTTCCCACAGCAACACCAACGGCCGTTCCCACCTCAGCACCCACATCCACCCCATCACCACCCCAAGGTTGTAACACCTGCGCCTCCAACGAATACAACTGCACAGATTTCGACGATTGGGCATCCGCCCAAGCCTGCTACGAATATTGCCTTGACCAGGTTGGCTATGATGTACATCGTTTGAACAACGATCCCACAGTAGACAACTGTGCTTGTGACTGCAATGCAGGCGCCCCATCAAGCTGTGGCTGCACCCAAAAAGCATCCAAACAGCTCACCCCCGCCCAAAGGCTCCAAATGCCCTCAACCGAAATTTGTTACCTATAAACCGCAACGGCCGTGTCAATCTGAACAACGAAGATTTGTTTCTTATCTACTTCTCCTGATTATCAATCAAAAAAAGCGTGTCCTCATCTGCCCAACATTTGACAGACCACCGTTTGCGAGATTGCAATTTTAATAATTGTTGTATATGTACAACAAGTGCTAGTGGATTTAAATTTTCCGTGCTAAACTAAGAGATGAGTAGTAATAAATTTATGAAATGGTGCATTCGCTAATATTTTTTAATCCTTACCCTTTATACATAGGGTTGATTATTATTTATCTGATTTGCTATCTTTTTTACTTGAGAAAACTGAGCATTTACGTTATTGCATAAAGTAATGTTAGATTGACAGGAAGGTTGGTTTTATGTCCCCAAAATCACAAACACATCAACTAAAAATAGTTTCCTTATTTTCGGGTGGCGGGGGCTTTGACTTAGGTTTTTCGGCTGCTGGGTATAAAATCATTTTTTCAACAGATATAGATAAACATTCTTGTGAAACACTCAGGCTTAATAAAAACAGGAAAGATTATTACTCTGATTCCATTGTTAAACAAGAAGACATCAAGGATTTAACTGCTCAACAAGTATTTGTAGCAACAGGATCAAACAAGATAAAGGTGGATTTAGTCATCGGCGGACCACCATGTCAAGCGTTCTCTGTTTTTGGTCAACGTAAGGGATTGGATGATCCTAGAGGTAATTTAGTCTGGGAATACTTGAGAATGGTTCAAGAAATCCAACCGCTTGGTTTTGTATTTGAAAATGTTGATGGCTTGAAAACTATTCACGATGGGCAGCTTTTTGATGACATGAAGACAGCTTTGTCATTAGATGGGCAATACACTGTTTCAGTTCATAGTTATGACATGGCAGAATATGGTATCCCTCAGTTTAGGAAACGCGTTTTCTTCATAGGCAGCAGAAATGGAATCGATGTTCCAGAGATGACTACAACGCATCATCGGGCAAATTCAATTAATGGTAAACAACCTTTTGTAACCGTTGAACCAGTCTTAAAAGATATGCCCAAACCTGGACCGCAAAGTGGTATACCAAATCATATTGGTAGAAATCATAGTCAGAGAATTATTGACCGCTATCAAAGCCTCAGGTTTGGTGAAAGAGACCCAAAAACACGCATTAACAAACTGCACCCTCTTCGGCCAAGCTACACCATCATTGTAGGATCTGACAAAGGTGGAGGGAAAGGGCATGTTCACCCATTTGATCCTAGGGAAGTTACTCCAAGGGAATCTGCACGATTGCAAACCTTTCCTGATTGGTGGGAGTTTTATGGTTCAGGTAGACATGTAATTCGTCAAGTAGGCAATGCAGTCCCTCCACTATTTGCTGCATTATTAGCCGAACATCTAAAAGTACATCTATTTGGTATAAAATCAAACCTATCTTATAAAGATTTAGTGCAAGTTTTGGAACTGGATTTTATCAAGGCCTATGATAATCAAGGACTTCTTCAGCCATAAGATACACTCAAGTGGGTCTGACTGGCCAGACAAACTAGTTGAATTAGCATTTATTTTTGCAGAATTCGATGGTCAATTATACGACCGAGATGCTATAGAAAAACGACTTATCCAAATCAGCCCACGTTCATCCTTTGTTGCTCGTGATCGCTCTAGATTTAGAGATGTATACAGTGCTTACCCTGCTTATTTTGGACTATATCGCCTTGAACCATCATCTAAGGGTTGGATTATTAAATTAAGTTCGACCACCAGATTATTTTTGTTACAAGAAGAACCCGATGTAACATCTTTTTTGCTTCTTCAATTAACATTACTCCAGTATCCGAACGGAATAGGGGCTGCTTTCTATCCTGGTACCAATAACCTTAGAATTCAATCAAACACTCGCGATAGAACACTTAGTTTTGTTCATAATAATGTTCATCTTTCTCCCCTAAGGCTAATTGTAATGGCACTAATAGCGGATTCAGAAATTCGCAAAATCCCACTTCACAAAGCATCAATTACTTTTGATGAAATATTTGCACTTGCAAATCAAGGTGCTGTGAATGCAAAGGCGCTACCCACTCGCGATGTTGTACGTAAGCATTTAGCTAAAGCAAGACAAGGTGAAATTGCGCCTCCTCCTCGATATGAAAGCAGATTTCATTTGCTTAAACATTTAAATTTATTCAAAATTGGTCAAGGCATGGTTCGCATTAGAGATGATGCCAATGATATAGACCTAGATGATTTAGTTAGAAAAGTAAGAGCAATCTCACAGGTAAAGAACGAGTTTCGTGGACTCGACAACATTAGAGATGGATCGGATATTGAAGATATTATTAGACAAGGCCTCTGGGGTTCATATTTTGACGGTATCAATACAATAGATAGAAATATTGTTAACATCTTAACTGCTGATTTAGTAAAAGATTTTTCCCCGATTGTTAGGGGAGTTGAAGATATTCCTGATGTAATTGAGCCTGTTATTTATCCACTTCGTCCTCGTAATCAAACAATTCCAAAACCAACAAAACATTCTCGTCAACATGAATTAGCAAATCCTGAAACTACTCGTATCAAACGACAGAGACGAAACTTTTACCACAAAATCCTTGTTGACAAAATGGACGGCTTCCTCAGAAATTTAGGTGCCGATCCTATGGAAAGTCAACATATTGATTTGTATGCTCAAATTCCTAATGATGGTTCATTCATTTTTGAAATGAAAAGTGGCGGACCTAACTTACTGGCTCAAATTCGCAAAGGACTAAGTCAGTTATATGAATATAGATTTCGTTACCGGAGTGGACTAAAAGACCCAATCACTCTTTGCTTAGTACTATACGAGAAACCAGGGGATATTTCCTGGGTTCAAGAGTATTTATGTTCTGATAGAAATGTTTGTCTTTGTTGGTTCGACTCAAATGGAGAATTAGAACACCCGCCAGAATGTCACGGATTAATGCAAAACCTCATCCAAGATTGACCTGTTTTTATGCCGCTGAACTAAAATAGCAACCGATTGCCTGTACTGTCATCCCATCCCCAAAATCCACATCCCAAATACATTTAGTATCAGTATTAAGCATTTTTATGCCATCTCTCCATCATAAAAATAACAATTGTGTTTGCCGCATTAATAGCTAAGCGTGCCTCAGATTCCAAAATAATGGGTTGTTCTATGCCTCTACCATGAGCAGACCCCGAATGCGTTCTTAACGCACCAATACCATCAACAATTGAATTTAAACCTTGTAGTATTTTCTTTTCATCCTCAACAAGATTAGGATCAATTTCTAAACCGATGTGTTGACTAACAGTTTTCCAAAGTGGACTAATGCTTTGTTTTTTTGGCATAGCCAATTCAAAAGTCTCGATATATATTTTGCATAGTGCCTCGACTATTGAACTTGCTGCTGTAATTGAAACATGCGGGTCGGTATTTATATTCTCTAGTGCACGCTCAAACTCTTTTTCAATAGATACAAAATCGCCAGATTTCAACAAATCAGCAAGCTGTTTTGTTATAGATTTTGAACCAGCTAAAACAATTACGCCGTTTCCTTGGTAGCTAAGCTGATATTCGTCTAAAGCCTCTTTAATGCGATCTTGATTGTCTTTTACTTCTTCATCGAGGTACCCTTTATTGTCGGGTTTTCTATCCATTAACTCTTTAATTACTCCACCCAGAACCTTTAAAGTATCAATTTCTGGATCATCATTGCATCGTTGTAACCACTCTATACATTTTCTTTTAAGATTTCCAACTGGGGCCTCACCTGGCGCACCCGCCTTCAAAAATAAGATATCGAGATCTACGTGAGTATCATATATTTTAGGAATAATCTCCGAAACCGTTCCAATCACAGTATTTGGAATAATGTAATCCATTAATAATTTCCTTCTTTAGTTATGTGGCAAGAGAAAATAGTATAGTGTTCTGCGATAGAAATGACAATCTAGGTTAAAGCGCGGTCCATTACCTCTACTCTGGGATCCAGATTTTCTTTAAATTACCAAATCTAATCATAATCCCCCAAATCATCAAACGGATCATATCCCTCCCCAACCTCCGACACATCCGTTCCCAACAAAACCTTCCCCGCCGCCCTCAACCCATCCCGACACCCAACCAACCCGTCATTCCCGCGCAGGCAGGAATCCGATACTGATGCAATATTT
>JAGRDI010000555.1 GCA_020432765.1 Anaerolineales bacterium | reverse complement strand
CTTACCAGCCACCAGTCCCCAACATTTTCAATGGTTCCCTCACCAACAGCATTGCGCTGCTCACGCCGCCCGGCCCCAATGGCTTAACCCCTAATCTCACACTAACATATAACAGCGGTATTGCCTCCGGACTCAGCGGTAACAAACAGGCCGACACCTATGGTTTTGGCTGGCAGTTTAACGCCCACATCGACATCATCCAATCGCTCAAAACTTGTACCCAAGATGACGTTTGCCTTGTCGAACACCAGGAAAGCGGGGTCGTCTACAACAAATATACTCTCGCTTATCAGGGCCGCAGCTACGAATTAGTACACAATGACGGCATTAATCACAATGGTGAAGCAGGGCGCTACAGCGTGCGTGGTCAGGCTGGTTTTTACGCAGAATATTGCAAACTCGCCAGCGGCCATATACCATCAGCCGCCTGCAAAGCCGTTGACGATAATGATGGAGTGCCTAATAATGGGGCTGCTGACGATACGGTTAGTCAAGGTTTTTGGCTGCTGAAAGGAGCCGACAACAGTAGTTTCAGGCTTGGCTACCAGTCGCACTCAGAACGTGAGGTCTACCGTACCGGTAGCGAGGTCAAAAATGAGACGTTGGCCTGGCGCATCGACCGTCTCTCAGACCGTTTCGGTAATGTTATGACCTACACCTATCAAGAACTCACAGTTGATAATGGTGGCGTGACAGGTAGTTACCATGCCTTAGTCAACACTTTCCCCAGCTATTTGCAAACCATCAACTACGGGAACCACGAAATCCAATTTGAACATGAAGACATTCCCGACCGCCAAGATGATCCTGGTACACTCCATTGGGCGATCGGCTGGGAATTCCGGCGCATCAAAACGATTCGCATCGGATCCAACGGACAGTTGGTGCGTAGATATGAGTTGGCATATGATGGTCAACGTTATGGCCAGGATAATGGCGTGTTCTTTGCCGATAGTCAATCTGCCAAGTGTGCGGAGTATGATTATGATTTGGGTTTTGAGCCCGATAACGTCAATTTACTAACTGAAATCCTGGAGTATGATAAAAATAGCCAACAGCGCGGCATTGAACCGTACCGTGCATTTACCTACACTTTTTTGGAAACTGCCGAACATAACAGACCTAGTCCAGGTAATACCATCACCTACTGCTACCCTTACATGAGTAGTTGGGACACCTTTTTAGGCCCGGCTGATAATGGCGGCAGCCACAACCCCACAGCTGTGTTTAGCTACCAACAACAGGATCATCTGGACATGCACATGCCCCCAGGTGATGGGGAAATGCGTGCCTATGCCCATCTCTTGCAGCAGCAAAAAATGATTAGTGGCTGGGGCACTGACGCGCCCATCCAATTTGAGCATTATATTTATGCCAGCCCAAGTTACACGGCTGAACCCGTGCGTGAAGGACCGGCAGACGGTATCGCTGTACTGCAAGGTTTTGCCGAAGTTACCGTTTGCAGCGGCCACAATGCAGCAGATTGCACCCGCCGCCAGGAAGTCAGCTTTGAAACGCGAGCCTTTGATGGCCTTGAAGCTAATTTAGCCGGCAAAGAATCCCAGCGGCTGATCAAAACTGAGGCGGGTGTGGAATTGCTTTCCACTGCAAAAACGTGGCGGCTCTTGCAGCAGGTCGTGATCGGAGCGCATGTGCAGTCACGCCATCCGGTGGTCACAGAAGAGATGATTCACGACAAGCGCAACGGCGGGAATGCGGTCACGCGCACAACCTACGGCTATGATAAGTATGCCAACCAAACGGCCGTTCGTGACTATGGCGCACGTCTCGGCGGCGCACCCTGGCGCACAACTGAGACCAAATATCTCTACGTGGATGCGTTGGCGACGGCTCCCGCAGTCAACAGCGACTGGCTGGTGAATCTACCCTGGCAGGTGATCCGGTGGCAAGGTGACAGTGGCGTCGGCAATGACCGGATTTTATGGAGCAGCTATTACTGGTATGATGCCTGGGGGGTGTATGACCCCAATACCTACCCGCCGCCTGACCCGACCGACGGTTTGTTAAGCCATGTGTCGCGTTTAACTTGTACGCAGTGGGCCACGACGACACCGTCCAACCAGACCTGTCAGGCCCACGCCTGGCAGACGCCTACCGTCTACAACTATGGCGGCAGCGGCGGTGGTGGCGGCGACTGGTGGCAGTTGACCAAAGTAACCGGCCCGGACGGTATTTGGCGTACCACAACTTGGTTGGATGACATCCTGGTCAGCCGCACAGATGACAGTACAGGGTATGTAGCTTACAGTTACACGGACAGCAGCACGCCCTGGCTGCTGTCCCAGGTGCGCCATATCAACAATGCACGCACAGCATATGAATATGACAGCTACGGCCGTTTGCTACGCATTCTTTCCCCCAATCCTGCCACACAATGGCCGACCCAGTTAACCCAGGAATATGTCTATTATGACAGCGCCAACCCGTTCCAGATTGATGCAAAGACACCTGACCCTGATGGCACTGAGATGAAGGTGCGGACTTTTTATGATGGCTTAGGACAGCCGTTGCAGCAGTATAGGTGGGGACAGTGGGGGCCTGCCGGTTACAACAACAGTTATGAGAGTGATAAAAATATCATCGACATCCAATATGATGCGCTGGGACGTAAGATCTGTGAAACGGAAATGTTGTTTAATAATGATGTCGGCATTGACAATTTCTGGTCAAATCTGGATTGCAACTGGGAGAATCCACAGGCAGAAGCTGGCTTTGCACAGACCCGCACTTCCTATGATATTTTGGATGATGTGGTGCTAACAGAAGCACCTAATGGTGGCGTCAAAACGACGACGATCCAAAATCGCAGCCACACGGTCACAGATGCCGAGGGTGCAACGGCCGTTTACACTTACGATGAATTGGGACGGCTCTCCGCAGTCAATGATGCGCTCGACCACACCACTACCTATACCTATGACCTGAACGACAATCTGACCGGCGTCACCGGCCCTGACAATGCCCAAACGAGCATGGCTTACAATCTGTTGGGGCAAAAAACGTATATGGATGATCCCGACATGGGAGTGTGGAGCTATGCCTATGACTTGGGTGGGCGGCTGCAACGGCAGACGGATGCCAAAAACCAGCGGCTCTGCTTTTTCTACGACACGGCGGGGAGGCTGGACAGCTTGTATCAAGCCGGCTCCGGCAGCGGCGCCTGCACGACCCCTTCCGGCACGCTGCTGGCAGATTATACTTATCATGCTGCCGGCGAGGGCACGGGGCAGGTGGCAACGATTACCACCAACGGCAGTGATACGGATACATTCAGTTATGATTTCCGGCAGCGGGTGCAGGTGGAGAGTCGGGTGATTAACGGCCGTTCCTACTCCCGTGTCTTCAGCTACGATAATCTGGATAGGGTCGAGATTGAGACGCTCAAGCAGGAGGGCGCAGTCATTGAATACATCACCACCGATTATGCCGGCCAGTTCGGCAGCAGTTTGGACAGTACGGCCGTTAGCCAACCCATCGTAGACAGCCTCAGTTACAATGGCCACCAGCAGTTGAAGACCATCGATCGCGGTGGGACGGCGCCCACGACGACATTCAGCTATTATGACAAAAACAGCACGACTGATCCCTTCACCTATGCGCAAGCCAAGACAAAAGACCGTTGGCTGTATCAAATTGAGCATGGCGGGGTGAACCAACTGCCCAATTATGAGTATGTGGATTATGATCTGGTGGGCAATATTGAGGGAGTGAGCACGCTGCACCAATCCTGGACGGAAAATCAGGCGTTTAGTTATGATGCGTTGTACCGCTTGGATACGGGAACCGCCACCAATGGCATCGCCAACTACAACTACGCCTACAACTACGACAACGGCGGCAATATCATGAGCCGCAGCGGCACAGGCGGCACACGTACCTACAGCTACAATCCGGCACGACCCCATGCGGTTATCGGTGTTGATCAAACGGGAACGGCCGATGACCTGGTATTCAGTTACGACCCTAACGGCAATATGTACGAGCGTTACCGTGACGGCGTAAAGACCCACCATCAAGGTTTTGACGTTCAGAACCGGCTGCAATACGTCACCACTAATAATCAGCGCACCGACTTCTATTATGATGCAAACGGCCTGCGCGTGCTCACCATCCAGCCCGACGGCACAGAAATCTACACCCCCTTCCCCGAACTGGAGCAAGAAATCCGCTCCGGCAGCCTGCATGTCGATATTGAACGTTACCAAACCAATCATGCACGCCTTACCTGGCAGCACGACAGCCAGTTCAGCAGCTATACCGTCTGGCACAGCAGTAAGCCTTACTTCATCCCCGGCGACCCCGGTTCGACAGCTATCGGCACTGTTTTTGCCCCCAACAGCGCCTACGTCCACACCAACGCCCTCGCCGACAACATAAACGGCTATTATGTCGTCGTCGGGCATGGCACAACCGATGTGGATTCCAATACTGTTGGCGAGTTTAACTTTGACCTGGCTGCTGGCACAAGCAGAGTGCCCCAAACCGACAAACCGACCGGCACACCCGAAGAGACAACCGAAAAAGCACCCCAAGAAACCACAACCACCACTATCACCCGTATCACCTACAGCATTGACGGACAAATGATTGGTGTGCGCGTCAGCGGTCATCCCAATCCTGTCAACAACGGGTTGTTTTACACCTACACAGACCATTTGGGCAGTGTTACCGCCCTCAGTGATGCCAATGGTAGTTATGTTGCTGGTAGTCTTGGTTTGCATCGGCCGTTTGGCAGTTACCGCATAGAACCCACCACCAATCCCGACATAACCGATCGTGGATATACAGGCCATCGTGAGAATTTGAGCCTTGATCTCACCTATATGAACGCACGTTACCATCTGAGCGAAATCGGCAGATTTGCCAGTCCAGACCCAATTGTGCCGGATTTGATGAATCCCCAAACGCTCAATCGCTACAGCTATGTCAACAACAACCCTATCAATTTCCGTGATTCAACAGGATTTTACGCCGATGAGGCAGGGGCTACTGGAGGTGGTTGTGATTCACGCTGCATAGCAATCCTGGCAGCAATTGCCGGCAGCGGCTACGCAGCCCAGCAAACAATTGAAAACTTGCAGGACAGCTTATCCGATCCATTTGGTATGTCACAATCTAATAACGATTCTGATAGGGTTGTTCAGGAAAACTTAAAAGATCTTGCCGGTCCAGCTAGCAGTCCAGGAGGTATTGATCCCGACGATTTTGATCCCGACGATGTACCTCAACAAAACAAACAGAGTTCAAAATGGCAGGATTATGTAGAAGAACGGTATCAAGGGCGGGTCAGAGATGCATTTGACGGAGAACCACAAGTGATTAAACTTAAAGAGGATACAATCGTCTATCGTCATTACGATGGTAGGACAGGCTCCGCCCAAACTAGCTACTGGTACTCCCCAAAGACTTACGTGAATCCGGGAAATGCCCAGCGTTATTTAGCTTTGCCTGAAAATAATTCTGCAAATACCGTGTCCCGATATGTAATTCCTAAAGGCACAAACGTACTTTATGGCCGAGTATCTTCTCAAGTAGGAAATGAGGGTTTTCTACCAAATACTACTGGTGGTGGAATGCAATACTATGTCCCCAATCCGAATGTGGTTCGGTTATTTATCCCATAAATCTTAAGACAAGAGGTGTTTAATGCAGGAACTTATTGAGCAAGTTCAACAACTCATAGATGAAATAGAGGGAATCATAGATGACCCGGAGCGTGATCGATATGGCTTCAATTTGTCTATACGTATGTTATTGCCACTCATAGTAAGATCACTCGTCCAAATTCGAGAATGTCTTCAACAAAGGCCATTGAATGCAAAACATTGCCGCCAGAATGCCAGAGGGTTAGGAAGACTTAGCCTAGAATACGTCGATTTCAATGAGAGTGATTTAGGCAAGAGAGTAGGGCAGTTTCATGACGAGCTAGTTCAAACTCTAGAACCTTTGCTTAATGAGCAATCGTAAAAAGCTGTCAAATGCAAGTTTCACTTGAGCAAATTCAGTATCTTTTTGACGAATTAGAAGAAATTTTTAAAGTAACTCCCAAAGTCAAGATCACGATTGGATGGTCAGCACGCTATGGGGCAATCAACTGCGTTTTCGCCTGAAGACTGATGGCATAACCAGCACGCTATCTTCCAATTCTGGAGAGATTTTTCCTGGAATTTGGTATCATATTGCCGCGGTCTACGATGGCAGTGAGATGCGGCTTTACAAAAACGGGGCGGAAGTTGTGCCTGGTATTGCCAAATCTGGCTCTATTGATAATGGTGATGCAGGGGTAACAATCGGCAACCAACCCGCCGACGACAAACCGTTCGACGGCATTATTGATGATGTTTGCATCTTCAACCAGGCTTTGACGGAAACGGAATTTGTCAACATCAAAGACAATGGTTGTGAGAGCACAAGGCAGCCAGCAGTTAACACGCCGCCCCAAAACGCAGTCCAAACAGCACCTACCCAAACTATCGTCAGACGCATCAATTACAGCGTCAATGGTCAAATGATTGGCGTGCGCGTATCTGGTCATCCCAACCCGCCTAACAATGGTCTGTTTTATGCCTACACAGACCATTTGGGCAGTGTTACTGCCCTCAGCGATGCCAATGGTAATTATGTTTCTGGCAGCTTAGGACTTCATAGACCCTTCGGCAGCTACCGCGTAGAACCCACCACCAATCCAGATATAACTGACCACGGATACACTGGTCATCGTGAGAATTTGGATGTTCAACTCACGTATATGAATGCCAGGTATCACTTGGGGGAAATTGGTAGATTTGCCAGCCCCGACTCCATCGTCCCCGACCCAATGAATCCCCAAGCGCTAAATCGTTACACATATGGTCTGAATAACCCCATTAATTTTTCTGATCCAACGGGACACTATGCCTTTGAAGACGACCCAAGTGATCCCAACATTATTTACCCTGATAGCGAGAACATTCCTGTTCGCTGCTCAGGAAGTTGTTACCCGGACTGGAATGACGAAAACAACACCTCGCCCTGGTGGACACCCATAGCAGCTTTATATGGCCCCGCCATGGCATATGGCTTCCTACCAGAAATAGCCATGATGATGCTGCCAACGGCTACAACTGCAACAGAAGTTGTCTGTGCCGATGGTGATTGCACTAACGAAACATCAAAAATTGTCGAATATGCCCGTAGTTTACAAGGCTCAGGCAAATATCCAGGAGTAGATAAGTTCACAGAAACCGTTCTGAAAAAAGGCGATCTAGTTGCTGGTGGCCTCCCCAAACAATCAAACTTTTATACTACTTTAGACTCCCTGAAGCATGCGGAAGGTTCTGCAGAAGTTTTGTGGAAAGGATTGCAAGTTGCCAAACACCCAGAGGAAGGCTATCGTATGACTGTGGGAGTGTATAGGGTCGTAACCAATACCAATGCTGCCACTGGAAATGCATTAGCTAACACGAGTTACGGGGATGGGGGTTTCACACAGTTTGTTATTCAAAACTACCAGGAAGTGCTTGAACTGATTTATACGATCAATTTACAATAGTATTCAACATAACAGGAAGATAAAAATGATCTCTAAAAATGGTGTTATTGTAATTGCAGGTGAGAGTTTGATTTATCCACTGCTTAAAGAAGATGTGTTTCTAGAATCCAGTCTTAGCAGAAATGCGGAAAAGGACATTTTCAATGCAGGGTATCATACTTATCGAGCAATCGGTGCGCTCGAAGATGAATTAGAATGTGTAATGTTTGTCACCTTTTATCATGGAGTTTTAAATATGATCCGTCTTGGACCTCGCTGGCCAGGGCTAACAGGATTGGGTTGGGATAATTGGAGTGAGGAAAACGAGTTGGCCATTAAGAAGCTAAATGATCAATGGCTAGAAAGTTATCTCGGATCCCCACCATATCAGTACAAATGGGGCAAAATAGAATCAGAGTTCGATGCGAAGACCGGTGGTAGTGACATAACAATCACATATTTTCAATAACTGTATATGGGGCGTTACAGTGACAATCTGGTAACGAGATTTATGTAAGAATTTGGATGTTCAACTTACGTATATGAATGCTAGGTATCACTTGGGTTATGTTGCGTAGCAAATTAAAGATGGGTATCCAAGTAAAACGGGATTATGCGTCAAACCTCCCTCGTATTGAAGCTTTTGGCAGCGAACTTAATCAAGTTTGGACCAATCTCATCGATAATGCAATTAGTGCGATGGACGGTCGGGGAGAGTTGTTCTTAAGAACATACTATCAGGACAGTTGGGTTGTGGTTGAAATTGCAGATAGCAGTGAGGGTATTCCGATTAGTATACAGACAAAAATCTTTGATCCCTTTTTTACGACTAAACCACTGGGAGAAGGTACAGGTTTGGGACTGAATATCAGCTATAACATCATTATCCAAAAACATAAATGTCAGATATCTGTTAACTCAAGCCCTGGTCAAACATGTTTTATTGTCAAAATCCCCATGACTCTGAAACATACAAAAAGCACGGCGTGTGTTCATTGAAAAAGATATTAGATTTAATGAGGTAAACAATATGGCACCCCCCATCATTTTA
>JAGRDI010000554.1 GCA_020432765.1 Anaerolineales bacterium | reverse complement strand
GCGGGTGGCTTTGGCCAATTGGCGGGTCAGATATGGCGCATTGGTTTGATGGGCTTTAACAGCCGTCGTGAAAATGTGGTGTTGTTGCTAGATGCTTTGGACCGTATTTTAGGTGATGGCTAATCCATTTGTTATCATTTTCTGTTATCGCCACGAATTACATGAATCTCACGAATTTAGAACGTTCTAATTTATGTGCTTGGTGAAATTTGTGGCAAAAGCTTTTTCTAAGTCAGGGTTCATAAATTCCAAGTGGCATGATTGTGTCGTTGTTGGTTTCTATAATTTCGGCTGTGAGCGTGCCATGGGAGTGCTCAATTAGAGCGTTTTGGAAGCCGGGAAATTTTTCAACGGTGAACTGGGCTGTAATGGTAATATCGGCGGCGAATTCTTCATCGAGTATACGGCCGTTCCACTCTTCCACCAGCAACTTGACACGCTCAAAAAAGGTATAAGGCAGTGCCAGCATAACCGTATGCGTCGGTACCTTTTCGGCACGCGGTAAAACGTCGAGAACCGCTTTGACTGCATCTCCGTAGGCACGCACCAAACCACCCGTCCCCAGTTTCGTGCCCCCAAAATAGCGCGTAACCACAACCGCAATATCACCCAAACCACTGCCTTGTAAAACTGCCAACATCGGGCGACCAGCTGTGCCAGATGGTTCGCCATCATCATTACAATGCGCAGTCACGGCCGTTCCATATCCCACCATAAACGCCGGTACATTGTGGCTGGCATCGCTGAACTCTTGTTTGATACGGGTAATAAACGCTTTGGCTTCAGGCACGCTGAATGCGGGTACGGCTGTGGCGATAAAACGCGAATTTGACACCCGAATCTCCGTACGGGCTTCGGTGGCTGGAATGGGATAACGTTTAGCGGACATGGGCAGATTGTATCACAAAGCACATTGCAGCGTGCTTTGTGATACAATTTAAGTATGATCCGCGAACGTACATTCCGCAGTGAAGCTGTGATTTTAAGGCGCAGTGATTTTGGCGAAGCAGATCGGCTGCTCACACTTTTCACACATGATTTTGGCAAAATCCAGGCGATTGCCAAGGGAGCCCGCAAACCGCAGAGCCGAAAAACTGGCCATGTCGAACTGTTTATGCGCAGTAAATGTTTTTTTGCGCGTGGCCGTGACCTCAATATACTCACGCAGGCAGAAATGGTAAATGGTTATGCTGCGCTGCGTGAAGATTTGGTCAAAGCGACCTATGCTTCATATGCGGTTGAGCTGTTGGATCGCTTTACGGTTGAAGAAGATAAAAACATTCAATTGTATGATCTATTAGCTAATACGCTAGAACGATTGACGACAGCGGTCGATGTGCTGCTGGCGGCGCGTTTTTATGAACTGCGTTTGTTGTCGATTGCTGGTTTTCAACCCCGTCTTTTTCATTGTGCAGCCTGTGGCGAACCAATTGAGGATCAGGACCAATTTTTTAGCGCGGAAATGGGCGGTTTGTTGTGCCCTGCTTGCCATTTGAGTGATCGACAGGCGCGTCCGATAACGGCCGTTGCTGTCAAAGTTTTGCGTTATTTACAAACGCGACCATGGGAAACGGTCGCTCATTTGCAATTGAAACGGCCGTTGCTGCACGAACTAGAACAAATCCTGCATTTCTATCTTATACATATTCTTGAACGCAATCTAACATCAGTTGATTTTTTGCACCGTTTGCGTCAAGAAGCTGCCTTATTTACCACATTTGAAACACCCTCTGGGCAATAGCTTGAAATAAAGGTGACAGCTAGTTAAAATGTGAATATTATCCATTGGTGAATAAGCTGTATGACATTCACCTTCAATATTAACCCTATATAGGAGAGACCCTCATGGCACTGAAAATAAGCGAACTTTATGGCGTCAATGCAGATATTGCAGCAAAACTTACTGCTGCAGGCCTGAATGATTCCGACAAATTATTGGCGGCTGTTGGACAGCCTGAAGCCCGTACCAAGTTAGCAAGCGAGTTAGGTATTGATGCCAAAGCATTGTTGGAGCTTGGCAATCGTGCTGATTTGGCACGTATTAAAGGTATCGGTAAAGTTTATTCTGATTTGTTGGAGTTTGCGGGTGTCGATACAGTTGTTGAACTGGCGACGCGTAATGCGGATAATTTGTATGCCAAAATCCAGGAAGTTGCTGCACAGCATTCAGTTGTGCGTTTGCCCCGTGCTGATGATGTGACAGATTGGGTGGCACAGGCCAAACAATTAGATCGAGCCTTGTTTTATTGATTGGACACGGGCATTTTTATTTTACCAGAGGAGACATGTCAGGTTTTATGATCAATTTGTTCGCACGCTGCTCGTGGTAGAAACCTGACATGTGTAGAATTCGCCAGATTCCAGTTATTGATATTCACTGTCTGAAAATCTTGGATTTTACAAGAACAAATATCGAGCTGTTATGCTTCTGTAATTCAGCTTCAAATAAAAAGTGAGAGATATATGTTTAAAGAATTCCGCGAATTTATAAGCCGTGGAAATGTGATAGATTTGGCGGTTGCTGTGATCATCGGTGCAGCCTTTACTGCCATCGTAACTTCATTTGTAAATGATATTATTATGCCTTTGATAGGTGTGATCTTAGGTGGGCTCGATTTTACAGGCTTAGCTGTTACGGTGGGGGGTGCCAGCATCACCTATGGAAATTTTCTGCAAGCGGTTCTGAACTTTATACTGATCGCATTAGTGGTCTTCTTGATGGTGCGTAGCATCAATAAAATACAGGGAGAGCAAGAAGCTAAAGAAGCTGCGGCCCCGCCTACGCCATCGGCTGAAGAAATCTTGTTGACTGAAATCCGAGATTTACTCAAGAAACGGCCGTAGATTATTTAGCCAACAAGATTTCTATCCGTGTTGGTGC
>JAGRDI010000553.1 GCA_020432765.1 Anaerolineales bacterium | reverse complement strand
TGAAAAGGATTTCTGCCTGCGTGTAGTAGTCTTTTACGCACTACGTTAGCCATCCGTCATAGTTAAAGAATATGATGAACCAAGAAAACAGCTTTTCACCCGCAGTAATTGAGCAGCTTGGGTATTATGTTTATCTGTTAATCGATCCAGAAACTAACAAGGTGTTTTATGTTGGAAAAGGAACAGGAAACCGCATTTTTGCCCATCTTAATTACGCACTCAAATTTCCAAAAGAAACCGATAAACTGGACACCATACGAGCTATTCGTGACAAAGGGTTGCTTGTAAAGCATTTAATCCATAGACATGGTTTATCTGAAAAGGAAGCTTTCGAAGTTGAAGCGTCCTTAATAGACTTCATTGGTTTAGATGAATTAACTAATAAGGTCGGTGGACATAAATCAAATTATCGAGGGCAGATGACGATTGCGGAAGTATTCGCAATGTACGATGCTCCCAAAATTGAAATACCAGAACCAGCGTTATTAATCATAGTAAATAAGCTATTCCACCGTGGCATGGATGAAGAAGATCTCTATGAAATAACGCGTGGTAATTGGGTTTTAGGTAGCCGACGGGAAAACGCTCAATATGCGTTCGCTATCTATAACGGAATTGTGCGTCAAGCTTATCAAATCCAAAGATGGTTTCCGGTAATTGCTAGAAGTCCAGGACAGAAAACGAGAAATAGATGGCGGTTTGAAGGGATTGTGGCTGAAGACTTACAACATTATGTCGGTGGTAGCGTGGAAAATTATATTACTCAAGGTGCACAGAACCCAATTAAATACATCAATTGTTAAATGTGATGGCTAAGCTGGAGTTCAACGTACTATTCTTTTAGGGAAAATATGGCATCTAAACCTGAAACAACGGCCGTTTTCAGTGCTGGTATTGTGCAGGGTGTGGCGTTGGTCACCTTTCCGGCAGCCAGCACCATCTTCACCAGTTCCAGCTACTACGGTCTTTCATCCACCGCCTACGGGGCGATGTTTCTGCCACAAGCCGTCATGGCCATAGCGGCCTCGCTGCTGGGGACTGGCTTTACGCGGCGTTGGGGCATCAAGCGCGTCTACCTGATTGGTCTGATTGCCAATCTGGCAGCGATGCTGCTGCTGGTGTTGAGCCAGTTTGTCATGAGCAACCAGACCTTAGCCTATGGCATTTTGCTGCTGGCGACGACCAGTCTGGGCATTGGTTTTGGCCTCACTGTACCCTCTCTCAACACCTTTGCCGCTGCTTTCTTTCCCCAAACGGTCGATAAGGCGGTGCTGGGGTTGAATGCGCTGCTGGGTTTAGGCACGGCCCTCGCTCCACTGTTTGTGGCTATCTTCATCGGCTATTTTGTCTGGTGGGGACTGCCTGTCCTGGTGGCTGTGCTGCTGCTGGCACTGCTGCTTTTTTGTATGCGGCTGCCCTTGCGGGCCGGGGCGCTGGATGCTGCACCTGAGCAGACGACCAAAACAATTCGACCATCGCG
This sequence comes from Anaerolineales bacterium, assembly GCA_020432765.1. GTDB lineage: Bacteria > Chloroflexota > Anaerolineae > Promineifilales > Promineifilaceae > JAACFF01. The sequence continues at coordinate 749 of JAGRDI010000553.1, read as the reverse complement.
CTTCTGGATTTTTGCCGCTTTTGCTTTGCTGTACGGTATTGTGGAAACGCTCAATGGCAATTGGGCGACGCTTTACATGAGCAGTGATTTGGGGGCGAGTACGGCCGTTGCTTCTTTAGCTCTTACCGCTTTCTGGGGCATGGTGACGGTGGGACGGGTGTTGTTCGCGGCTATTGAAAAGCAGTTCCCGGAACAGCGCACTTACCATTTGCTGCCGTTTGTAACGGCCGTTGCTTTTATCATCATTGCCCTGCTGCCAACGGGCAGTCCTTATCTGGGTGTGCTGCTCTTTGGGCTGGCGGGACTGGGCTGTTCGGCGCTGCTGCCCTTGACGATTAGTTTTGGGCAGAAGGAGTTGACGGTGATGGCAACGGCCGTTGCTGGTACACTCATCGCCGCTTATCAAATGGGGTATGGTATTGCTGCCTTTGGTGTCGGCTCCTTGCTGCAACATACATCTCTCAGCTTGAACACAATTTATGGCTTAGGCAGTATTGTAGCCTTTGTACTCGCAGGGCTGTCATTTGTGGTGGCTCGTCGAGAGACATCAACATGAACTAAAACGAAAGACCTCCGAAGCTTCAAAAACTTCGGAGGTCTCAACATCTGATACGATTAAAAATTAGGAGATAAAACGATGAACTTAAAAGGTAAAGTAGCCATTGTCACCGGTGGAAACAGTGGGATTGGCGCGGCGATTGCCCTGGAATTGGCAAAACAAGGCGCCAACATTGTTATTGATTATGTGG
>JAGRDI010000552.1 GCA_020432765.1 Anaerolineales bacterium | reverse complement strand
AAATCTACCGTTATTGGTATCGTGTCAAAAGTCGCAAGTAACAACGGTCGGTATCTGCGGTAACAGGGGGGATGAGACGGCCGTATTGTGCAAAGTTAAGCCAGATTTTGCCGGTGATCCCCTTGTTTGATAAGATGGGGCCGCTGTCGCCGAAAAGCATTTACTTTTGGGCTGTAATGAAGTTATTTACGGCCGTTACCAACAAACATAACAGACAGATGTCTTACTCAGCCTAAGTTAACATGTATGCCAACAATCTTTGACAATATCGACCAAAAACTACTTCCTGAACTAAAAGATACATTAGACGTATCTTATCGTGCTGATTTTTGTGTTGGCTATTTCAATTTGCGTGGTTGGAAGCAAATAGATGCCAAAGTCGAAGAGTGGACAGGAGGTCAGGATGCCCAATGCCGTCTGCTTGTTGGTATGCAGCGTCGCCCCCAAGATGAATTAGAAGCTGCCTTCAGCTTCAACGAAAACCAGGAACGCATAGACAACAAACGTGCCTTGCAACTTAAAAGAGAATTGGCCGAGGAATTCCGCCGCCAATTAACCATTGGCGCCCCTTCCAATGAGGATGAGGCGGGATTACGCCGTCTGGCTCAACAGCTAAAAAATGGCAAACTGGTCGTCAAACTCTTCCTGCGCCATACTTTACACGCCAAACTGTACCTGCTCTATCGTGAAGATAAAAAAACCCCCATCATCAGCTACATGGGCAGCAGCAACCTTACTTTCTCCGGTTTGCAAGGGCAAGGTGAGCTTAATATTGACGTACTGGAGCAAGATGCTGCTAAGAAACTGGAGCAATGGTTTGTTGACCGCTGGCAAGATCGCCTTTGCATTGATATTTCTCAAGAACTATTTGAAATCATCGAAGAAAGTTGGGCTGGTGAAAAACCAACTCCCCCTTATTACATTTATCTGAAGATGGCTTACCACCTTTCGCGTGAAGCGTTGGCCGGGTTAAATGAGTTTTCCATTCCACGTGAATTTGGTAACCAACTTTTCGACTTCCAAACGGCCGCTGTAAAAATTGCTGCACGCCATCTCAACCAACGCAATGGTGTCCTCATTGGCGATGTGGTCGGGTTAGGCAAAACCATTATGGCCACTGCTTTAGCCAAAATCTTTGAAGAAGATTACTTCATGGAAACGCTCATCATTTGCCCCAAGAATCTGGTCAATATGTGGCAGTGGTATGCTGATGAATACCGCTTACATGCCAAAGTGATGCCTATTACCCTGGTTCAAAATCAGTTACCAGAGCTGCGCCGTTATCGTCTGGTTCTGATTGATGAAAGCCATAATCTGCGTAATCGTGAGGGCAAACGGTATCGTGCTATTCAAGAATATATCCAGAAAAATGATAGTCACGTCATTTTGTTGTCGGCCACACCCTACAACAAAACCTATCTCGATTTATCCAATCAGTTGCGCCTGTTTTTATCTGAAGAGGTTGATTTGGGGATTCGCCCAGAAAAATATATCCGCGAAATTGGTGAAGTTGAGTTTTTGAGCCGCCATCAAGCCAACATGCGTACCTTGGCCGCCTTTGAACACAGTCTCAACCCCGAAGATTGGCGGGAATTGATGGGCTTGTTTATGGTGCGCCGCACCCGCAGCTTTATCCGTGACAACTATGCCAGGGACGATGAGACCGGCCGCAAATATCTCTTAATGGCTGACGGCCGTCGCAACTACTTCCCCGACCGCATCCCGCGCCGCGTGGAATTCACCATTGATGAAACAGACCCCCAAGACCAATATGCACGCATGTATGCCGCCGATGTGGTGGACACAATTAACGACCTGAACCTGCCTCGTTATGGGTTGGGTAATTATGCGGCCAGTAAACCCACACCACCCCCCTCCAAAAGTGAAAAGCAATTGCTAGAAAATTTATCGCGTGGTGGTCGTCGTCTCATGGGTTTTAGCCGTACAAACTTGTTTAAACGCCTGGAAAGTAGCGGCTACGCTTTTTTGCTCTCTGTTGAACGCCATATTCTACGCAACTACATCTTTATTCATGCGTTGGAGCATGATCTCGATTTGCCCATTGGCACACAGGGCGCTGAGATGTTGGACACCCGCTTTGCAGACGAAGATGCGGATGCTGTCAACTTCAGCACGGCCGATTTGTATGACGATGATTCGGGTGAAGCAGAAGAAAGTGCTTATAATGGCAATAATCAACCCCTCCGTACAGTAGCCTCCTTTCAACAACAGGCTGCCAATGTCTACAATCTCTATGCCACCCGCTTCAAACGCCGCTTCAAATGGATTCGATCGAGTCTCTTTCAAAAGCGAAGATTACTGCAGCAACTGCGCGAAGATGCGGAAAACCTGCTCCTGATTTTGCAGGAATGTGGCCAATGGGATGCCAGCCGAGATACCCAATTAGCCGCCCTGATCAAATTGCTGATGGAAACGCACCCACAAGAAAAGGTGCTCGTCTTTAGTCAATTTGCCGATACGGTACGTTATTTAGAGCAAGAGTTAAAGGTGCGCGGCGTGGATGGTGTGGCCGCTGCTACCGGAGATACGGCCGATCCCACTTATCTGGCTTGGCGTTTTAGCCCAGAGAGTAATGACAAACGCCATGCCATCGCTGAAGCGGATGAACTACGTGTGCTCATTGCGACCGATGTCCTTAGTGAGGGGCAAAATTTGCAAGATGCCCATATCGTGGTCAACTTTGATTTGCCCTGGGCCATCATACGCCTCATTCAACGGGTAGGGCGTGTAGACCGCATTGGACAAAAGTCGCTGGCGATTTTGGCCTATGCCTTTTGGCCTGCGGAAGGAGTGGAACGGCTTATCAACTTGCGCGGCCGTTTACGCAATCGCCTGCGACAAAACGCGGAGGTGGTGGGTGCAGACGAACAGTTTTTTGAAGATGAAGACAGCCGTGAACCATTGGAAAATCTCTACCATGAAAAATCCGGCATTCTCGATGATGAGCAGGACACAGAAATTGACCTCGTTTCCCACGCTTACCAGATTTGGAAGAATGCGACCGATGCCAATCCCAGCCTAAATAACATCATTCCCAAATTAGCACCAGTCAGTTACAGCACCAAACAACATCCCGCCGACCCGGAAACGGGTCCGGATGGCGTATTAGTCTACATGAATACGGCCGCAGGTAATAGCGCATTGGCCTGGGTGGATAAACAAGGTAACCCAGTTAGTGAATCCCAATTTGCTATTTTACGAGCTGCTGCTTGTGCCCTGGATGAACCAGCACTGTCCCGGCAAGAAAACCACCATGAACTCGTCAAACAAGCTGTGACCCATATGATGAGTACCAGCAGCAAGCAGATTGGTGGGCAGTTGGGCGGCCGAACCGGAGCCAGATTTAAGGTCTATACTCGCTTGAAAGCGTATGCCGATGAAAAACAAGGCTCGTCCTATGAAAAACGGCCTGAATACCAGAATCTAGTCAAAGCATTGGAGCAGGTTTTACAGTTTCCCTTACGCCAAAGTGCTAGAGAACGCCTGAACCGCCAGTTACGCGCCAATGTACGCGATGAGCATTTGGCAGAGATGGTGGTCATGCTGTATGAAGAAGACAAACTCTGTTTGGTACAAGAAGAAATCACGTCCCAAGAGCCACGTATTATCTGTTCTTTGGGATTAATTGAAGCTCCAAATGAATTTGGAGACTAATGCAAGAAACCTGTTTGAAACAGGTTTGGACTTTAGACCTAAAATTCATTTTGGGATAATATTTTGAGAGGGGAAAACTATTATGCCATTTTGGCGAACGTATTATCATCTTGTTTGGGCAACAAAGAAGCGTGTACCGCTCATCACACCCAAGATTGAACCACGCTTGTTTGCCTATCTAGTGAACAAGGCCAGAGAACTCGATGTACGTGTTTATGCAATCAATGGCTGGGATGATCATGTTCATTTAGTCGCCTCAATTCCTCCGAAACATGCAGTAGCCTATGTCGTTAAACGGCTGAAGGGAGCCAGCACGTTTGACCTGAATCAATCCAATTTGCTTGATGTACAGTTCAATTGGCAACGCGGATACGGTGTATTGACATTGGGTGAGCGGCAGCGGGAAACGGCCGAAGCATATGTGCGCAACCAAAAGGAACACCATCGTCAGCAGCAAACTAACAGTTGGCTGGAACGTTTTGATGAATTTGATGAAGGCCCGCCAGATGAGGGCTTGCCTATGGATGTTGTTCCATCCGTGATGCGTGAATCGCAATCGTTGTATCAAATTGGTATCAATGATGACTTTCCATTTTGAATTACTGATGCCACCGAATGAATTCGATGTCTATTGCCGAAAAACCTGTTTGAAACAGGTTTGATTTGACGAAACCCCAAATTCATTTGGGGAGAGATGAGAATGAATAAAACCCGCATATGCCGCTATTTACAGCAGTTTGATTTTCAATCGTTATTCATCGAGGAGTTGGGTTGGGATAATTTTACTACCGACCTGAACTTGACCCTAGATGGTACTCCCGTCACCTTGCAGGCCATCGCCGAGAAGCGCGGCATGGTTCTGCTTCAGCATCAAGCCGCTGGCGAAATCCCACCCGCGCCTCTGCGTAACAAAATTGAATTGCTCGTTTCCCAGAAATACCGCGAGCATTTCATTATCTTTACCGATGGCAACCAAACAGAGCAAAAGTGGTTGTGGGTGCGGCGCGAATTAGGCCGACCGTTGGCGCGGCGCGACCATACTTACCGCCCACAAACACAAACTGGTGACGCCCTCATCCAAAAACTGGAAACGATAGCGTTTAGTTTTGAAGAAGAAGAAGATTTAACGCTTGTCGATGTCACCAGCCGAGTACGTGCCGCCTTTAATGTAGAACGTGCCACCAAAAAATTCTATGACCAGTTCAAGAAAGAGCGCGGCGCTTTTGAGGCGTTTGTGCAAGGCATTCCTGATGTGGATATGAGCAAATGGTATGTCTCGGTGATGCTCAACCGGCTGATGTTTGTTTACTTCATCCAGCGCAAAGGGTTTTTGGATGGGGACACCGGCTATTTGCGTAACCGCATGCAGCTAATGCAAGAGCGGTATGGCGGCGACCAGTTCTACTCTTTTTACCGCTACTTTCTGCTGCGTCTCTTCCATGAAGGGTTGGGGGAACCGGAGCATGATGATGAGTTGGAAGGGTTAATTGGCAATGTGCCTTATCTGAACGGCGGCATCTTCCAACTGCATGAAGTGGAGCAGAAATACCCCGACATCCAAATTAGTGATGCAGCCTTTACCCGCATTTTTGACTTCTTTGACCAATATCAATGGCATTTGGATGATCGGCCGCTGCGGGACGACAAGGAAATCAACCCCGATGTGTTGGGCTATATCTTTGAAAAGTATATCAACCAGAAGCAGATGGGGGCTTATTACACCAAGGAGGACATCACCGA
>JAGRDI010000551.1 GCA_020432765.1 Anaerolineales bacterium | reverse complement strand
TGAACGCGAAAAGGATTTCGCGGCTGCAGCTATTGAAAAACCGTGGATTAATTACCCAATGGGGGTTCACAATTGAGCGTTTTCGCATATAATAAGATTAGTTTTGTGACGATCATTCATGTGGGTGGAGTGCATGGGATGTGAAATATGGAAACATCACGTTGGCAGCAGCGCCTGGAGGCAATTCGGCGCAAAAGTTTCATTGGCCGGCAGATAGAACGGGACCTTTTTCTGAGTGCCCTCCAAGTCCCTGAATTCCCCTTTCTGGTTCTTTATCTATATGGCCCTGGTGGTGTTGGCAAGACAACGCTTATACGTCAGTTCAGCTATTTAGCACATGCACAAGGCACCCAAGTTTTACATCTCGATGCGCGCAACATTGACCCCACACCTGATATTTTTACCGGTAGTTTGCGGCAGCAGTTAACACTTGAACCAAGCAAACATCCTGCAGATTATTGGGCAGAAAGCGCAGAGCGCCATGTGCTCTTTTTGGACACCTATGAACTCCTGGCCCCGCTAGATGAATGGCTGCGCGATGTTTTTTTACCTACTCTACCAGAAAATGTACTGACCGTGCTGGCCGGCCGTTCACCCCCCAAAACTGGTTGGCGTGAAGACCCTGCCTGGCAAGAATTGACACACATCATGGCACTCGACAATCTTTCCCCCGCAGAAAGCCGTGCTTATTTGAACCGGCGTGAGATTCCTTTAGCTGAACATGAAAAAGTGCTCCAATTCACTCACGGCCATCCCCTGGCGCTTTCATTGGTCGCAGATGTATTCGCTAATGATGACAATGCCCATTTTCAACCCGAAAAGACAAGCGATATCATCAGCATGTTAGTCGAACGTTTAGTGTTGGGCGCACCCGGACCGGCCTACAGGGAGGCTTTAGAAGCCAGCGCATTGGTGCGTGTCACCACAGAATCGTTATTGAAAATCCTGCTGGACAGGACTGATGTAGAAGAGATTTTTGCCTGGCTGCGTGATTTATCTTTGATGGAGGTGGGGCCACGCGGCATTTTCCCGCACGATTTGGCGCGTGAAGCCTTGGCGGCGGATGTACACTGGCGCAAACCTGCCTGGTATGCCGCCCTGCACGGCCGTGCCCGAACTTATTACCTTGACCAGCTTGAGAAACTTGATCACATCGCGCAGCAGCGTTTATTGCTTGATTATATTTTTCTGCACCGGGAGAATCCGATGGTACGGCCGTTTTTCAAATGGCAGTCAAGTGGTCTGGTCTTTCCAGATCGGGTCAGCACAGATGATTATGCGCAGATTGCTGACCTCATTGGCCAGTTCGAGGGTGAGTCCGCGGCTGAAATTGCACGCCACTGGCTGCAGCATTCAGCCGCACAAGTTGTGGTGATGCGTGGCAGCGGCGGCAGTATTGCCGGTGTACTGATCAAAGTTGCCGTCGAACAAACCACTGCCGCTGATCACCTGGTAGATGCGGTTGTAGGCGCAGCCTTCGCTTATCTAAAGCGGCAGGTGTCCTTACGCAGTGGTGAAACGGCAACTTATTTTCGTTTTTGGCTGGCATGCGATACCTATCAAGATGTTTCCGCCACCCAAAGCCGCATTTTCCTCACAATTGTGCAGCATTATTTAACCACAGCCGGGCTTGCTTTTTCGTTTTTGCCGTGTGCACACCCTGATTTTTGGAACCCTATTTTTGAATATGCGGATATGCAACACGTAACCGCCCTCGATTTTGAAATCGACGGCCATCGGCATGGCGTTTATGTACGCGACTGGCGTGTTTCGCCGCCTCCCATCTGGTTGGATATGATGGCTGCCCGCGAATTGGCCGGCAACCTGCCGCCAGCCGCGCCCGCACGCGAAAAAATCGTTATCCTCTCTGAAGAAGAATTTGGCGCGGCGGTGAAAGAGGCACTGCGCCAGTTAAATGATGGCGCTGCATTGCAGCAGAATCCCTTGCTCAACACGCAGGTATGCAGAGGACAAGAAGCGGCCGATCCGGTCACACAGTTGCAAACGCTGCTCAAAGACAGCATTGACAGCTTACAACAAACCCCGCGCCAACGTAAATTACACCGTGCGCTTTACCACACCTATGTCCAGCCCACACCTAGTCAGGAGCTAGCGGCCGAGTTGTTAGATGTGCCTTTTAGCAGCTTTCGCCGCCATCTGACACAAGGGATCAAACAGATCACCACTGTTTTGTGGCAGTTGGAGATTGCCGGCGGGAGGATTGATTATTTGATGGAGGATGATTGACGAAAGACGATGGACAGAGGACGGAAATTAGATTTGGCAGTTATTTTGGAGCGCAAGGCCGCGCTGGCGCGCGGGGCTTGACTCCGCTACCGCTGCGCAAGCCGGACAGAGATCAGTGGGCGTTTTGAGATGGGGAACGACGCACCACAACCACCCGGAACCCGATATAGTTGACACGGTAGTCCGGAGAGTTGTAGTTACGGCTAGCGGCACGGGCGTAGCTCTGGTTGCTGCCCCACGCGCCGCCGCGCAGCACACGACTGATTTGATTATTTTCATACCAAGAGTCCGTCCATTCCCAGACATTTCCGCTCATATCGACACAGCCATAGGGACTGTCACCCTGCGGGGAAAATTGTCCCACGGAGGTTGTGCTTTTAATGCCGGCTTCCCTTGTGTTGCAACGGCCGTCAACCCACTTATCCCCCCACGGATAAACCAACCCATCTGGCCCGCGTGCTGCCTTTTCCCACTGCTCTTCCGTTGGCAGTTCGCCCCCTGCCCATTTACAATACGCCTGCGCATCATGCCAGTCCACATAAACCACCGGATGATCTTTC
>JAGRDI010000550.1 GCA_020432765.1 Anaerolineales bacterium | reverse complement strand
ACTTCCAGACGGAGGTAATAGTCCAACATCTCTTTAAGGTGCGCCAATACGATTTTACCGGTTAAGATGGGGTGGTTATTGGTGACATTGGCGTCAGGGAACTGCAAACCATGTTCTAGTTCGACCTGCAATCCTTGCTGAAACCACGCAGTTGAAATTTGCAGCGCTTCAGACCCAACGGCGGCTTGGATAATCCTGGCCTCTTCGATTTCTACTTGCGTATCTGTCAGTTTGGTCCAATCGCGAATTCCAAGCTTTTGACACACAAGTTGAACCTCTTCCTTGGAAACAAAATCGGCTATGTTCATTTTTTCTCCCAATTAGCATGCTTTGAATCTGTTTAGTTAGTGATTGTCTAAAAATAACTTCCCGTCTTTGTTTGTAGTAACCGCTTCAGCGGTCTGCGACCCAGAGGTCGCCCACGACTAAAGTCATTACTACGAACTGATTTGCGGACGCTTACTTAGAATAATTTATGTTGAGATTATAGCTGATTTGGATGGAATGAGAAACGGCCGTATGCATTCACTGCGACCCATTTGCAGAATTAGAGGAAAAGTGCCCCGCGCTTATTATCTGGGATAATAGGCTAAAATACACAGGTCAATTTGCTTTGACTCACTATTTGATAGGAAGAGATAATTTCTTGAGGCGTTTACTACGGCCGTTACTGCTGATCATATTCTATTTTGCCTTAGCCTGTCTGCTCACCTGGCCTTTAATTCAGCAAATAAGCACGCATTTGCCGGCGGGCACCGATACACTGCTGCATTATTGGAATGGCTGGTGGATGTGGCAGGCGTTGGCGGCAGGCGAATCACCCTATTTCACACCGTATCTGTTTCATCCGAATGGCTTGAGTATGGTGTACAACAACTTTGCGCTGCTGCATATTCTTGGCTTTGGGCTGTTACGGCCGCTGCTGTCCGCCGTCGCCGCGTATAATCTTGTCTATCTTTTTAATCTAGCGTTGTGTGGTTTGTCTGCCTTTTGGCTGGCAAAAACGTTGACCGGCGACAACAGCGCTGCTTTGATAGCCGGCGTCATCTATCAAGCCTGGCCGCATCGCCTCACCCAGCCAGATCATCCCAACTTGATGAGCACCTGGCCGATTCCCCTGTTTTTGTTATTTCTGTACCGCACAACCCAAACAAAACGCTGGCGCGATGCCATTCTCACGGGTTTACTGTTTGCACTGGTCGGCTATATGCGTTGGCAGTTGTTGATCCCGGCGGTCTTGATGGGCGGCATCTTTTTGCTCTTTTTATTGTGGGGCAAATTAGATAAACAAGTTCTTGTGCGGCTCCTGGCTGCCGGGCTGATCGGGATCATTTTCTTGCTGCCACCCATCCTGCTTTTTATCCAAACCTGGCAGGCAGCCCCAACCGAGTTCATCTTGGAGGGCGAAGAATTGCGCATGCAGACCGACCTGGCTGCTTATCTCACACCACCCGCCGACCATTCCTTTTTCAGCCGCATCACAGAACCTTTGTATGCACGCTATTACCCGGACCGCGGCAGCCGCAGCGGATTTTCGCCTTATTTAGGTGTGATTGCGTTGGGTTTAGCACTCATTGGCATTTTCAAAAGTCCGCGCCGCCAAATGCTGCCCTGGTTGGTAATGGCCATTGTGCTGCTGCTGCTGGCTTTGGGGCCTACTTTGCGCGTGATGGGAGTGCAGGTTACGGCCGTACCCATGCTTTACAGTCTGGCGGGCGAATTCTTTATTGTGCGTTTGCTGCGTGAACCAGACCGTTTTAATATGTTTTTGGCGCTGCCGATGGCGTTGTTGGCCGCGTATGGTTTGCTGGCACTGCGTCAATTTGCATGGTGGCAGCGCTGCCGCAAACCGTTGGCAGCCGGTTTGGCTGTGTTGGTTGTGTTGGACTATTTGGTGATACCATTTCCGCTGCAGGCAGCGGCCGTATCTTCCATATTCAATGATCTGGCCCAAGAGTCTGATCAATTGGCGCTGCTCAATATTCCGGTTGATCCATACAAATCAAAGCCCTATATGTTTGCCCAGGTGACCCATCAGCATCCCATTTTGCAAGGCCATTCTTCACGTTATCCACAAGGCGCATTTGCCTATTTAGAAAGTCAGCCCTGGTTATTTGCGATGCTGCAATTTGATCAAATCCCACCTAAATTTCCTGATGTGAGCCGTCAGTTGGCTGATTTGGCGGCCGAAGATATCGGTTATCTTGTCGTTAATAAGATGCTTATTGAGCCTGGTTATTGGGCTGATTGGCGTGATTATTTGATCATAAATCCACTCTATGCGGATGAGACAGTCGATGTGTATACGACCATGCCGCAGGCGGGAGTCGATTTTGATTTTGAAGTAGAAATGCTGCCCGGCATGGGGATTGTAAAGCTGCTGCCGGCCACGACTTGTGTCAATCCTGGTGCTGTGTGGGCCGTTGATGTTGCTTGGGGAACGGCCGTACCGCTTACCCAAGACCTCGCTGTCAAACTAGAACTGGTCAATGAAACTGGTACAGTGTATCGGACTGAAAATTTCCCTGTCAGCGCCTGGCCTGCTTCTGAATGGCCGCAAAATGGACTCACCTGGGGGTATTATGCGTTAACTGTGCCTGCGGATGTCGTGCCTGGCGTGTATCAGGTTGAACTATCACTTCACTCTATTGATGGCACAATAGATACAAAGGAGAGGATCGAGATTCCCATCACTATATCTGCTGAAATATGTGAAAATGGGATGCTGCCGGGAACGGCCGATCCCGTCAACTTGTCATTTGGTGACGAAATAAAGTTGTTAGGCTTTGCAACCCGCCAGACTGACGATGCTCTCGAATTGACGCTTTATTGGCAAGGGGCGCAGCACATGGCGGCAGATTACAAATTATTTGTGCATCTTTTTGATGCCACGACCGGTGTCATGGCTGCCCAATATGATGCCATGCCCAGAGAATGGTCTTATCCGACATCCTATTGGCCGCCAGGTAAGCTGATTGATGATAAAGTGTTGGTGTCATTGGATGGGATCGGCAACGGCCGTTATTATCTGGCGGTCGGTCTCTACAATCCACTATCTGGTGAACGGCTGCCGGTGATAGATGCAGCCGGACAACCAATTCCTGACAATCGGCCCATATTGCGTACAATAGAGTTAGACAGATGAAAACATTTTTTAAACGTTACGATGTGCGCCTGACTGGCGTTTTTCTAATTTCGATGGCTGTTTATCTAGCTGTTGCCTATTTCATCCATGCGCCGCGTGGTTATTATGGCACTTTGGAACTGCCGCGCTTTGCCGATCCGTGGATCGCACGTGGCGAAACCATTTTGAGCGGTGGTTTGTTGTATCGGGATGTGTTCACCACCACACCGCCCTTAACAAACTTCTTGCTGCTGCCGCCCGTGATCGTGTCACAATGGTTTGGGCATGTAAATCCCTGGGCGACCTTATCGTTTATGGTTTATTTCTCCCTGTTTAATTTATTGGCTGCTTTTCTGTTGTTATACATGGCTGATGATCGCCGCGAGGGGTACTTAGCGGCCCTGTTTTTCTTGCTCAATCCCTTGACCTTTGGCAATACGATCTTGCGGCGGCAGGATGAATCGGTGGTTGTCTTTTTTATCGCGCTGTCGTTGTTCTTTTTGCTGCGCAGGCGTCATTATGCAGCGGCCGTTTCCATTGGTATGGCGATGGCGGTGAAACTAACCGGTGCAGTCGTGCTGCCAATTGCTATTTTGCATAGTTTTAAGTGGCAATATTTTATTATCACGCCGCTGGTGTTTTTGCTGATTTTGTCCCCTTTTTTGGTCTTGGCGGGTGAAGATGCTATGTTTTGGGATGTGAACCAGGAACATGCTGAACATCCTTTTCAATATGGTGGTGTGAGTTTAGGTTCGCTGTGGAATCGCTTTCATGATGAGGCGCAGCAAATTCCTGTACAAGTGCCGTCGGTGATATTTTTGATTGGGGTGGGAATAACGGCCGTTTACCTCACCTGGAAGCGTTTTGGTGTGTTAGAGGATTTGACCATCCTGATTGCGATTGTGTTGATTTTTAGTCCCAAACTGCATACAGGTTATTTTTCGATGTTGGTTTTGACGATGGCATTATTGATACGGCCGTATCGCCTTGTACTTGTTTATTTTCTGTTTGGATTCCTGGCATTGGTCGCTGACTTTTATAAGTGGCCTATCGAGAATTTCCAAATTGCCTTTTTAATGATGGTTTTTGTATTGGCATTGTTATTATATGCTGTTCTGCGCCTAACACGACCGCCAGCATTTTCCACTTCAACCAAACCAATAACGCCTTGAAATCAATATTCTCAATTGGCAGTTTATCATCCCTATGATCAATCACCATAAAAAACGCGGTTAAATCCTGTGCATTCAGCTCAGGATTTAACCGCGCCATCTGATTCAAACCAACAAACCTTGTTTGGTGAATTACTATGGATTTATCGGTGAAATCTGGAAATAATCAAACCACGGTTCTGCGCCCAAATATTCATTTGAAGTCGCATAAACACCAGCATAAGTACCTTTGCCGACGTAACGTCTCTCGGAATCACTAGCCTCGCGTGCCAGGTCGCCGTTGAGATACAACCGAATATCTCCATCGAAGTCTTGTTCAATACCCCACGTGTTCCAACCGCCGGGGCTGCCCAGACGAATATCTTCCCAATCCATAAGCGTTTCACCACGCCCCGCGCCACTATCTGTATGGTAATCAATCCGTTTTATACCAACTCTTAAGCGGTCGTTAGATCCAAACCAAATGACATTTAAGCGGTAATAATGTGTAAAACAACTGGTAAAATTGCTGTTAGGGCAGGGTTGGCCGTTCCANNNTCACCGCCCCATACCAGACCATAACTATGCAAATTATCGACAGTAGGATCAAAACGCACACGGGTGTCGATGCGATAGGAATCCCAAGGTGTCACGGTCATGGGTGCCGCAATCGCATAATCCCAACGCCCGCCGATCTTCAAAACAAAATTTCCATCTTCGTAATAAGAACTATTATCGGTATCATCAAGGTCTTCACGTCGAATCTTCCAGCCTGTGGAAGAATCTGTGAAATTATCTAAATAAATGCCATAGGCAAACAAAACATTTGACCACTCAGAGACAAAACCATTATCCAAATGTTTACGCACCCTGTAAAAATATTGATTATTTGTAGTGGATGGGTGTGTGACTGTCCAGCTGGTTTCACTGCCAGTGTCATATGTTGTGGGATTTGTAAAGTTTACAGAAGCTGATTCTTCGAGTTCATACCAACCGCCAACACTGTTATTATCTGTCCATTTTGGCGTTAGTTGGAAGGTATCAGGTTCATTCCCTTCCGTGGGGCCACTTACTTCAAACATTACCGGCGCGTATATGGGTGACATAATTACAGGCAGGAAAATGGTTGTCGTGAGGTTTTCTGTAACCGTTACAACCGCACTGTCTGATAACAGTATACCAGTGCCTGTTACATAAGCCGTGTTTGTGATTGGTCCCGTTGGTACCGTGTTGGAAACGATTGCATCAAAATTAATAGTAACGCCGCCACCATTACCTGCAAGCGGGCCTGTCCAGGTGATATTATTACCATCGGCCTCCCAGCTGTCACCGCCACCAATAACTTCCAATGAAGCTGGCAGCACAATCAACTCGCCAGGAACTGTATCGGTCATCAAAACATTGAATGCGGTTGAGTCACCAATGTTGTTAATTTGAATTGAGTATTCAACTTTTTCGCCATTTAGTACCTGGACGCTTGTGGTTTCTTTTGTTATTTCCAATTCTGCTGCTTGAACAAGTTCTTGAGCGGATATGATTTGTACCAAAGCGAGGATTAGAATGAATGGAATCATGCTTGCCATCATGATCCATCTAAATTTATTTGCTTGCGCGTTTACCTTTTCCCGTGTCATTAATTAATCTCCAAAATATTTTCTAGCTGTCAATGCATGTCAATTTCATTACTCCGCAAACTTTCATCCCGCAGTGCATATTTTCTTGTTTTTTGTGTTCCTTAAGATGCGCCAGGAAATTGGTTCAACATTTCTGGCGACAAAAAATAAAAGATTCCATGCTCTAGGGAGATTATGTGTTTTAAAAGGGGCTTTCTATGAAATCATTAACAGCCAAAGCAATACTTAAGTATACCCATATTTTATGAGGCTTAACAACTCAATTCAGTATCACCTTATACCAGTTAGAGGAATATTTGTGCTGCGATTACCCTACTCAGGGTATGTGATTGCCCTAGTCTATTTTTTAATAAATGTGCGTAGCCGGCAGGATGTGATAGTCTATATTGCAAGAAAATGCTTGATCAAGGACGTTTTTTAGATAGGTGTCAGATCAAGGGTTCTTAATATTTTGATTCAATTTCCCCCCAAGAATACTCTTAAGGACTTGATTTGTGCTTAATTGTCTGTTTTGGGGGTGTTCTATGTAAATTATGAGATTTATGCGTAAATGGATTAGCGCGTTTGATCCTGGATTCCTGGTGATTGGGGTGTTGGCACTTATCGCTTTGTGGCCCTTTTTGATCAATGCCAGTTTGCCAGAGGGCACAGATGCGGAATTACACATTTTCCGCCTGGCAGAATTAAGTTATTTGCTGCGCGGTGGTGAAATTTATCCGCGCTGGGCCCCCAATTTTTTCCACGGCTTCGGCTATCCTATATTTAATTACTATGCGCCATTTACCTATTATTTGGGTTCTTTGGTGGAGTTTTTGCCGCGTGTTGATGTGGTTGATGCGGTCAAGACGTTGTTTGTGGGCGGTATCTTTTTGGCTGCCATTGGTATGTATGGGTTCGTGCGTGACAATTGGGGACGACGGGCTGGTTATGTGGCAGCGGCCGTTTTCATCTACGCGCCCTATATTCAATACATCGATCCACATGTGCGCGGTGTATTACCCGAATCGTTTAGTTTTGGCCTGTTTGCAATTGCTTTGTGGTCTGTAGATCGTTTGGCACGTTCGGGGAGAATGTGGCCGTGGTTAACGGCCGTTCTTGTTACCGCAGCCCTCATTATGACCCATAATCTGATGGGACTGTTATTCTTTAGTTGGTTGTTTACCTGGATGGTGTGGCGCATTGTGGGACGAAGGCATCGATCTTCCGGCACTGTACCTGCAAAATTATCCTTAAAGATGTTTGGCCGCCGGTTGGAAATCGCCCCTGATTGGGTGGCGATCGGTGCGCTGCTGCTTAGTTTAGGAGTAGCGGCGATTTTTTGGCTGCCGGTACTTTTGGAAAGTTCGGCCGTTAACCTCAATACGCTCATCGGCCAAGAAAACAATTACGATTTCCACAGCCATTTCATCTCTATCGCTGAACTGTCAACCCCCAGCTTGTGGATTGATTGGGGCGCGGCACAACCTGCTTTCCGTTTTAATCTGGGTGTGGCTCAATGGGTATTGGGTTTGTTGGGGATTGTGATGCTGCTGCTGCGCAAATTAAAGCACGCCTGGCATTTTTCCTTTTTTGTTTTAAGTTTGGCCGTATTTATCTTCTTGATGCTGCCGATTTCCGTTTTCCTGTGGGAAAATGCACCCTTTTTACCTTTTTTTCAATTCCCCTGGCGTTTACTTGGGCCAGCGGCTGCGATGTTGGCGGTCGTGGGTGGTGTCGGCAGTGGTGCACTTTTTGATCTAATTGATGCCAGAGGTGCAGCGATCAAGTCAAAAAAACATTTAACGGCATGGTTGGCCGGTCTGTTTGTAGCCGTGCCAATGCTGTTAGCAATTCCATTAAGCCAGGTTGCGCCATGGCCTGATTTTGGTGAAGTTTTTACGCTGCGCATGTCTCTGATCGAAAATTCTGGCCGCTGGCTCGGCACTACATCGACGGATGATTATATTCCCACTACAGTGGACATTATTCCACGGCGACAGTCGTCGGTAGTTGCGAATTTCAAACTCGGCTTACCGCCTGATCATATTAATCATGCAATGCTGCCCGAAGGATCTACCATTGAGACGGAGACGATACGGCCGTTGCTGACTCGTTACACCACAAATACTCCCCGGAAAACGCTGCTGCGTTTGTTTTTGTTTGATTTCCCCGGCTGGCAAGCGCGTATTGATGGGGAACCAGTCGCAAAACAACTAGGCAGGCCGGAAGGCTTTTTGGTGATACCGCTGCCGGCAGGTGAACATGTGGTTGAGATTGAGTTTGGCAGCACGCCTGCCCGTGACTTGGCCACTTTTTTGACGCTGCTCGGTTTGGCTGCCATGCTTTATGGCTTATTTGTGTTGCCGCGCAAGGGTGAAAATTTTCTGCCGCTAGCATTTGGGCAGCTGCACACTTGGCGTGATTATGCTGACTGGCCGGTTTTGGGAATTGTTGCGGGGGTAACGGCCGTATTTGCCATTTTAAGCCCGCAGGGTATCTTTCACATTGACTCAACCGGCAGCACAGTTATCCCTGCCCAACAGCGAACATTTGCCGATTTTGACAACAGTATTGCGCTGCTGGGTTTTGATCTCCCCGGCGGACAAATTGATGCAGGCGATGAGTTAGACTTGATGCTCTATTGGAAGGCACAGCAGCCCTTGGATATTAATTACCAGGTCTTTGTGCACCTATTTGATGCCGACGGCAATTTGGTGGCCCAATCAGACAAACTGAACCCTGGCGATTACCCCACGCGGCGTTGGACGACTGACAAATATGTTCGTGATCCGCACAGCCTTGTTTTGCCACCTGATTTGCCTTCTGGTACTTATACTGTTACGACCGGTTTGTGGGTGCAGGCAGAAGGCTGGCGCTCCCCTTTGGTTGATGAATCCGGTACTCAAGTGGATGACAAATACATTTTATTCAGCTTTACAGTTCCATGATCCTAATCTAGGGTCTATTCTACTAACTCAATATCCATACAATGTAAAAGCGCAATCGCTTCAGGCATTGAAAAACGCGCTTTTTCTACATTGTTGTGGCTGACATCAATCGCATAATTGCT
Source organism: Anaerolineales bacterium (assembly GCA_020432765.1). Classification (GTDB taxonomy): domain Bacteria; phylum Chloroflexota; class Anaerolineae; order Promineifilales; family Promineifilaceae; genus JAACFF01. The sequence goes on along the minus strand of JAGRDI010000550.1, from coordinate 2,835 downwards.
TGCATTGGTAAAATCCGCACGCGTCAAATTTGTATTGCGAAAGCGACTGTTTGTGAGTATGGCTTTGCGGAAATCGGCCTGGGTTAAATCGGCTTCAGAGAATTCGACATCTTTCAGACTGCAAGCTTGGAAACTGATTTTGTGTAGTTTCAATCCAATGAATGTGCCATAATCCAACACGCATCCCCGGAAGGAAATCGGTGACTGGGTTAAATAATCGTGGTAGGTAACGGCCGTCCAGTTGACACCGATGATTTTTGAATTCTCGAAGCGCGTGTTCCTAAATGTGCTGCCTCTCAGCTCGATTAAGCTAAGATCACAACTTTGGAAGCTGCAATCAATAAATTTGCAATTGACGAACTGTGCTTGCGCGAATGAACAATCAGAAAAAACACAATCGTAAAATTCTTTCGCTTGAATCTCAGCCGTTTCAAGCTGAAGATGCTCGAAATGCTGTTCGACATATTCAAAATTAACTTCAAAAGGGTTCATTCTATTTCGAGAACTTTATAGGGATAAACGTTGGTGACAATTGTGTTCAAATGTTTGGTTTCGGTGATGGTATCTTGTCGATAAATATGGATGTGGCCATGCAAAAGGTGGCGTGGCTTAAAGAGCTGCATGAAGGTGAGAAACACTTTGAAGCCTGTATGCGGCAGGTCTGGCTTATCGTGAATGCCGAATGGGGGGGAGTGTGTGACGAGCACGTCGAGATAACGGCCGTAACGCTGCCGGTTCAATAACAATCGCGGGATGAGCTTAGCGATTTGGCCGCGCATCTCAGATTCTGTATACATATACGGCCGATTGGGGCGGTAACGCATTGAGCCTTCCAAGCCGGCTAATAAATGCCCCTCAATATTGGCAGTACGGCCGTGTAAATTCGTTGCGCCTTCAATTTCGGTGATAACACGGTTGTCAGCCAAATATTGTTCGGCTTTATCATGATTCCCACGTACATAAACAAGCGGTGCCTCTAACGCTGAAAAGAGGAAATCTAAATAATATAACGGCAAATCACCACAGCCGACAACGAGATCGATATCAGGGTATTTCTGGCGCAGATTACTACAATAAATATGATCTACTACCCGGTCGCTAACAGCCAATATTTTCACGGATCAGGCCATTCCCGAGTGTGATTTAATGCCAATTTGTCTAAAATTGCTTGTTCGAGGTTAATACCACTGACACTGGCCAATTGCAGGAGGTAAAGTGCCACATCGGCCAATTCGCCAGCCAAAGCATGGGGGTCTTTGACATCTTCGCGCCATTGAAAATGCTCTAACACTTCGGCAGATTCGATCGCCAAAGACGCTGCCAAGCTGCGTGGAGTTTGTGGTTTGGGGGAGTCGTCGTCATACCAGCCCTTGCTCGCTACAAAAGCGTGCATATGGGCTTCAAGTTCGTTAAGGTGCATTCATAAAATTTACCACAAAAAACACAAAGATCACAAAGAAAAAATCTTCTGTGCCCTCTGTGTTTTCTGTGGTGAGAAAAATCTAAAATATTTTAGAGACGTTCTGCTACGAATGCAGTCAGGTCGGCCAAACGACTGGAGTAACCCCATTCGTTATCGTACCAGGTGACGATTTTGACAAGGTTGCCGCCCATGACGTCTGTAGACAGACCATCAATGGTAGAAGAGGCTGACTCGCCGATGAAGTCGCTAGAAACGAGCTCTTCCTCGGTGTAATCTAATATCCGGCCTAATGATGTGTCGCTATCTGCGGCAGCTTTCAAAGCGGCATTAACTTCTTCGATCGTGACATCTTTGCTAACCACAGCGGTTAAGTCAACAACAGAAACAGTGACAACGGGAACACGGAATGCCATCCCATTGATTTTGCCGTTAAGTTCTGGCAATACCATTCCAACTGCCCTGGCCGCACCAGTGGTTGTGGGGATGATATTGGCGCTGGCAGTACGAGAACGGCGCAGGTTTTTGCCAGCCATATCGAGGATAGATTGGCCATTGGTCACGGCATGGATGGTGGTCATGAGCGCTTTTTCGATGCCAAAAGCTTCGTGCAGCGCTTTGGCGGCGGGTGCCAGACAGTTTGTGGTACAGCTTGCATTTGAAATCACATGCTGCGTTGCCGGGTCGTATGTATCTTCGTTGACACCGAGGACAAATGTGCCATCAACACCTTTACCGGGTGCAGAAAGGATAACTTTTTTAGCGCCACCGGCCAGATGTTTGCTGGCGCTTTCTTGGTCAAGGAAACGTCCGGTACATTCGAGGACGATGTCCACGCCGAGGTCGCCCCAGGGCAAATTGGCAGGCTCACGTTCGGCAAAGCTCTTTAGTTTTTCACCGTCGATGTAGATATCACCATCTTTGACTTCTACTTTGCCGGGGAAACGGCCGTATGTCGAATCATATTTGAGCATATGGGCATTGGTCGCTACTGGCATCAAATCATTGATTGCCTCTATGTCCAGGACACCCTGGTAATCTTCATAAATCTTTTTGAATACTTGACGGCCGATACGGCCAAAACCATTAATACCAACTTTAACAGCCATTGGAATTCTCCTTGTTGATTAGATTTCTAACTATTTGGTAACTGTTTGCGGCGCAGTTAACTAACTGGTCGCGAGTAAAGTGACCTTTTTCATTATACGACGGAAATCGTCATATGTAAGGCGTAAAATGTCACATATTTTAGGTTACATTCTACGCACGAGTAAATAAATACTGTAACCGCAATTTCCGAATCACACCTACGAATACGCTTAGTAATCATCTAAAAATAACTTCCCGTTTTGGCTTGTAGTAACCGCTTTAGCGGTCTGGACGGCTAAAGCCGCCACTACGAACTTATTTATGGA
>JAGRDI010000549.1 GCA_020432765.1 Anaerolineales bacterium | reverse complement strand
AACAACTGCACTAAATGATATTTTTTGCGTCCCTTACGCAGCACCAGGAACTGGCCTTCAACTGCCTGGTTGAGTGTCGCCATTTGTGCCACATCCGTCACGCGCTGGTTATTCAGGTAGATGCCGCCGCCTTGAATTGCTCGCCGTGCCGCGCCCTTTGAACGTTCTAACGCACTGCTGACGAGCAAATCTACCACCGGCAGCCCTTCGCCTTCCAAATCTGTTTTGGGGATTTGACTGGAAGGCACATCGGCGAAGATGTCTTGGATGTCGGCTGCGTCGAGGCCATCGAGTTCACCACCGAAGAGGACTTTGGCGGCTTGTTCAGCTTTGGTAACGGCCGTTGCGCCATGCACCATCCCCGTCATCTCCTGCGCCAGCTTACGTTGTGCCGCGCGCAAATGTGGCTGATCAGCCACTTCCTGCGCCAAAGCAGCAGTCACCTCTTGATCCAACCAGGTGAAGTATTTCAAATAATTGATCACATCCCCATCATTCGTGTTCAGCCAAAATTGGTAGAACCGGTAAGGCGATGTTTTGTTTGGGTCGAGCCACACACTGGCACCATCGGCCGTCTTGCCAAATTTCGAGCCATCGTCACGCGTAATCAATGGATACGCAAGCCCATGTACCTTCGTACTGCGCACACGCCGAATCAATTCAATTCCCGCCGTAATATTACCCCATTGGTCGCTGCCGCCGGCCTGCATGACACAGCCGTATGTATCGAACAGATGCAGAAAATCGTAGGATTGCAGCAGCATATAGCTGAATTCGGTGTAGGAGATGCCTTCGCCTTCACGTTCCAGGCGTGATTTGACCGAATCTTTAGCCATCATGTAGTTGATTGTGAAATATTTGCCTGTGTCACGCAGAAACTCCATCATCGACAATTCAGACAACCAACTGTAATTATTCACGATTTGGGCCGGATTACTTTTAACCTCAAAGTCTAGAATCGGTGCCATCTGTTTTTGCACACAATCTAGATTGTATTGAATTTGATCCAACGTAAGCAGATTGCGTTCTTTTGATTTGCCGCTGGGATCACCGATCATGCCCGTGCCGCCACCGCCAACAGCGATGGGTGTGTGCCCAAAACGCTGCATACGCGCCAGTCCCATCATAGGCACCAAATGGCCGATATGCAGCGAATCGGCTGTGGGATCAAAGCCGTTGTACACCGTGATTTTTTCTTTACCCAACAACGCTTCGATGCCCTCGGTATGATCAAAAATCAAACCGCGCCACTTCAATTCATCAAATACATTCGTCATCATTTTCTCCCAAATCTCGTGCGGCTCGAATATTTCTAATTTTTGCCACGGATGAACACAGATTCTCACGGATAAAAAACCTGTGCTAATTTGTGAAAATCTGTGGCAAAAACAATGTCAAAGCCCATTCGTCTTCGCGCTGTTTTCACAAAAAAAGACGCGGGCTAAGCCGCGTCTTGTTGTTTTTTACACTTGTTTTCAGTAATGGCTTACAAACAGGTGAAACTCCCTACGCGGTTGCGTGGCTTCTGTTTACCATAATAATACATTGTGCTGCAAACCGTTTTTTCCATGATGCCAACATATTAACATGCTGTAGGTGCAACGTCAAATTTTTGTTGTGGGTAGGGTCTGGCACTGCATCAGCCTCCAGGCGGCGGCCGAGATGTGCTTGTCACTGGTATTTCAAACGTTGGGCTAGGTCCAGGTGTTGGAGACATATACGGCCGTATCACAACCGGCAAATAATCAGCATCAACCGGCGTTACAGTGGGTGTTGAACTTGGTCCTGGGGGGACAATAGGGGTACTAGTTACATAAACGGTTGGTGTGAGGCTGGGGCCTGGAGTCGGAGATATGTAAACCTTAAAAATAATTGGCAACAAATCTGTATCAACTGGTGTTGCTGATGGTGTTGTACCAGGGGGAATATGTGGTGTACTTGTTACTGACTGTGTGGGTGTCAAGGCGATTCTATCCAATTCAATACCCATACTTGAGAAAGCTAGCGTTGTTATCCCCAACGTAGCTACTAAAACGAGAGTTATTAAAAGCACACTTTTTTTTAGCATTATTATCACCTTAAAAATTAGGTAGGTTCCTTCTGGACAAAGGATGCCTGCCTCTTAATTAAACCAATATTTATTCTACTACTTCTTCAATTAATGCTGGTGGCGGTAAAGGATCAGGCATAACATACGCCATGTCACACCGAAACATAATCTCCTCTGATCATGTGACTCCCGCACATGGATCAAGAAAAACGCTTTTTACGAAAAACAAACAACAAGGTAACGGCAAAAGTTCTTTGCTATTTAACATGCCTCCTTTCCTCTATCTGCATAAAACAAACAGGGATCAACGCATAGTCAGAACAGGTTGTT
>JAGRDI010000548.1 GCA_020432765.1 Anaerolineales bacterium | reverse complement strand
CTGTTTTATTGCTTATTGCAGTGTGGAGCGGATATACATTTATGCGCTACGGCCGTTCCAGAATCCGGCTTTTCATGGCAATCATTACCTCTGTCGCGTTCATAACACTCTTAGGACAACAAGTGTGGGCTATCACCAACCCAACAACATTTGACGAACAACTTTTTGGTATCGTAGTCGCTGAAATTGGAGATGGCGGTGGGGCAGCACGCAGTGACCGTTCAAGAGAAATAACCAATCAAATTTATGAACGCCTTTGTGATGATATACGTATACGTTACAGTAAAGATCAAGACGCCGATCCGTGCTTGCAAGAACCAACACCACCTAATAATCGTCGCTTCGCAGTAAAGCGTATCGGAGTCGTGACAAATACAGATGAAGCTCAAAAACGCGGCAAAGCCCTGAATGCCGACATTATCATATGGGGCCAAATGCTCACAAGTGAAGAGGGTGTTATAACCGTACGCTTTGAAGTTTTAGATACCCTTGATCAAGCCGTCAATCCCAATTTCCCCATAGTAATGCCCGTGACTTCTTCCTCAACCGAATTACTGACCTCTGTAGGAGAAAAAGATTTATCTGATGTGACACAGCTCAAGGAATTTACTGCACAACAGTCACTATTGATTTCGTCATCTGTATTAGGATTGCTTGCTTTCTTGGAACGTGATTTTCCTGAAGCTGTTGAACAATTGGAAAGTATAACCTCGAATGTCGAAGCCAACCCCCTGCTCAATATTCCTGACAAAGGGTTAAGTCTGCTTTATTTTTATTTAGCACGTGCCTATCATCATCTTGGTAACATCGACACCGGAAATTCCAGGTTAGAGCAAGCAAAAATGTTAAATCCCAATGAGCCCGCAGTCTATATTAGTTTAGGATTGGGTTATGGTAGTTTAGGTGAATTTGAAAAAAGAGAGCAAGAGTTCGTTGAAGCTACACGCCTATTAAATAATTACTTGTTTATCCATACTGACGATCCAACTGCATTGTATGACCGGGGATTAGTAAACGAAATTCGTCAAAATTATGCAAATGCAGCCCATGATTACAAGCGTGCGCTGGAATTTAAACCAGATTTTTATATCGGATATATTCAATTAGGACTAATGACTTATGAGACAGACGGATTAGAACCCGCGCTTGCATGGTTTAAAAAAGGTATCCAGTTAGCTGAAGAAAGCGGAACGAATCCAGCCTGGATTTATCAGCGTATGGCAGGTGTTTACAATAGAGCCGGTCAATATGCACAAGCCAAGGAAGCATATGAAAAAGGGATTGAACTTTCCCCCCAAGTAGATCGCATGTATCTTCCCTATGCGCAGTTTATGGAAAAACAAGATGATATTCCTACTGCTCGTGCAGCATATGAAAAAATGGCCGAGGTGAGCCACATTCAGGGATGGGCTTATCAAAAATTAGCCGAATTTTATTATCGCCATGACTTTCTGCGAGAGTCGGAATCTGCTTATCAAATAGCAATCAATGCACAACCGGAAGATCCTTTACTCTATGCTGGATTGGCAATTACTTATCTTGGGTTGGAGCAAGATACAGAAGCTCTCGAAGCTTTTGACAAAGCGGTGGCGCTTAACACAGTGCTAAAAATCCCATATGTGTATGATACGTATGCTTACACTTTATTTGGACAACAAAAATATCAACAAGCAGCCAAAATGTATGAACAGTCATTAGAACAAAATCAAATCAATTATCCTGCATTGATGAATTTAGGGCAGACATACGAGGCTCTCGGACAAACAGAAAAAGCGCGTGAGCTCTATATTTTGATTATAAGTTTAGTTGATAAATTTTCTGAGGATCAAGTCAATGCGGCTAAGGAAAGGTTAAATAGATTACCATCACCATAGCCAACAACATAAAATTCATCAAACGGCCGTATTTTCCAAAAATTCAACCTTCTAATATTTATTCACCACAAACAGACATTGATACATCTTGCCAGGTATATGGGATATTGTAATCAGCCATATTGGGTGAAATAATTTGTTTATTGATCGTTTGTGATTGTGCCATTATGCCGAATGACTCCATTAGCAACGGCATTTCAGCGGAAATGTTAATTGAGATTTCAACAACCCAACCATCAGACAGTTCTCCAGTAACTGCATCCCAATTACTAGAAGAATAGTTCGTATTCCACCCACTTTTATCACCAGCCCAAATTTCTGTTCGACCATCCCGAGCAACCACAAAGCGGCGATCCGTATTATCCAATAGATCATTATTCAATGTATCAATAAACAAATTGACCGCATCATTCGTGTCATAAGTTGTGGTGTTGACAAGATAGGCAATATAAAGATGTGCTGCATCCCGCTGACCGAAAAGCTGAGTTTGTCCCTGGCCAAGAGTGATCATTGGTGTAGATGGCCACTCTTCTTTACTAAATTTGCCATCAAGTGTGGGGGAAACGGCCGTTTCACATACAAATACCGGTTCCAAATTAGCTAATCCACG
>JAGRDI010000547.1 GCA_020432765.1 Anaerolineales bacterium | reverse complement strand
TCATATCGATCTACTCAATCATCCAGGTGTATATGCAACGCTCAAAAAGTGGCTTGAAACGGACGGATGAATGAACCCAATCCATGAAACAGTTCGATACAGTTCAGCAGCAGGTATTTATGCATGTCACTATACCTTGTAATTTAGTTCTGTAAGGCCAGCAACGGGGTGATGATCGCATTCTCCCATTGCTGCGTCAGCCAGGTTTCAAACTCTGCTTGCAGTAGTTGGTGACGCATTTCAGCAGTGAGTGGACGGCTGGGATCGCGTTCAATGAGTTGGATGAGGTAATGGATGGTATTTCCGCTATCAGGATCAGTTACGCTGACGACTTCACTGGTTTCATTTGGTTGGAGGGCAAATACGGCCGTTTCCAATTCCGGAACCAACAAACTGCCGCGTGCAAAATAACCCAAGTCGCCGCCTTGCGGGGCTGTGATTTGGTCACGTGAGAAACGAATTGCTAAGGCCGCGAAATCTTCGCCTGCCCTAATACGATCCAACAAACTTTGTGCCTGAACAGCATCGTCGACCTGGATGTAACGCGCATGAACTTGTTCAACTGCGTAGGGGATGTCGGCGGTGATGGTTTCGATGAGAACGGCCGTTAACATTTCCTTTGCCAATGCCGTTCTAAACTCAGTCTCACTCCACAAATTGGTTGCTAGCCAGCCATCAAAATCCGGGGACTTTTCGCGTAATTCGGCAATTTTAGCATCCACTTCGGCAGGTGGCACTGATAAATCCCGGGCATTGGCGGCTTGTTGAATGAGTTCCTGTTCGATTAGCGCATTTAAGACGATTGTTTGTGCTTCATTCGGATCGGTTGGTGGATTCATTACCGCCTGGGTTTGTTCATAGCGTGCAATTTCAGTGCTTAAGTCATCCAGATAGATCGGTTGGCCATTGACCAGCACCGCGATTTGTGGCGTGGCGGTTGGAGGTAATGGGGTCGCCGTCGGGGGCAGCGGCGTTGGCGTATTTTGCGTAGATGCACTGGAGGCAGAGGGCGTGTTTTCAGGTGTGATCGGCGTCGTTGTGGCGGCTTGTTCACAAGCTGCCAAACTCGAAAGGGCTACTGCCAAAAAGAATAAGATTAAATAGATTCGTGATTGTGCTGCTTCTGTGTTTTGCTGCATGATGAAGGATTATAACGTCCTGGTAGATGCAGACAAAACGCTTTTAAGGAAGGCTGAAGCTGTGTTATTATTAACAGTAATCCTAAACAGAGGCATTATTATGATATTTGATGATGAAAAATTAGCTCAAGATGTACCTATTTTATCAGCAATGGCAGCTGAGATGGCCAATTATTTGGATAGTGATATCTTGTTTTGGCCGTTATCCGGCTCACGAATGCCACGCCTCACGTTAGGTGGTTATCTCATGCGCCAACAGCGTTTGCTGATTTTGAAGAATTCATTAACAGTCGACAAACAAAATGAAGTCGATACGGCCGTCTTCCAATTCAACCAGGCCTTAATCAACCGTCTCGTGCGTTTTGAACAGAAAGCCCAGCATGAAATCGAAGCACGTTTACGGCAGTGGGGCGCTTATCTGAACGATTTAGTGCGTGGTACAGTTGTTACCAGGGGATATTACGCAACGGCCGTTGAACCACGAGTCATGATCACTGTACTGATTGATGAACTTTCTTTAGCACCCTACAAATTAGAACCAGGAATAGAGCGCCAGGTCACTATGGCCGATACACGATTTCGGCATCAATGGGTACCCGGCGAGTTTGTCTGGCCAGACGGCTGGCAGCCGGCCTATCCCGAAACGGATTACTGGTTCTTATATGGCTTGCCACGGTCTAAAGAAGGTAAAAAGTAGACGAAAGCAAGTGAGAACAATGGCTGCAGTGAATGCTTGTACTGAGTTGGTCGAAGCATTCGTTGTAGTCATTAGAAACTGATTTAAGTGGATTGAACTAAATCGGTCAGGTGAAATTGTGGGGTTTCTGTGGGCACATAGGCTGGATCAGCCCAACGTGTGCGTCGTACAAGATGAGGCGCAACTCCCCAAAAGAAGCGTACAACACGTGGGGATTTAGCGCGATAGGCAAAAACAGCCAAACGTGTGCGAATATCAAGCTGTTTGAAGAGGGGATCTGCTAACAAACGGTCGCGGTAGGTGACAAAACTAAAATCTTGCTGCGCGAACGCTTCTGCAATTTCCTCAGCAGCGACATCGCCATAACCCAGCGCAAAAGAGATGCCCTCGCCCATAAGCGGATCGGCTCCCGCCGCATCGCCGACAAGAATTACTCGTGGAATGGAAAAACGGCCGTCTTTACTCCACCAACGAATCGGATGCCCTTTGAGCTTATAATCATCCAAATCACGATCACGTTCAGCCATTGCATCACGTAACGTTTGCTTCAGGTCAGCCTTGGGTTGTTCAGGCCGTGCGCGGCTATCAAAAAGGCCGCGATTCATAAACGGTTTGCCATCCACAAAACTGGGAAAATCCCAATAATAGCCTTGCAAATCATTATTCATAGGTGTGAAATCAAAAATAGCCACTCCATCGCGAAACTCCGATTGCTGGCGTGGATCTTCCGGCGTTAACACTTCAACCAGACGCGCCACACGCGAATTATCATCCCATTTGAGTTTGCTACGTACAAAACTGCGTGACCCATCCGCACCGACAAGCACTTTGGCATGGAAGGTGGTTTTGGCGGTGACAACTTCCACAAAATCAGCGTGTGGTGTGATGCTGGTCACCGCTTCGCCTTGTCGCACTTGTACACCCAGTTTTTCGGCCGTTTGTACCAACCAATGGTCAAATTCATCACGCCTGATGATACGAAAGACTGGATTGCCAAAAAACGAATAACTTTTGTCTTGGTAAACCAGACGAACCTCGTTCACAGCAAAGCTTTGTGGCTCAAAATCTAATCCTAAGCGTGCCAGGATATTTTGTCCCATATGGGTGACGCCGCCACCGCAAAGTTTTTCGCGCGGATGGACAGCTTTGTCAACCACAACAATGCGCTGTGCCCAGGATGGGTCTTTTTTGACCAGATGTAACGCTGTGGATGTACCAGAAGGACCAGACCCCACAATTAAAATATCAACATTTTCTACTTGCGTCATACTACCCTCATTTGCTATTAGTTATTGGTAACATTATAGCATGTGGTAAAGAAATTGCCTGATCGCTGGAAATATCTTCGTTAACATGTGCTGGTTCGATGTTGCCGAGTGTATCGCCAGCCTGACTACGAAATTGGTAGAGCAAGGTTGGGTCGAGTGGGCTAAAAAGCGCATTTGTAGCCGGCGTATTTACTTGCCAGGGGATCCACGCTGAAACGGTTTCGCTGATCATAGTACGGTAGTCAATATTGTAATTGGCAACGGAATTGAGGCTATCTGTCCCTGTCCAAATGACACTGTAGGCTTCCAGGTGGGGCAAATAATAGAGCTTCGTAACGGCCGATTCCGGCGGTGTGCTGTCGATTCCAAAATGGGTCGCTGGTGAGAAAAACAGATTTTGATCGACGTCAGTGAGTTGAATGCGCCAATAAAGGTTAGCTTGATCGTTTTCTAGGGATTGGGTGCTGCTGTACACGGCCGTATCCCATGACGCTTCCACGATCAAATTACTAAACGTTGCATCCGTCGCAACCTGCAATGTGGTCGAGAGTACCTGCTCCGGCTCCTCAATAGTCCATGCAAACAAAACATCTTTTTGATTCAGCCAGGTTCCATCAGCAGGAATTGTGTTTATCGCTGACGGGAATATTTTAACAGGCAGCAAACGCATCGCATCAAACCAAACACCAAAACCTTCATCGACTGCTGTCAGATCGGTCAGGTGCACAACGGTTTCATTACCTGCATTGAGATCATATTCACCCAATGAAATCCATAAGCCCACGTCTGCATCCTGATCGATGATCACATCGCTGCTGCCATTAGCATGTTGAATGGTGTAATGGGCGCCAATCGTCTCGGCCGCTCCAGTGTTGCAATAGGGCACAAACATCTCTATCTGGTAACGGCCGTTTAAAGGAATCTCCGGACGCCACTCGCCCCAATTAGTCGACTGGTTTGGATCCAGTGTCGACCAGGTATACCAGGCATGTGTATTATGCCCACAATTGTAGATCGGCTCATACCAGTTAGCCACATTTGCCTTGGTAAAAGCTGAGCTGAGCTCATCCACGTAAATATGCGGCGATACCTGGCCAATGCGCGCCGCCGCTGCATCACGAATGGCAGGAAGTTCATCATGCGCATGATCGCCAGGACAAATCGTTTCACCCGCGTAATCACGATGCCCCATCACATGAGGCAAACCATAATCAACATTAGGCAGCACATTGCTGGCATCAAAGAGATCAATACCACGCTGATCTGCTTTCCAGGCAAAAAGATCAACAGCCGCATTAAATATCGGGTCAGATAAATAAACATAGCGGAAATCACCAAGCAGAGCCAACCCCAGGCTGCCTGCATTCGCATTACGGGCATGTATGCCAACGACATCATCCCCACCCAGATGGCCTTCATAAATCAAGCCGTCCATATCGGCCAAGAAATTGTAGCCAATGTCACCCCAGCCTAAAGTATTGGTATGGTATTCCCAAATCGCACGCACAATCGCAGCTGAATCACCATCGTCGCCTGTTCCGGTGACGGTGTGATGTAGGATCAGATGGGAAACGGGATAATATTCCAATTCGCTTGCATCATAATTACAGCCGTCTTCCACACACCAAACTTCACGGCTAATCACAGGCGGTTTAGGATATTCATCTGGTAATACCGCTGGATCGGCCCCGTGTGTACTGTCTAATGCCTGTTGTTGGGCTGCCAATTCAGCGGCTGTTGGCCCATTTGTAGAATCAATAAAGGTAAGCTGCAATTCCTCTAGAATGGATGACGCTGTTTTATCTGTTTGTGTGAGGCTGATTTTGTATTGGACGTATTGGTGCAAACCTTCCACTGTGGGCAAAAAAAGCATATCGCCAACAAATTCAGGGCCGTCTGCCAGCATCCAGTCTGGGTTTGTATTGACAGGATACCAATCGCCCAGGCTTTGTGGCGTTTTACCTGTACGCAGCATCAATTCAAGTTCACTATCTGGGGATGTGTGGATGCGCCATTGGGGGACAACGGCATTAAAGGAGATAGGCGCAGCAATGACTGCTGAGGTGTAATTGTTTGCAGTATTCAGTTTGATATCGGCGCTAGTAAAGCTGAGTTGATCGCTGCGTGTAATGTCTACACCATGCACTGCCGAAACGGCCGTTTCTAATTCAGCACCAACCGGTTGTTGCAATAACAGCAACAGAAATAACAACGCCAAAAGCGTCACTGTAGATTTATACATTAGCTTTGCTACTCCAAAATGATAGGGATGATGAGTTCAATGAATTCTCTAAGCCGTCATTTTAGCAGAAGAACAACGCAGACCACAACGTTCAACGTGAAAAAGTCATATAAATCTAACCACAAAGGCACGTAGGGATCAAAGGTTTCAAGCTTGCCCTCCAGTCGGCGAAGGCTGACTTTGTATTTGTAGCCTGCACATCCATTCGCCGGGGAGAGTTTCAATACCCAGCAGTTAAATCCAAACGATTCGGCATAGGTTCGCCACGCGCAGCGGTATTGAGGAGTCGTGCCAAATGGGGCATACGTGCGGCTTCGGTTGCAGCCGTATCGCTGCCACGATGGGGACTCATAACCACATTTTCTAGTTCATGAAAGGGAAAATCGGCTGGGGGTGTGCTGCTGCGTACAGCTTTGTCTTCTGGATAATTGTACCAGACAT
>JAGRDI010000546.1:1752-4960 GCA_020432765.1 Anaerolineales bacterium | reverse complement strand
CAGACCATTTCCAAAGGAATCATGGCATTGATCTCGCTTTCAACAACTTGTCCTTTTATTTGAATGTGATACACACAACTCATATTCATCATTGGCTGTGGTTGGTTCTGCTCCCACAATCGTGGGGGAAATGAGTGTAAATAGTAAACATCCGAGTTGAATCCAGGCTACGATGCCACCCAGCTTCAACAAACGGTATTTGTCTTGGCAACTGAATGAACTTGCGCAACGGTTAATTGAGACATGATTTTCTCCCTTTCAATCCGCAGCCTCGACCGGGCTGGGATGAGCTAACTGCGCCTTTTTTTGCCGGCGCAGACGCCGCAGCGTTACCAGATAAATCAATAATCCTAGAACAAATATGCCATACTCGCCAATGGCGACGCCTAACTGTGTCCGCCACACGCCCAACCCCACCAGAGGCGCATCGGCGAAGAATATGGGTAGACCAGTGTCATCAGGAAAAACGGCCGTCATCGGATGCGAGACGAAATCCACCAGCCAATGACTAAACACCAACAGGCCAATGATCACGCCGGTGCGCCGGCTGCCGCCGATGCGCCAGGCCAGCAATCCGGCCAGCAGCGACCACACACTGGCCATGAACAGACCGTGCGACCAGGGATTGGACACCGTCATGCCCGGCTGCGATAACCGCTCAATGCCGGCCAAAAAGAAAACGCCCCAAATGATGTCAATTGCATAAGCGCTGACGATTAAAAGCGCCAAAGGGATTTTGGATGCGACCGGCTTGGCTGCCAAGCCTACGCCCAGATGTGTGAGTCCGGCCATCTTAACCTCCGTTTACTTATTGGCAGATACGGGCGTAACCGCGCCCTCAACCAACTGAACGATTTCTGCCGCCCAGGTGGCTGTCCGCTCAACTTCACCTGCCTGCAACGGACCTTTACCACCGGTGACAAAAAAGCCTTCTGCTTTACCTACTGGTCTGCCGCCTTTCTTTTCCAGGTGTTTGGCAATTTTGGGTGCGGCATAGCCAAACGGCCGCAGCCACCACCAGGTTAGCCTGGTATCGAATGTGGCCGCAGGTTTGCCTGTCAAAGCCGTGTCGTCGAGGGTGGTCAGAAACGCTTTCATCACGTCAGAAGGTCCACCGCCGTGCGTTGGTCCGCCGACAATAAGTAAATCAGCGGCACGGATTTCGTTGGTAGACACGGTATCGACGTGGATCAATTTAACCTCACCGGGAATTCCAGCGGCGATGGCCTGGGCGATGACTTTCGTGTTGCCGTAGAGTGAATCATAGATAACGATTGTGTTCATGAGTTGTTTCCTGCAAGGAATCGGCGAGGTCTCTGCTGATTTACTGCTGAAAATTCCTTGCCAATTGCCTAAATATGGCAATAGTTTAAGCGAAAACGGCCGTTGCCACAGCAGGCAAAAGTGTAATTTTTCAAAGAACAAAATGGAGAAAATGATTACTCAAAAGTAGTAGGGGACAGGCAGCCGAGAATGCTCAGAGCAGTTGCAATTCTCGCGCTTTGGCAACGGCTTGGGTGCGGCTGCGTATGCCCAATTTGGCGTAAACATTGCTGCTGTGTTTTTTAACGGTGTGCAAGGTGATCACCAATGCGTCTGCTATTTCTTGATTGGTAAGGCCAGCATCGATCAATTGCAGGATTTCCAACTCGCGCCCACTTAAAGGCTCTACTAATGTTTCGTTGGCGTCAGTTTGGGCTGTGGGATGTAGATAGGGTAGAAACGCGGCCAATATGGTTTGGCGGAACGCCAGTAGCCTACCATCCAGATTATCCAGGCTTGCCAGGATATTGGCCATAAAGCTTCCTTCTTCCAAAAATGGGATGATCGCGCCTTCTGGTTCAGCCAGGGTTAAGGCGGTGACCACATCAGACTGGCTGGCGGTATGGTCGCCAAGCTTCGCCAAAAGCTGGCCCCGAATGAGCAGGGTTTCGATTTCTACAGGCACTAATTGGCTTTTACGGGCTTCACTGAGCAGTTGATTGGCTAACTGCAAGCCGGCTGACACGTTTGTTGCTTGTGCCTGGTGCAAAATAATGTGTAAGGTGCTTGTATAAAGCAAGCCCGTAGGCCGATCTAATAATCTTTCTGCCGGTAAAGGGGGGATACTCAATTTGGGTTGAAACAAGAAGCCGTAAGGATTAAGTATGGCCCCGGCATCCGCCAAATTGTCTTGAGCAAGTGCGACACGCACTTGCTGGGCGATAAACTCTTCTTGTACGGCCGTTGGCGCTTCCACCCGTTTAACTTTTTCGGCTAATTTAATTTCTTGCACGGCCGTTTGCACATCACCGTTAAGCTGAGCCATGCGCGACAAAACAACATGATAAAAAACCTCTGCATCACTAAACCCACTCAGTTTGCTCACCTGCGCCGACCGTGCCAGATACGTTTCTGCCTTATCCAGTTGCTGCCATTGATAAAAAATGGCACCCAGTTCGCCATACACAGCGGCGCTAATCGGCGGGATGATGCCGGCGTGCTCCACTGCTGCAATGCCTTGCGAAGCCAATTCAAACGCATAACGCAGCTCGCCCCGCTCCATGGCAAACAGTCCTAATCCAGAAATACCCATCAACTCTGACACCAGATTGCCAGATAAACGGCCGTGTTGTATCAACATCTGGTACGCTTCGACGGCGCGTTCGCGCTCGTTTCGCTGAATGTAGGTGACGGCTAACCCACTGTAAATCAGACTGCGCACGTAATCATCCCCCAAAGGAACAATGGCTAACGCTTGTTGAGCGACAGCCAAACTTTCCTCTAGCTGTCCCTGGGCGCTGAGTAAATTGGCTTGCAGGGCCAGCCACTCCGCCTTGATGGATGGCTCAGTCTCCTCAAATTGGTCAGAGTCAAACATTTTTTGCAAACGGTCGATATAAGGCAAAGCCTGGCTAACATTGCTGCTCATCAAATACATCCAGGCGAACATGAGGTTTGTTTTGGGGCTTTTGGCTGCCCACGCCTCAGGAATCTGGCGCATCCAGGTTTTGATGGTTTTTGCATGCCAGGCCAACAGCAAATCCATGGCGTGCGTTTCAATGAGGGTCACGGCCGTTGCATAATCTTGAGCAGCTAGCGCGTGTTGAATTGCTTCGCTGAACAGACCCTCTTTAGCAAACCATTGGCTGGCCTGTTTATGCAGCACGGCCGTTTCTGACCCATGTAACGCCTTCTGCCTGTCGCGCAATAAATCGGCAAAGAGGTG
>JAGRDI010000546.1:0-1651 GCA_020432765.1 Anaerolineales bacterium | reverse complement strand
CCCCCGTCACTGCATCACACAAATCCCCGTTCAGCTTGTCCAAAATCGACGTCTGCAACAAGAAGTTCTGTGCAGTGGGGGTTTGCTGGTTGAGTACTTCTTCGGTTAGATAACTTAAAATGTGGCGGTGACTGCCGCTCAATTCAGCAATAAATTGTGACGGATTGGCCCGGTCACGAATGGATAAACCGGCCAGTTGCAAGCCGACTACCCAGCCTTCGGTTTTGTTTTCTAGCGTGGCCACATCTGCCTGATTAAGTTCTAAACCCATGATCTCATTGAGGAAAACGGCCGTTTCCTGCAACCCAAAGCGTAAATCAGCGGCTCGTATTTCCGTCAGCTGGTTGTTGGCACGCAGTCTGGCCAGAGGCAGTGAAGGCTCTTCCCGTGTTAATAAGACGAGGTGCAGCGGCTGGGGTAAATTGGTAACAAGCGTTTGTAGAACTTGCAAAATGGTTTCGTCTTGAATGACTTGAAAATCATCTAAGACCAGCATAAAGTGCAGCCCGTTTTCAAGGATGTTGTTGATGAGGGTGGCACTAATGACATCATGCGGGGGCAGCTGCCCGGCCCGCAAAACGCCGTCAATTTCATGCCCCAAGCGGACATCTATTGTTTGCAAGGCGGCTACCAAATAGGTAAAAAAACGGTTCGGATCGTCATCAGCTGCATCGAGCGAGAGCCAGCAAATCGGCAGGTCTAAGGTACCTACCCAACTGCTGATAACGGTGGTTTTGCCAAATCCGGCCGGGGCAGACACGAGGGTGAGTTGACGGCCGTTTTGCAATCCTGCATTGAGACGCTGGTTGAGGAACGGCCGTTGTACAAATTTTGCCGGTAAACTGGGTTGATATAATTTGGTGAGAAGTAGGTTCATTCCATTACCTCTTTTCAATCAGGCTGCCGCTTTTATCCGCAAATGGATCGCCGATATAATTCTGTCATGCCAACTCATATGAAGTTATTGTCCGTGAGATAGAGACCGTATGATAGTGCAAAACGGCCGTTTTATACCATGAGGATCGTCATGATAAAAGGTTTGTATTTGCATTTACGCATCCTTGTTTATTGGCTGACTCATAACCGGGTGATTTGCCAGGTTTTGGTCAGGCAGGGCGCATTTGTTATAATGTTATGACATTTGGAGAAAAAGAGATGATATTGCAGCAATCCGTTCTTATTGTAGGCGCTGGTCCAGTAGGTTTATCTTTAGCTGTGGCCTTGATTCGTCAAGGCGTATCTGTGGAAGTTTTTGAAGCCTTGCCGGAATTGAGCGCCGAAATTCGTGCCAGCACCTTTCATCCCCCAACTTTGGAGATGTTTGCGGATTGGGGTGTGGTAGAAAACGTGTTGGCAGCAGGTCAAACGGTTGACAGGTTAACCTATTGGGAGCGCCGTACACGCACAAAAATCGCAGAATTCAATTACAGCTCGATAGCTTCTGACACGCCTTTTCCGTTTCGATTGCAATGTCCCCAATCTGTATTAACCCGTATGTTACGGCCGATTGTCGAGGAATCACCTTTGGCGCGTGTGCATATGGCTCATGAGTTAGTGGCTTTTGAGGATGTGGGGACACATGTCGAGACTAAATTTGAAACGCCCAAGGGGATTGTTATGGTACAGGGGGCTTATTTGTGTGGCACAGATG
>JAGRDI010000545.1 GCA_020432765.1 Anaerolineales bacterium | reverse complement strand
TTTATGATCAATTTGTTCACACGCTACCCATGGTAGAAACCTGACATATCTAGAATTCGCCAGACTCCAATTTGTAGTAATCGCTTCAGCGGTCTGCGACCCAGAGGTCGCCCACGACTAGAGTCGTTACTACGAACTTATTGGCGGATGCTTACTAAGCTAATTGCGTTTAGAGAAACGTTTGGTTGTATAAATGGTAGGAGTTGTCTAAATGTCACATCCACTTCCGGTTTATCCATCACGCAAAGAAGCTTTGGTGGCGCAAAATGAATTTCGACAGCGCACTTATCAACGGCAATCAATCAAGCCATTTAACGATGCGAAAGGTTTTTTACCTGTACCCATTTTGCCAACGCATCCGCAATGGGTTGAGATGTATTGGCGTGCGTGGGAGATGGCCTGGAGTAATTTGCGACGACCTGTACCAGCAAGTGGTTTTGTTTCAAATTTCATCGATCCTGCATTCAATAATCACATTTTCATGTGGGATACGGCTTTCATGGTGCAGTTTGGGGTCTACGGCCGTCGCGCTTTCAACTTCATCCAATCTTTAGACAATTTCTATGCAAAACAACATGACGATGGTTTTATCACCCGTGAAATCAAAATTAATTCAGGCACCGATTACTTTTTACCGTTTGATCCCGATGCAACCGGTCCCAATATATTAGCCTGGGCCGAATGGCGCTCTTATCGAATGTCTGGTGATGAGCAGCGCTTAAAGGCAGTTTTTTGGCCGTTAATGGCGTTCCATCGCTGGTTTCGTACCAATCGTACCTGGCCAAATGGTTTATACTGGGCAACCGGTTTAAGCAGTGGCATGGATAATCAAACTCGTGTGCCGGATAGCAAGCGATATCATCGGCACTGGACATGGGTTGATACGACGATGCAAGCTGCTTTGAATTGTGCTGTTTTAGAAAAAATCGCCTCTTTGTTGAATGAAAAAGCTTTTATAGCTGAGTTGGAGAGTGAGCGGCGTGATCTCATTCAGAAAGCAAATCAGTTGTTATGGAATAAGGAAGTCAGCTTTTATCAAGATGTGGGACCAGACGGCCGTTTCAGTGATGTGAAGAGCATCGGTGCCTATTGGGCATTGTTGGAACGCGAAATGGTGCCGGCAGAGCGACTGGATGGATTTTTACAACATTTGAGTGATAAAGAAGCGTTTAATCGTCCCCATCGCGTGCCTTCACAAGCGGCCAATGATCCTGGCTATCATGCGGAAAATGGTGATTACTGGCGTGGTGGTGTTTGGTCGCCGACTAATTTCATGCTGCTCAAGGGATTGCGTCAGGTTGGCCATTACAGGCTTGCACATAAAATTGTGTGTAATCATTTGGAAAATGTGTGGCAAGTGTATGCTCATACTGACACTTTTTGGGAAAATTATGCCCCAGAAACGGCCGTTGCTGGCAATCCTGCACGACCCAATTTCGTGGGCTGGACAGGCTTGTCTCCCATTGCTATGTTGCTTGAAGATGTGATTGGTCTGTGGGTCGATTGGCCTTTGCGGCGTGTTATTTGGTATCGTTATTTAGATACAAATGAGCATTATGGCGTCCAAAATTATCCCTTAGGCCAAGATGGCACACTTACTTTGATTGGCAATAATGAGCAGGTTGTTGTGACTACCGATGTGCCATTCACCTTACATATTCGAGATGCGCAACTAAATCTGCAAGCTCCCATCGCTGTAGGCACTACAGAAATCGCATTAAGTTAGCTCCTTTTCAATAAGAAAATCAATGGTTCAGATCACAATAGCTACAATCAATTTGCGCAATAATTCTGATCGTTGGCAGGAACGCAGACATTTACTAGTGCGACAATTAGGGGATGCTGCTCCAAAATTGATAGGCTTGCAAGAAGTCCATATGCCATCGCGGCAGGGACAATGGTTGTGCAGTGAAATTAACAAACACATCTCTGGATCATCCAAAGAACCCTATCAACTTGTTCTCAAACGTAAACAACATATTGTAAATGGTATTTATGAAGGTGTGGGTGTACTCTCGCAACTGCCTGTTTTGTACAATAACAGTATTGGGTTAGGATATGGAGGCCGAGTGGCCTTGCGTGTGCATGTCGAACTGCCTAATCACAAGACGATGGATTTTGTGTCTACGCATTTACACCATACCTCTTTTGAGAAGGAAGCGCGTGAAGAACAAGTGATGCAGTTGGTAGGCTGGTTGCAAAGTCATAAAAACGTCCCATTGCAGGTGGTCGTGGGTGATTTTAATGAGGTGCCAAAAGGTCTGGCGATACGTTATATGTTGCAATCTTTTCGGTCAGCATATCAAGAGCGAAACGGTCGTGAACCCCTGGCCACCTTTCCCACAGCACTCTACCCAACTGATAGCCCTGCTGTTTGCCTGGATTACCTTTTTATTTCAACGGCCGTGCCGCGTGTTATTGAAGCCAGCATATTTTGTGATCAATCCGATCCTGAAGACGAAACTTTATTTCCATCTGACCATGTTGGCTTGTTGGCCACATTGGAAATCTAAACTATGAAACCGACAATCTCAATTATATCTCCTGTTTATAATGAAGAAGCTGTTTTGCCAGAACTGTATCGGCGAGTCAGCAAAGTAATGGAAGAAATCGGCGAACCGTGGGAGCTTGTACTCGTCAATGACGGCAGCCGCGATAATTCCGCCCAAGTGATTGCTGAATTACATGCACAAGACGCTCGCGTGAAGGGGGTTAGTTTCTCACGTAATTTTGGTTTCCAGGTAGCGGCCACAGCCGGACTGGAACATGCACAAGGCGATGCTGTGATTTTAACGGATGCTGATTTGCAGGATCCACCCGAAGTTTATCCTAAAATGGTGGCTAAATGGCGCGAAGGGTATGATGTGGTTTATGGTGTGCGTGAAAGTCGTGAAGGTGAAACCTGGTTCAAACTGGTTACGGCCAAGGCTTTTTATCGGCTTATCCAACGTATTACGACAATAAATATCCCGTTGGATACCGGCGATTTTCGTTTGGTTGACCGGCGTGTCGTGGATGCGATTTTGCGCATGCCTGAGCGTAATCGATTCTTGCGTGGCATGGTGCCTTGGGTTGGTTACAAGCAGATTGGGGTCACGTATGAACGGGCCGCACGTTTTGCTGGTGATGCCAAGTTTACGAGTATCGGCAAAATGCTGCCGTTCGCAGTGGATGCGATTACGGGTTTTTCTTATTTCCCCTTACAGCTTGCCACTTATTTGGGTTTTGTTATCGCCGCAATTAGCGGCTTGGCGATTTTATTTGTGGTTACTCTACGTCTGTTCGGGTCTGGCGATCCCTTGATGGGGCAGGCGACGACATTGGTGGCGGTTTTGTTCTTAGGTGGAGTGCAGTTGATATCGCTGGGGATTATTGGTGAATATCTAGGACGTATTTATGATGAGGTCAAGGGACGGCCGTTATACTTAGTAGATGAGAAATGGGGCTATGAGGAACGCTAAGGAAACAACTTCGTTTTCTTATTTAAATTTCGTTCCTTAGCCGCCAATTTCAGACATTACTCGGTTTAGCGGAATAATATCTTGGCCTAATTTGTGCCCCCATGGTTTCCGCCAGATGGCTTTTGTAATAATATCGAGCATTTCTGCATCCGTTGCTCCTTGACGCAAAGGATCGAGCAGATTAACTTCTCTTTCGCGCAGCAGGCATAAACGTAAACGGCCGTCGGCGGTCAAACGAGCTCTTGTACAACTGGCACAAAATGGCTGCGTTACGGAACTTATGAAACCCAATGTACCTAATGCGTGAGGTAGTTGATATAAACTTGCTTCACCATCTAATTGACCGCCATTAACAACAGAAAGTGGTCCCAAAGCAGCAGCAATACGCTTGCGCAGCTCTTGTTCGCTTACGATCCCTGCTTGTTGGAAATCGGCCACATCCCCAAAAGGCATCATCTCAATAAAACGAACCTGCCATGCGTTTTCAAGGGTCAAACGTGCCATATCCACCACATCTTGTTGGTCGTTATACCCACGCACAACAACGCTATTGAGTTTGACACCTAATCCAGCGGCTTCTGCGGCATAGATACCGCGCCAAACATCACCGACTTCACCCCAACGGGTTAGTTTTTTGAACTTTTGTGGATCGAGTGTGTCGATACTGATGTTCACTCGTTGTAGACCGGCATCGGCAAGCGGTTGTGCCATCTTGTCCAACAGCAAGCCATTGGTGGTCATGACGACTGTTTTTACGCCGGGTGAGTGTGCAATCGCGTCAACGAGTTCCACACAGTTGGCACGCACGGTGGGTTCGCCGCCTGTCAGGCGGAATTTGTGGAAACCAACCTCAGTAAATAAACGCACCAACCGTAGAATCTCGTCATCTTGCAAAAGTTCGGCACGTGGTCGAAAGGTGATATCTTCTGGCATGCAATAAACGCAGCGTAAATTGCATTTGTCTGTCAGGGAGATACGTAAATAATTGATAGAACGGCCGTATTGGTCAATAGC
The DNA here is from genome assembly GCA_020432765.1 of Anaerolineales bacterium. Lineage (GTDB taxonomy): Bacteria > Chloroflexota > Anaerolineae > Promineifilales > Promineifilaceae > JAACFF01. Next base: position 5,855 of record JAGRDI010000545.1, on the reverse strand, counting down.
CATATAAGTATCCTTCGTATGTGGGGGTGAGGTGCGAATAATTATTGCCTTATCTAGTTTCACACCCTGCTTACAACTTTATCTGCATTTGAGACCACTGTCAATGAATTTTTATCAATTTTTTCTGTTTAATTGCAGATCGACGTTAAAATTGATAAACAGTAGGTGAATCAAAGCCTATACACCCTGCGAATTACACCTGAGGGGATATAATTCTGATAGTTTGGAAGCGAATAGTAAATGTGCCGCTGACCAAACTATACGAATACTAGGCAACCAGACTATTTATAGGAGCAACCATTGTACAGTTCAAAACAACCACTCTTGCCCAATTGGCTGAGCTTTTTTCTATCAATTGCATTTGTAATCTCTGGTGTTACAGTGATCATTTTTGCATATTTAACCTATCGCGTAATCAGTACGCGTGGATTGACACCAGCTGCGATTGCGGCTGCTGAGGTCTCAAATGTTGATTTGCAAATGGGGCAAGAAGGGCCGGCACCGGTGCAAATTGTTGCACCCGGACAGCCAACACCAACGCTTGTGCCGACCAATGAAGCGGCAGTTGGTGATAATCGTACTAACATTATGATGATGGGCATCGATCGCCGTCCTGGCGAGGCGTTTGTTTCGCGTACCGATTCCATCATGGTCGCATCAATTGATCCCGATACCGACAGCATCTCAATTTTATCTATTCCCCGCGATTTATACGTCGTAATTCCGGGCCATGGCAAAGACCGTATCAATACCGCCTTTGTCTACGGGGCCGTGGATGGCAATTATGCTGGCGGTGCGGCTTTAGCGCGACAAACTATTGAATATAATCTGGGCATTCCCATTGACCATTTTATCTTAGTTGATTTTAGCGCCGTAGTTAAAACGGTTGATACTTTAGGGGGCATTGATGTTTATGTGCCATATGAAATCAACGATCCGACTTATCCGGATATGAATTACGGTTTTGATCCACTCTATATCCCCTCTGGATTGCAACATATGGATGGGCAATTGGCGTTAAAATATGCACGCACACGCCATGCGGATAATGATTTTGGACGTTCGGCACGCCAGCAGCAGGTTATGTTAGCCACCAAGGACAAAGCAATTGGTTTAGGCATCACCGGTTTGTTAGCCCGTGCGCCTGAATTATTTCAGCGTGTTGAACAAGGTGTACGCACTGATCTGTCACTTGATCAAATCGTTTCTTTAGCTCGTGATGCCAGCGCGATTCCGTCAGAAAATATTCGCAATGAAGTGCTCGATATTAATTATGTCTCTCCTTTCCTGACAGATCAGGGCGCCCAGGTTTTGTTACTCAATCTAGAAAATACAGCTCCATTGATTCAAGAACTGTTTTACGGTGAATAAAATCGTGCGTTTTACCTAAAACCACAAGTGATAACTACATAGTTGGTCTTCAGCGACTAAAATGAAAATATGACAGGGAGATTGGTCAACGGCCGTCTCCCTGTTATTATTTTTATTAAGCTAACCAGTAAGTATTTGATCCTATGGTGGACTACAAACTGTAGAGTGCAGGTGATAAATGATGAATCGAGATGAATTTCGCAAACTAATCCAGAACGGCCCCGTTTTGTTAGACGGTGCTTTGGGCACATTATTACACAGCAAAGGCGTGCCTATTGATCAAGCTTTTGATGATATTAACCTTTCCAATCCGAGCATGGTGGCCGACATTCACCGCGATTATATTGATGCCGGTGCCGATATCATCGAAACGAATACCTTTGGTGCAAACCGCTTTAAACTTTCCGACTTTCGTTTGCAAGCCAAAGTCGCTGAAATCAACCATGCTGGTGTTGAAATCGCAAGGCGTGTGATTGCCGGGTCATTCAAAAACGTATTGTTGGCCGGCTCAGTTGGCCCGTTGGGTATACGCCTGGCACCCTTGGGACGTGTAACGGCAGCGGAAGCTGAAACAGCTTTTAGTGAACAGATTGAAGCGCTGCTCAATGCACGGCCAGCGGGAGTCGATCTTTTGATTATTGAGACGATGTCGGACGTAAAAGAATTAAAAACGGCCGTTGCCGCAGCCCGCGCATTATCCCCCGATATACCGATTATCGCTCAAATGACCTTTGCGCGTGATGACCGCACTTTATTAGGCAATACACCACATGATGTGGCCACCCAATTGACAAAATTAGACGTTGATGCGATTGGAATTAATTGCAGCAGTGGTCCCGCGCAGGTATTACGCTTGATCTCAGTTTTGCATGAAGTCGCGCCGGAGATGCCACTTTCGGCAGCGCCCAATGCTGGTTTTCCCGAACAACTTGATGGTGGCCGCGTGATGTATGCGGCGACACCAGGCTATTTTGGTGAATATGCGCGCTCATTTGTCGCCGCCGGGGCCAGCTTAGTAGGCGGCTGCTGCGGTACGACCAATGCCCACATTGCAGCAATGCGTATGGCTTTGGATACACCCGGCGCATTAACACGGCCGTTACCCACTGTCAAAATCCTCAGCCAACCAGAGCAAGAAACGGCCGTATCTGAACCCCCAACGCAACTGGCGCAAAATTTGGCCAACGGCCGTTTTGTCGTCACCGTCGAAATGAGTCCACCCAAAGGGGTCGCACCGCAACCCATGTTAGCCGGTGCACGCACGCTCAAAGAAGCCGGTGCTAATATGCTTAATATCGCTGACACACCTTTGGCGCGGATGCGTATGAGCGCCTGGGCTGCTGCCTATTTGGTGCAAGAAAAAGTGGGGCTGGAGACAATTTTACACTTCCCTACACGCGGCCGTAATTTGTTGCGTATCCAGGGAGATTTATTAGCCGCCCACGCCCTGGGCATCCGCAATTTGTTCGTCACCATGGGCGATCCCACGCGCATCGGTGATTTCCCAGAAGCAATGGACAGCTATGATATCGTGCCCTCTGGTTTGATTCACCTGATCAAACAACAATTTAATCTTGGTGTCGACAAAGCTGGTAATTCGATTGATCAACCTACCAACTTTTTGGTCGGCTGCGCGGTGAGCTTGACACCGGCTGATCCTGAAAAAGAGTTGAAACTACTGCGTAAAAAAATCCATAATGGGGCCGATTTTGCACTCACACAGCCAGTTTTCCACCCGCAGGCGGCGCGTGAATTTGTTGCCTTATATGCAGCAACTTATGGCGAACCGATGATTCCAATCATCGCCGGTATCAAACCGTTGTATAACAGCCGTAATGCTGAGTTTTTGCATAATGAAGTGCCCGGCGTTAATATTCCGCAGATTTACCGTGACCGCATGTTTGCCGCCAGCGAGCAGCCGCAAGAAGGGGTGCGTATTGCACAAGAGATAGTGGGGGAGATACGGCCGTTTGTACAAGGTGTCTACATGATTCCGGCATTTGGGCGTTATAATCTGGTAGCAGATGTGATTGATATTTTGTAAGGCAATTCGGCAAAATTGTCCTGCATTTAAGGTTAGGAGCTGTATCCATGCGTAAATTAAGTGGACTTTTGTTTTGTGCTGCCTTATTGTTATTTGTTTTGGTCGCCTTGAGCACTGGTGATGTTGCGAGAGCAAGTTTGGAATCGGCCGTTCTCGATGGTTTACGAGATGCGGCTTATGGCAGTGCCATCGGTACCGATCCGGGTAGTGACTTGGCAAGCCCCGGCCCAGCCGATTTTGGGGGTACAACCTGGACAGATCTCACCAATATTTACGCTGTCAATGATGGCACCAACTTGTATGTTTATGTTGATCTACCCAACTATAGCCAGGCAGTCTCTACCGGCAGCATCGGACTGATTATTGATGTTAACAACAGTGCTGCAGGTGGTACTGTCGATCCCTGGGGGAATGCGATTACATTTGCCCAAAGCAATCGGCCTGATTACATCGTGCGTGGAAATATCGTCGGCAGCACAGGCAGTGACAGCGGTTGGACAGAGTTGCGGACTTGGTCTGGCAGTGATTGGAACACAGGCGCCGGCGTTAACTGGGGAGGCATTAGCGGTAGCCAGATCGGCAGTAAAGTGGCTTATGCTGATAATAATGGCGTTGAATTTCTAATCCCTCTAAATGATATCGGGGCCGTCACTGGTCAGACGCTTAACATTGAATTTTTTGCCACGCAAACTGCTGGGGCAAAAGGTGCTTACGACACTGTACCAAGCGATGATCAATCGACTGGCTGGGATGATCCAACTTCGCAGACTGCGTATGCAAGTCATTTGTTAACATCTGGTGTGGTTGCTATCAATGATGCCCAGGCGTTATGGTTGGCGCAAAATGTCATTGCGTATAATGGTGCAAGCGGCAGTAGTTACAAACTGCTTTATGATCCCGACGGGAGTATGGATGCGGCCGTTGCTGGCAGCACGCCCTACAGCAGTCCGACAAGCACTGGTTATCTTGATCTGACTCCCAATGGGACTATCAGTGGCGCTGCGTATCCTAAGAATCCCAACAGTGACGGCTTGACGCGCCTTGACCTTCCAGCCGGTATCACTGCAGTTACAGCGAAAGCTTTACTCAAAGGTCAGCTCGTTGTCGCCAGTTATGATGGTGCAGGTACCTTGCTGGATGTGACGGCCGTTCAAATTCAAAGCGTCCTCGATGATCTGTACGCAGGCAGCGCTGCCTCTGCAGCCCTGGGTATAAGCTACAGCGGCGCAGTGCCCACGGCTGCTGTCTGGGCACCCACCGCTAAATCGGTCAGCCTGATCCGTTATGCCGATGCTACAACAGCAACCCCTGCCGGAACCCATGCGCTGACCCTTGATCCTGTTTCTGGCGTCTGGAGTGTCACGGGCGATGCCGGTTGGGATCGCCAATTCTACTTATTCGACATCGAAGTCTACGTCCCATCAGAAGACCAGGTACTTCACAACAGCGTCACCGACCCCTATTCTGTAAATTTATCCATGGACAGCACAGCTACGGCCGATCCACGCAGCCAATTTGTCAATTTGATTGATGCCGACCTCAAACCGGCCGGATGGGACAGCTTGAGCAAGCCGGCACTGGCCGCGCCCGAAGACATCGCCGTTTATGAAGTGCATGTGCGCGATTTCAGCCGCGACGATCTCAGCGTACCGGCCGGCGATCGCGGCACCTTCAAAGCATTTACCCACACAAGCTCTGATGGCATGACCCATCTGCTCAATTTGCAAGATGCCGGCTTGACCCATATTCACCTGCTGCCCGCTTTTGATATCGCCTCGGTGATTGAAGATGCGTCCGAACGCACAGACCCTGATCCGGCTTTATTGGCAACCTATGGCCCGGCATCTGATCAACAGCAAACGGCCGTTGGCGCCACCCGCGATGACGACAGCTTCAATTGGGGCTACGATCCCTACCATTACGGCGTGCCTGAAGGCAGTTACAGTACCGATCCACAAGGTACTGCACGCATTCTCGAATTTCGTCAGATGGTGCAAACGCTTAACGAAAACGGTTTGCGTGTCGTTATGGATGTGGTTTACAACCATACGGCTGCGGTGGGCCAGGAAGATAAATCTGTACTCGATAAAATTGTGCCGGGTTATTACTATCGTTATACACTCGACGGCACATTGGAAACCTCAAGCTGCTGTGCCGACACTGCGACCGAATATGTGATGATGGAAAAGCTGATGCTCGATACACTGGCACGCTGGGCGAGTGCGTATAAAGTGGACGGCTTTCGTTTTGATTTGATGAATTTACATACGGTGCAAAATGCCCTCGATGCCCAAACCCTGCTGCAATCAATTGACCCAGATATTTATGTATATGGTGAAGGCTGGGATTTTGGTTCGGCGGCGGCCAAAGGGCTGGATTATGCCAAACAAAGCAGCATGGCCGGCAGCGGCATCGGCACCTTCAACGACCGCATCCGCGA
>JAGRDI010000544.1 GCA_020432765.1 Anaerolineales bacterium | reverse complement strand
GGTCAAGTTGGCGTTCGACGTCGATGGCGATACCGAAGTCAGACAAATATGCGTTGCCGTCCTCATCAAGCAAGATATTGGCAGGTTTGATATCGCGATGGATAACCCCCTGAGAATGGGCGGCTGTGAGTGCGGCTGCAATTTGCTCGATGAAAGTCACGGCCGTTTCCAAATCCAACCCGCCTTCAGTTAACCTATCCTGCAAACTACCACCGCGCAACCAACGCATAACCAGATAAGCGCCATCTGGTTCACGCCAATAATCATATAGCGGCACAATATAGGGATGTTCTAACCGTGCCACAAGCTGGGCTTCACTCTCAAAACGGCGAATAAAATCAGGATGATTGGCATATTGCGGCTGGATAACTTTGATCGCAACTTCACGCCCAACGTTATATTGAGATGCACGGTAGACAGAGCCATAACTGCCTTTGCCAATCTGTTCATGCAGATCATAGCCACGCACGCTGGGGTCTTGTTTTTTAAGTAGATTGAGGTCACCTGCCAGGATTTTTTCGTAAAGCCCACTGGTCTTGGTGCTAGGAGCCATACCTAACTCTTCACGCATTAATTTTTGGCAGGTTTCGTATTCAGCAAGCGCTTCCCCGCGACGGCCGCTGCGTGCCATTAACGCCATCAACTGCCGGTAGGCACTTTCTCGCAGCCAGTCGATTTCTAGCTGCCGGCGGGCGGTTTGCTCTGCCTGGGTGAAATTATTTTGGTTGATGTAAACGGCCGTTAGCATCTCTAATGCATCCAAAACCAGACATTGCAATTTCTCACGCACTGCATAAGCCCAATCTTCAAAACCATCGCTGTCCGGCAAGTAAAAATCAGCCAGAAATGGGCCTTGATAAAGGGATACGGCCGTTTGTAATTGTTGTTGGCAAGTAGGGCAGTTGGTCAGATTGAGATGTTCGTGTGACTGTGTGCTTTGCAGCAAATAGATAAAGTCAGCCACATCTAAATCATAAGCAGCGTTGGGATTGATTTGCAGCGCTTGATAATCGCCCAATAAAAATTCATCTACTTCCGCTGCGGATTCAGCTTGCAAAGGTGAATCCGCGATTGTTTTGCGTAATAAATATAAGTTTTGGCGCAGATTGGCACGCGCCGATTTGTCAGGCAAACCGGGCCATAACAGGTCTATGATCGTGTCGCGACGATGCGGTTGGGGGCCGTGTAATGCATCTTCCACAGCCAGATAGACCAATAAAGCAGGGACAAGATTGGTACGAAAATGCGTCAGCGATTGTCCATCGATCTCGATCCGTAATGAACCTAAGGTAAACAATGACATGTGTGACTTGGACCTGTGAGACATGTGGACTCCCATCCTGAGGTGCCTGACACGGGGTTCAATCTATTTTTTTGCCAGGCTTTCGGTCCCGTGCCTGACACAACTTACAACAATGTTCTACACCTTCATTATACCGCGAATTCATGCTTTTCGTTACCATGAATTCGGCCGTTACCACACCATTGTGCGGCAACGGCCGTTTCCCCAGACTTGTTTAGAAAGCGTTCGCAAATAAGTTCGTAGTAACGACTTTAGTCGTCTCTGGGTCGCAGACCGCTGAAGCGGTTACTACAAACTGGAGTCTGGCGAATTTTAGATTTGTCAAGTTTCTACCACGAGTGGACTGTCTACGAATTTGTTAAAAAACTTGACAAATCTCTCTGGTAGCACAAAAAACGCCAGAGTCCTGTACAAACAAAAACGGGAAGTTATTTTT
>JAGRDI010000543.1 GCA_020432765.1 Anaerolineales bacterium | reverse complement strand
GCCAAGACCGCAAATTGATAAATGGCCGCATAAATCGGGTCTGATCCGGCCAGAATCATGCCGGTCATTAAACCTGGAATCCACACAATGCCCAATGAACTCAACGAATCGAGACGGGGAATCAGGCTGGCTTGTACGGCCGCTTGCACATAAGGCGTCACAGTCACCTTGGGATCCGCGCCTAAAGCCAGTGCTGCTTCTATTTGGCCTCTGTGGGTTTTGACTTCAGCCTGATACCGGTCCAGAGCGAGTGCATTGGTGTTCATAGCATTAGCAATCACCATGCTGCCGACGGGGATGAGAGAAGTAACGGCCGTGTCGATGACCCCAAACAAACTCATTGCCAAGATGACAATCCCTGCACCCAACCCAATGCCAACTAATGAAACCTTAAATGCGCCGGGGATACCCCGGGCGCGACGCGCAGCAATGCTGGCAGCAGCGGTGATCATAGCTGCAAGGACAAAGTAACTAACCCAAAAAGGACCTTGCAGCAGCAGGAGCAAAATCGAACCCACCAAGACTATTTGGCTGAAGCCGCGTAACAAGGCGATAATCGTTTCGCGTTCGACATGCACTTGGCGTTGACGCGCCAGCAGCATCAGCAGCAGGGCAAACAAGGCCGCAACGGCCGCTTGCGCAATACCTAAAATGATACCCGGCTCAAAGAATTGATTTAGCATTAAAAACCTCCGTGATGGAGCCAATTTGCACCAGGCAGCCATCTTTTAATATCAAGACGCGATTGGCTAAACGGGCTGCCTGATCCATGTCATGAGTGATGATGAGGCAGGTGAGATTTTGCTGTGCGATGATGCGTTTGAGTAAAACTTCTATATTTTGTTGGGCAGCATCATCCAAGGCTGAGGTTGGCTCGTCTAGTAACAATATTTCTGTGCCATTTGCCAGCGTGCGTGCAAGCGATACGCGCTGGGCTTCGCCGCCAGAAAGATGGCTTATATCCCGATTCGCGAAACCAGACAGCCCGACTTGATCAAGTAAGGCGCTTATATTGTCATCTGAGAGCTGTTCAGCGCGTTGGGCCGGCCCAAATTGCAAATTATCAGCGACTGTGCCTGGAAACAGATAGGGGGCTTGCATGACCATACCCACGCGCCGCCGTAATTCACGCGGCGGGATGTCACGGTAATCTTGATCGTGGACAAAGACTGTGCCGCTGGTAGGCTCGTCCAGCCGGTTGATCAAACGCAAAAAGGATGATTTACCCGCTCCACTGGGACCGACAATAGCGAGCACATCCCCTTTTTGCACCTGGATTGAGATGTTGTTGACGAGAGAACGGCCGTTTACCATGCGGCTCAAATTATGGGTGCGTAAAACGATCTGTGGTTGATCATCTGTATTTATCACAGAGGTATTATAGGCGAAAGTGAAGGTGTGGGGAAACGGCCGATTTCCTAAATCACAGCATCTTCCCCCAAACTTTGATAAAATTACAGATTAAATGGAGACAATATCATGACACATGCAAGCGGCACATTTGAAGTAAAGCTGATTCCTCTAACCCAAGATGATGAATTCGAAGATGACAATTTAGGTAGAATGACGATTGATAAGCAGTTTTTTGGCGACCTTGAGGCTATTAGCAAAGGACAGATGTTAAGTGCAATGACGGCCGTTGAGGGATCAGCCAGTTATGTGGCGCTTGAGCGTGTTAGCGGGACGCTGCATGGGCGCAGTGGCTCTTTTGTGCTGCAACATAACGGCACGATGACACGTGGCGCAGGGCAGTTATCTGTCACTGTTGTGCCGGACTCCGCGACCGGTGAATTGGCTGGCTTGACGGGAACACTGGAAATCGAAATTAGTGAAGGTAAGCATTTTTATACCTTTGTGTACAGCTTTACATAAGCTTGCGACCTCTAAGCAGGAAGTTTATCTGCCATTTCGTCAATTGATTCTGCTAACATTTCGGCAAACTCTTTGTTTTTTGCAGTCAGTTCATGGAGGGTTACTTTAGTGACTGGCTTACTTTCAGGCGACAGCCAATAGGGCTGAACGGTCATGTTTAGACTGCGCCCGGGAAATTCATAACGATAACTATCTTCTTCAGATCTTCGGTAAAAACGAATATTTTTGTTCTTAAACACGATTCGAAAGTCGCGTTCAATTTCCTCATAGTCGAATTTCAAGATACGTACCAGCGAGTTTCCATATCGATTCTTAAAAATGAATGCCAACGAGACTCTCATTATGGCAAAAACAAGAATGAAAAATACACCCGCCACTTCTATCTCGAACCCGAGCAGTAACAAGAGAATGATCAACAAGAGGGAAATTATCGCTGAGACGCCCCAAACAATCCTCTGGAAATGAATGTGTTGTTTTTGCCAATGTGAAGAAACCATCTTTATCCTCCTTTCAGCGCAGTTGAGACCGTTTGCGGAAACAAAGGGCTAAACATGACGTTAAACAATCATCTGTATCAAACAGTACAGCTTACCTTACAAAGAGTTGTGCGTTGTGTAGTGAACAAGACCTCTTTTTTTCTATTTTGTTTGTCCCCAGAAATCAGGATTCTTCAAATTACGGTTTTTGTGCATGGTGATGTGCCACGCATAGGGTCTCTTAAATTAGTAGTCTTATGATTAGCTCCAGGCAA
>JAGRDI010000542.1 GCA_020432765.1 Anaerolineales bacterium | reverse complement strand
ATGGATCGTCTGCGTGTGGCTTTGGTCGGCGAATTGTCCGGTTATGGCAACGGCAGTGGTTACACGGCCGATCCGCAAGAAGCAATCAATTATGTTTCTAAACATGATAATGAGACGCTCTACGACCAAAATATTTTCAAGCTGCCCTGGGGCGAAGGTGGCACGCCGCTTACGTCGATGGCCGAGCGTGTGCGTGCTCAAAATATGGGTTTGAGTCTGACCGGCCTGGCGCAGGGCATTCCCTTCTTTCAAATGGGCAGCGATATGCTGCGCTCAAAATCGTTGGATCGCAACAGTTATGATTCTGGCGATTGGTTTAACGCAATCGATTGGACCTACAACGACAACAACTTCGCCAAAGGGCTGCCGCCAGCCTGGGATAACAACAGCCGCTGGCCGATTATGACGCCGCTGTTAAGTGATACCAATCTGGTACCAACCAACGGCGACATCCTCGCCAGTGCAGCACATTTGGACGAAATCTTGCAAATTCGCAGCAGTTCTCCCTTATTCCGCCTGCAAACGGGAACTGATGCGATCACGCGCATCCAATTCCACAACGCTGCCAACAGCGTCGATGGTTTGATTGTGATGAGCATCTCCGACAAAATCGGCACGGATTTGGACCCCAATTACGAACAAATCTTTGTGCTGTTTAATGCTGACAAAAATAGTCATATGTTTACAATTGGTTCGCTGGCAGGCAATATGGATATCGCATTGCATCCGGTGCAGCAAGCTTCGGCGGATGTGGTGGTACAAACGGCCGTTTTCGACGACACCACGGGTACATTCACGGTTCCTGCACGCACAACGGCCGTATTTGTTGACAGCAGCCCCGATTCTCCCAGCAGCGGCATTGTGTTGGACGGCCTTCGCGATCTGGAATATGGTGGTGTACTCGCTGCTGATCCTGGTGGCGACCTCGCCAGCCCCGGACCAGCCGACAGCCCAGCCACCCAATGGGCTGATTTGACGAATCTGTATTGCAGCAGCGACAATGATTACCTATATGTGTATGCGGATTTACCCGCTTACAATCAGGCCAGCGCCAGCGGCCAAATTGGTTTGCTGCTGGACGCCGGCAGTGCAGCTGGCGGCACGGCCGATCCATGGGGCAGTGCGATCAGCTTTGCCCACAGCAATTTGCCTGATTATGCGATTCGCGGCAATGTGGTTGGCAATCCTGATCCGCCTAATGACAACAATGGCTGGACGGAACTGCGTGCCTGGGCCGGTTCCGATTGGACGAGCGGCGGCACAAACTGGGGTGGCATCTCCGGCGGCGGTTTGATCGGCAACAAAATCGCTTATGCCAATAATCAAGGCGTAGAGTTTAAGATTCCTTTTAGCGACATCGACGCTAATCCGGGCGATACCATAAACCTGCAACTGTTTAGCACGCAAAGTGGGGGCACAAAAGGAGCTTATGACACAATTCCCAGTGATGATCAGGCCACAGGTTGGGATGATGCCACGACTTTGACGCAGTATGTACCTTGTGAATTGGCGATTGTGGGCAATGAACTGCGCTTTGGAGCTGAAACGGCCGTGCCTGACACAACTGGCAGTTTCTCCCTCGACCTTGTCAATGCCGATAACGCCGCCTCCGGCAGCATCACTTTTACCTATGACAGCACGATTGGTCTGACGATCACCGGCATCAATGCTACGCCGCGAACCAGCGGCTTCAGTACGTTGAACTTCAGCCAGGATATGATGAATCCATCGGCCGTTGCCGCCACTATTCACTTTTCCGGCGGCACACTCAGCAGCGGCAGCGGGTCGATTTTCGACCTGGATTATACGGTTGATCCCGGCGCTGTTCCGGGCAGCAGCACGACATTGGATTTGTTGGATACGGCCGTTCTCACAGATTCACTAGATGTGCCTTTGACCTTGTCCTTAACTGATGGCAGTTTTAGCATTCAAGCGCCCGGACATGAGGACGAGACCTTTGTGCATCTGTTTGAATGGCAGTGGAATGACATCGCACGTGAATGTGAAGAGTGGCTGGCACCCAAAGGCTTTACGGCCGTTCAAGTCTCGCCGCCGATGGAACATATCATGGCTGCCGCCGAGAATTACCCCTGGTGGCAGCGCTATCAGCCGGTTAGTTATCTGTTGCAAAGTCGCAGCGGCACACGTGCTGAGTTTGATCAGATGGTACAGCGCTGTGATGCAGTTGGCGTAAAGATTTATGTTGATGCAGTCATCAATCATATGACGGGTCTGGGCGCTTTTGCCAGCGGCATTGGTTCCGCCGGCACGATGATCACGGCCGATCAATATGGCGGTAAAGTGGCGGATTATCCGACCGCGCCCGGCCAATATGCCGCCGCCGATTTTCATATGAATCCAGCTTCGGCTACGCATTGTGATCACGATATCAGCAATTTTGATAACGCCTATGAATCCTATAACTGCGAATTATTGGGCCTCGATGACCTGGACACGGCTAAGGGCAATGTACAAAGTGAAATAGCGGGTTATCTGAACGATTTAATCGACAATCTTAACGTGGCCGGTCTGCGTATCGATGCTGCCAAACATATGCATCCGAATGACATCAGTGCGATTTTGGGATTGGTTAACAGTCCACCTTTTGTCTTTCAGGAGGTCATCCAATCCAACCTCACCGATGGCAGCGATTATTTGGGCAACGGCTCCGTTACCGAATTTAATTACAGCAACACGATAGGCGACCGTTTTATCAATGGCAACATCGCTGCTCTGCAAAACATGGGTGCCGGTTGGCTGCCGACAGAACAGGCGGTCGTTTTCACCGATAATCATGATAATCAGCGCGGGCATGGTGGCGGCGGCAATCAAATCGTTGATCATCAGGATGGACAGATTTACAATTTGGCTAATATCTTTATGCTGGCCTGGCCATATGGCTATCCCAAAGTAATGTCCAGCTACTATTGGGATGGCGTTAATGCGGATGCTGGCCCACCTGGCAGCGGCGGCGTTACGTTGGATGTGTTTGACGGCAGTGAAGCGCTGGGTGACTTACCCGCCCATTGTGATGATGGCTCGCTCAGCGGCACGGATTGGATCTGTGAACACCGGCGGGTGGCCATTGCGAATATGGTTAAATTCCGCGCTGTAGCGGCGGGCGAAGCTGTGACCGATTGGTGGGACGATGGCAATAATCAGATCGCATACGGCCGTAGCAGTAAAGGGTATGTGGCGATTAATCGGGACAACTCAGATTTGACACGCACGTTCAGCAGCAGTATGGCCGCCGGCAGCTACTGCGACATTACCAAAGGCAGTCTGACGGCAGATGGAACTGCCTGCACCGGCCCTGTCATCACTGTAGAAGCGAATGGGGACATTTTGAACCAAACCGTGGCTGCGCTGGATGCCTTTGCAATTATGGATGCGGCACGTATCGGTAGTTGTCCGGCGACAACGCCACCGCCCAATTTTAATCTGAATATCATGTTGCAAGGCAATGACGCACGCTTGGCCTGGTTACCTTATGGCGGTCCTTATGATGTGCGCTACAGTACAAGCGATCCTTACTTCGCGACGTTGAGCGGTACGCAGTTAATGCCCGTGCCCCAACTGAATGTGGCTGTTGACGAAAATGTAACAGATATTGTAAGTGTGAATACTTATTATCGGGTACGCGTTGATAATTGTAGTGGTCAAAATGATTCAGAACGTGTGGCTGTTTTCAATTTTGGCTTGGTGGCAGGTGAATAAACGGCCGTTTATGATCAATTTGTGCTTGTTTTGTCCAAACTGTTTACAAACAACGGCTTAATAAGGTATACTCTGGGAGATGGTTTTGTTTGCATCGGCCTGGACTGGGCAAATGTTTATGGGGAACAGCGTTATGATGAACCAAAACACGTTATTTTCCTTGACAGGATGGGCAAGCAAACATACTATAATAAGGAATTAAGGCGGCATTTTGTTTGAAATCGAAAATTTACGGTTTAATTTGATGGTTGCCTTTAAGCATTAGGGTTAAGAGGTACGGAAATTTTGGCGGGTAAATGGGATTATTAACCAAAACCGAACCAAACTCTAACCAAAACCGAACCCAAAAACAATTTTATTCATGTATAATTACTTTATGAAATGCGCTACGGGAGGATGTACGCAATGAAAAACATACTTTCAATCACCATTTTCGCTCTTTTGTTCTTAGGCCTCGGTGCTTTGGCATTGACCGCTGCACCAGGAGATGCTGGGATTGTGGCAGGTTCTGCACCCGAAGTTGAGGCTGCTGA
>JAGRDI010000541.1 GCA_020432765.1 Anaerolineales bacterium | reverse complement strand
GCTGCCTTCAACCATGGCTTCTTCTGCTGCTTCCTCTTCTTCTGGCGGGAAAATGTCATCATAAGTGACGGTAAACTGATCAGAGAAGAATTTAGCAGCGAGGGCGTCTAAAGTGCCATCAGCTTGTAGTTCAGCCAGAGCGGCATTGAACGGCTCTACGAGATCGCTTCCTGGTGGGAAAATGAAGCCAAGTTGATCACTGGAGAGTGAATCGCCAACCAACTTGAGTTCATCGGCATTCACACCGAGGTAACCTTGTCCGGCCGTTTCGTCAATAATTACAGCATCAATATCACCCGCGATAAGTGCCTGTACGGCAAAGGGGAATTGCTCGAAGGCTTCAATGCGGTCAGCAGGTAAAATAGTAGTTGCGGTTTCGTAATTTGTGGTGCCGATTTGGGTGCCAAGCACGAGGTCTTCGTTTTCGACAAAGGCGTCAACACTATCAAAGCGATCTTCGTCCAAACGGGCGAGGATGCGCTGATCAATGTTGATGTAACCATCAGAGAAGTCGACAATTTGGGCACGCTCCTCATTAATCGTAATGCCATCAGCAGCCATGTCATATTGACCGTCGGCAACTGCCTGAATCATGCCTTCCCAAGATGCTTCAACATAAACGGGGGTACAGTTAATTAATGCGCACATCGCATCGATGGCTTCATAATCCCAACCAGCCGGTTCACCAGTGCCAGGAGAGATGTAGTTGAAAGGCAGATAGGCATTTTCAACAGCAACAGTTACTTCACGACCACCCAGGTCGGGTAAGCCGCCAGTTTCTTCTTCCATTGCCTCTTCTTCGGGCGCCTCTGCTTCCATAGCTTCTTCAGTTGGCGCTTCAGCAGTAGGTTCTTCAGCTTCTGGCTGCTCTGCGGGTGCGCTATCACCCCCACAAGCTGCCAGGAGCAGGACCAATACCATGGCTATTGAAAGTAAAAACAGATAATTCTTCTTCATATTCTTTTCTCCTTCTAAAAAGATTGACCTGACTATGGCGTTTATTTCGTATGAGCTTTGCGTACAAGGTTCATATTCATGTCGTCTAGGTCTAAACAAAATAAGAGTAAAACAGGGAGCTATTATGGCATGGGAATGGTAAAGTGCCAAAAAAGGATCGTTTTTATTTAGCTGATTTCTAAAGGGGGCAGGGCATCATGCCCTAAAAGCCGCTGTACCTGACGCGAAATTTTGTTGACAGAATTTTCTTTGAAGTTATCAGCTAATATTTGAGCCATATCGGCGAGGCTGTCAAAATCACCGTATGCATCATGTAAGGGCTGACGCATGAGCGACATCCATACAAATAGGTCTGACTCAGTGCGCCCGGCGAAATCTGTCAGCAGTGAAGATTCGCGTATAATTTGGATTGTCGGCAGATAGATCATCTCATACCAGGCGTCAACAGCTTCCGAGTAGGGCAAATCTTCGCCATCAATCGCAGCCAACTTGAAGCGTAAATCATTGATTTGCGCCAACAGTTCTGAATAACGGCCGGGTGTAGTGAAACGAATCTGATGATCGGGATAGTGTTGGTCTAGGTGTGTGCGTTCCAAGAAGTTTTGTTCGCCTAAATTTATAAGGATGTCGTCAAGTGATTCATCTGGGTTAATCGTGACATCGTCCGAATATTCCCATACATGGGCTTCGATGGTGGGCATATCAAGTTGGTTAGCAGCAGATACACGGTGATTACCATCTTTGACAAAATAAGCGTTGCCAACTTTAAATAAATCAACAGGCGGCCAGCCTTCGTCCATACCTAATGAGGATACATTGACCCAACGCTCTTGCATATCGCTGTTGAGCGGCAAAAATTGGCGGTTCATATCTTTATAGCGGCCAACGCTGCCAACTATCTGGTTCAAAGGCACATCAATAACGCCTTTGTAACGTGGACTTTGATGACGCAGTTCTCTGCGGATTTCTTCGAACGGCAGCAAGCGTGTATCGCGGCCAGTTAAGCGTGCAGTTAATTCCTCACGGCGGGCTTTTTTATGTGCTTGATTAAATTGTTGGCGGGCTTCCACCTTTAATTGTGCTCTTGAGTTCGTCATTATGATTTGCAGTTTAAGGTTTTTGTTGACTGATTTCTACGGGTAAAATGGACGAATTGTGAAAACGGCCGTTGTGGACACTGTCCAGCGTACAAGATAGGCTACAACGAATATTTTGGCATGCTCAGTAAAGGTTAAGGCAGGAAAGAATTCTTTTATTACTTTATCAGTGAGATTCCTTTCGGCCACGCTTACACGGTGTACAAGAATTTTCCAACACGAATTACACTAATTATATTTGTGAAATTCGTTCCATTCGTGTCAGAATCTTTTCTGGTTATCCAAGTTTGGGATTATTAAGGTTGCGATTATAGTCAAATAGTGGATGATCTTGAAGGGATTACCGCAAAGATCACAAAGAATGCGGAAAAATTCAAAGAAAAAGGGAATTCTTTGAAATCCCTTAAATCCCTGATATTTTAAGTTAACTTGGTGAAATTATGCAAACAGTTTTGAATTTTCAGCCTGAGATTGAGCAGGCATTAGCAGCAGACGAGCCTGTTGTAGCGTTGGAGAGCACAGTGATCACGCACGGTCTACCTTACCCAAAAAATGTAGAAACGGCCGTTCTCATGGAAGAATCAGTCCAATCCGGCGGCGCACATCCCGCCACCATCGCTCTCATCCAGGGGCAAATCTATGTCGGCCTCACCCATGACCAGATGGATTACCTCGGCCAACAGGCGGGGCAAAACAGCGTGCGTAAATGCAGCCGGCGTGATTTGTCACTGGCAATGGCACGCAGTGAAGACGGTTCCACGACTGTAGCGGGTACGATGATTTTGGCACACAGGGCAGGCATCCCCATCTTTGCCACGGGTGGCATTGGTGGCGTGCATCGAGGGCATGCGTTTGATATCAGTGCAGATTTGACCGAATTGGGACGCACACCAATGGTTGTGGTCTGCAGCGGTGCCAAATCTATTCTGGACTTACCGGCCACACGCGAAGTTTTGGAAACGCAAGGTGTGACGATTGTAGGCTATGGAGCGGACGAACTGCCCGCTTTTTATGCACGCAGCAGCGGTTTGCCGGTTGATATTCGTTTGGATACACCAGAGGATGTCGCCAATGTGATGCGTGCGCGACAAACACTCGGTTTGCAAAGCGGCATGTTGGTAACTGTGCCAGTTCCTGAGACGGAAGCGATGGATACGGCAGCGGCAGAGGCAGCGATTTTGCAGGCGACGCGGGAAGCAGATGAGCAAGGGATTCATGGCTCTCAATCGACTCCCTGGTTGTTGAGCCGAATGGTAGCGTTGACAAACGGCCGTTCTATGCGTGCCAATGTCGCTTTGCTAAAAAATAATGGGAGGGTGGCTGGGCAGATTGCCATGGCGTTGGCATCTTGACCCTAATTCAGATGGCTTTTGGGCGATTGAGGCAAAATTATGTATTTACTCGCCGATATCGCCCTAACTTCCCGAACAGTTTAGTGAACTGCTTTGCTTCTGTATCAGAAGGGTAACATGATATCCCGACCGAGAGACTTTCAACTCCTCCCAAAGTTATTGGGCCATCGAATTCGTAGTTCAAGTTCAGCGAGAAGCCTGGTTTGCCCAGTTCCACGTCAAGATCAGGCCCTTCAACAGGATTGTATCTGGCAGATAACCCCTCGGCGGGGGCATTCCCGCACCAAGGCCGAATCATCGGAATTCCATGAATCAACAAGTCTACGGTAGCGTTTTCATCATCTTGGGTTGTGATAACAAGTTTTCGCCCTTCATTATCTAGCCATATTCCAGCATAGTTTTCAATCCAAGGGAATTTCATTATTTCTCCTTGTCCGGCGAGTACTCTGTAAGTACTGCGCCGTCTAACGCCCGCTTCAGCCGCGCTTCGCGTCGGCTGGTCGGGTAAGGAAGTGACATT
>JAGRDI010000018.1 GCA_020432765.1 Anaerolineales bacterium | reverse complement strand
CAACTCATTTGAAACACACCCTTTGGTAAATCGAGCTGCGGCTGCTGGATTTGGGACGCTTATTTAATTTAGCTAATCATACTTAGTTTAAGTATGATTTCTCTGCCAAAGCTTACAATTTTAGATACTGCCCCTAGTAGATACCTGTTAATAAATAAATCGCTAACACGACCGTCGTTCGCCAGAATGCCTGCCACGATCTCAGGAACGCCAAGAATCACCAGTATGATGGCAACGGTCAAAATTTAGGACATGTTACTGAATGTATGCTACTATTTGGTTATTATGACAACGATGAAGCACAATGTACTGCCCATTTCCCAACGGCCGTTTCCAGAAGAACCAGCCTGGATACATGAAGCCAGCTTCCTCATGGAGGCTGGAACGCGCAGCTTAAAAACGGAAACCACCTACCGCAGTGGCTTACGCTTGCTGGCCGATTGGCTGCAGCATTTTCGCAAAGCGGAGTACAGTTTGGAGGATCCGTGGCCGCTTTCACCACAGAATTTGTCAACGGCCGTTATCCTCAATTTCCGTAACTGGCTGCTCTCCAACCGTTCAGTTTCAACCACAACCACCTACATGGCCGCTGTCGTCGGCTATCTGCATTATCTGGATGGTCAGGATGCCCTGCCCCAAGGTGTTCAATTAGGCAAATTACAACGTCAGATGTCGCGCCGCCAAGTCGAACGCAATCAGGCCGAAACGGTAATCGACATGGATCATGCACGCCAGGAAATCCCGCAAATCATTCGCTATTATGACCAACTGCCCCTACCCCCTGAAAACGACAAATACAACCGGCGGCTCTCGCTTTTGCGTGACCGTGCTCTGGTTAAGACATTGTATTCGACGGCCGCCCGTATTTCGGAAGTTGTGGCTTTGAACCGGCATAATGTGGATAACGGCCGTGCCCAATACGCCACCATCATTGGTAAAGGCAACAAACCACGCACCATTTTTGTACGTGACTATGCGCGGCAGGCGATCGTGCGTTATTTGGCCGAACGCAGCGACAGCAACCCCGCCCTTTTTGTCTCACACAGTCGCAATTCATTAGACGCACGGCTGTCCAAAACTTCGGCACATAATATCGTCAAACGGGCTGTGCGTGCCATGAAGCTGAATGCGAGCATTTCTGCGCATGATTTTCGTCATTATCGTGCGACTCAATTACTACGCGAAGGGATGCCGCTGGAAGTCGTCCAGGAATACTTAGGGCATTCAGATGTCTCAACTACACGAAATATCTATGCGCCAGTGCTGGGTGTGCATATCGTGGCCGAATGGCTCGACAATATTGACATTCCCCCTGATCAGGCTGCATTTAACACTGAATTTGATGTAGAATTATAGTAGCGAAAGACCCTATGGGTTTTAATTTAATAAAAAGATATAAACGCAGACAGAAAAGAATGTGAACAAGGAATTTATCAAATTCCTTTCCGTCCGTGTTTATAAAAATATGGAGAAGAAATCATGGATCCAGTCGGTTTATTCATATTTGCACTGATTTTGGCCTTGGTATTAATCGCAATTATCGTGCCTCAAATTCAAAAAAGACAACACAAAGAAGCTCAAGAAGTAAGCGAATAATCGCACTGTGCAGGTCAAGAAGATAGATGATGCCGACAACACCGCCCGCTGAACTGTATGAACTCATCAACCGTTTCGAGCGTAACGTGAATGCGTATCGTGCAGGCAGCTACAACGAGACAATGGTGCGGCGTGAATTTATTGACCCTCTCCTCAAGCTGCTGGGCTGGGATGTCGATAATACGCAGGGATATGCCGAGCAGTACAAAGAAGTGGTGCATGAAGATGCCATCCGCGTGGGTCGCAGCACCAAAGCACCTGATTATTCGCTGCGTATCGGCGGCGTGCGCAAGTTGTTTGTGGAAGCCAAAAAGCCGGCTGTCAACATCAAAGATGACATTGCACCCGCCTTCCAGGTGCGGCGTTATGCATGGAGCGCCAAACTGCCCCTCAGCATCTTGACCGACTTTGAAGAGTTTGCGGTCTATGATTGCAGTGACCGCCCCGACAAAAAAGATGGTGCTGGTCATGCACGCATTATGTACTTACGTTATGACCAGTACGCGCAAAAGTGGGATGAACTGGTGGCGCTGTTCTCGCCCGAAGCGATTCGACGCGGCGCTTTCGACAAATTTGCACAGTCGAAAAAGCGTAAACGCGGTACGGCCGAAGTCGATGACGCTTTTTTGCAGGATATCAGCTTGTGGCGTGAGGAACTGGCCCGCAATATCGCGCTGCGCAATCCGGGCATCAGCACGCGCGCCCTCAACCATACCGTGCAAACCACTATCGACCGCATTATTTTCTTACGCATTGCCGAAGATCGCGGCATTGAACGCTACGGCCGTTTACGTGACAGCAGTAAAAACAAAAACATCTACACTGCCCTCGGCCGCCTCTTTCAACTGGCCGATGCCAAATACAACTCCGGTCTTTTTTACTTCAAGCCGGAAAAAGGGCGCGACGAAACCCCCGACAGCTACACGCTGGGTCTAAACATCGACGATAAAGTGCTCAAAAACATCATCACGCGCCTCTACTACCCCGACAGCCCCTACCAGTTTGACCTGATCCCCGCTGATATTTTGGGACAGGTGTATGAACAATTTTTGGGACAAGTTATCCGTCTCACGCCCGGCGGCCGTGCCAAGGTTGAAGCCAAGCCGGAAGTGAAAAAGGCGGGCGGCGTTTTCTACACACCCACCTACATCGTCGATTACATTGTGGCACAGACGGTGGGCAAACTGCTGGCAGGCAAAACGCCCGATCCCAAAGGCAGCGCCGCCAAGCTGCGTATTCTCGATCCCGCGTGTGGCTCGGGCAGCTTTTTGATTGGCGCTTACCAATTTTTGCTTGATTGGTATCTGGGTCAGTATCAGGAGGCAGCGGACAAATGGGCGCGTGGGCGCAATCCAACTATTTATGCAAACGAACATGGTGAATGGAAGCTGACGATTGGCGAGCGCAAGCGCATTTTATTGGCCAATATTTATGGCGTGGATATCGACCCGCAGGCGGTGGAAGTGACCAAATTGAGTTTGCTGCTGAAGGTGATGGAAGGCGAGACGGAGGCGACGCTGGGCACACAAATGCGCCTGCTGCCGGAGCGTGTGCTGCCCGACCTGAGCGCCAATATCAAATGCGGCAACAGCCTGATTGGTCCCGACTTTTACGACGGACAGCAGCTCAGTTTAGGGCTGCTGGACGAGGAGGAGATGTACCGCATCAATGTTTTTGATTGGGCAGCCGCATTCCCGCAAATTGTGCCCTGGGGCGGTTTTGATGCGGTGATTGGCAATCCGCCTTATGTACGCCAGGAACTTTTGGGAAGCGACGCAAAAAGCTATTTCAAACATGCCTACGAAACGTATCACGGAACGGCCGATTTGTATGTTTACTTCATTGAAAAAGCCGTAAATCTACTCAAAGAAGGCGGTAAATTTTCTTATATTGTTGCCAACAAGTGGATGCGTGCAAATTACGGGAAACCGCTTCGTAGATGGGTTTCAAGGCAAAGCGTTGATCAAATCATAGATTTTGGAGATTTACCGGTTTTTCAATCAGCAACAACTTATCCTTGCATCATACAACTAAGCAACACACCGCAAAATGATTATTTTATTGCTGCAAAAATTGACACCCTTAGCTTTTCAAACCTAAGTGAAAAAATCTTTGAAGACAGATTCGAGGTAAATCAAACCTCTTTAGATGAAAAGGGCTGGTCTTTAGTTCCAGCAGAGATGCAACAACTAATTGACAAAATTTCAAATTCTGGTGAGCCTTTAAGCAGTCATATCAAAGGAAATGTCTACAGAGGTATTTTAACCGGTCTAAACACAGCTTTTATAATTGACGGGAAAACGCAAGAGGATTTGATCAAACAACATCCATCAAGCGCCAAGATAATCAAGCAGTTTCCTGTTGGAAGAGATATAGAAAGATACATTCAACCGCAAGTTGATCGATGGGTTATCTTGATGCCGAACGGATGGACAAACAAGAATCGAGATAAATCTCAAAATGCTTGGACATGGCTTATCGAAAATTATCCTGCTATCGCCAATCATTTGTTGCCTTTTGAAAATAAGGCGAAAAAGAGAACTGATCAAGGTGAATATTGGTGGGAGCTGCGACCTTGCAATTATTATCATTTGTTTGAGGAACAAAAAATAGTCTACCCAAGCGTAACTAAACGCGGTCGGTTTACCTTAGACAGAGAGGGGACATTTGTTGACAAAACATGTTACTTTATCTCATCTGGTGACCTTTACCTATTGGCCTTGCTAAATTCAAGCCTAATACATTTCTATTTTTCCAAGATCGCCGTTGAAAGAAGGGGCGGTTACTTTGAATTTCTTTCTCAGTATGTAAGAGAAATACCAATAAAAGCACTTATGAATTCAAATTCTATCGATAAAGCTATCTATGATCAGGTATCCAGGCTGGCAAGGCAAATGCTAGATTTACATCAAAAGTACACAACGCTGCAAACAGCCCACGAAAAAACAGTCCTACAGCGCCAAATCACTGCCACCGACCGCCAGATTGACCAGCTTGTCTACCAACTCTACGACCTCACCCCCGCCGAAATCGCGATTGTGGAGGGTCAGTCATGATCGTTTTGTTGGGCAGATAAGTCTTGCGCACACCCAACGCCATCTTACTCAAGTTGAGCAAAAATATGGTGTTGCTACCCCTTATTTCCTAGAAAAAATGACCGTACCCGATTAGTAGCCGTGCTCCGTTCGTTGGTTAGCTGTGTGCGATACCGTTCTTGCAGTGCTTTCGTGGTGGTGCCAAAAGTCTTGAACAAACGTCGCACTTTCCCTTTTTGACCCGGTACGAGTACGCACACCGACACACTTTTCTTGTGCACATCGGCTCCAGCACAATGCGTAAACATGATATCTAACATCGTCTATCTCTCCTACCACCACATAGGCGTACCGGCTTTTGGACACAATCTGTCCTGCGTGTTTGATCTGTTGGTCTCCACAAACCGTGGTTCGTCTCGGTTCGCGAATCCAACTCCTGTACGAGTTCTTGACACCACGGACTTTCAACGATTTCTCTTACGTGTGGTGGATGGTTTAGTGTACACTCTATTTTCATCCGCCGTGGTGCCACTTTGCGGCTTGTTTAACTCCTGTGTAAATCGAATTGGTAATTCGATACGCGATTTATCAATTCGCGCTACGGGTTTCATGCGTTTGGTGGGGCCGCGCAGCATGATGGTAGACTCCTGCACAATTGGCCATTTTTCATTGCCTTTTTAACCAAATAAGCTAAAGTACAGGTGGCTGGCATTTTAACGTCGGCAAATTTGTTACCATTATTAATGCGAGCACTCGCCTGAGCATGTGAGCTGCTTGATTTGTTGGAACGGATCCCTTCCCCTATCCCCAATTCAAACTGCCACTTTCCAGCGAGTGTTAGCGAAAATTTCTGAGTTAGGAGAGAGAAATGTTAAAGAAAGCGAAATATTTTCCCGTTTTCCTATTGATCTTGGCCCTGTTACTCGCCGCCTGTGGCGGGGGTGAAACAACGCCAGACGAAGCCGACATGGCCGAAGAGTCACCGGCCGCAACTGAGGAAGCACCTGCCGAATCAACTGAAGCCGAAGCACCTGCTGAAGAAGAGATGGCCATGGACAACGCGGTTGAGGTTTTTTCCTGGTGGACTGGTGGTGGCGAAGCCGCCGGTCTCGAAGCCATGATCGAAGTATTTGCCGAACAATACCCCGACATTGAGTTTATCAATGCGGCCGTTGCCGGTGGCGCCGGCACCAATGCGCGTGCAGTTTTGGCCACACGTTTACAAGCTGGGGATGCGCCCGATAGTTGGCAAGGCCACGCCGGACAAGAATTGATCGGCACCTATGTGGCCGCCAACCAACTTGAGCCGCTTAACTTCCTTTACGAAGAAAACGGCTGGCTCGATGTCATGCCCGAAACGCTTATCCCCTTGATATCCCAAGATGGCAATATTTACTCCGTACCGGTGAATATTCACCGCGCCAACGTGCTTTGGGCCAACCCGAAAGTCCTGGCTGAATATGGCGTGGAAATGCCCACAAATCTGGATGAATGGTTTGCCGCCATGGACACGATTCAGGCAGGTGGCGAGATTGTACCGTTGGCACTTGGCGAACAATGGACTGCCATGCACCTTTTCGAGACAATTCTACTGGCTTCTATGGGCCCTGATGCCTATGCCGCTTTGTGGGATGGTACAAACGATTGGACTGGCCCCGAAGTTGCGCAGGCGATTGCCGATTATGAAAAAGCACTCAGCTACACCAACAGCGACGCCTCCGCCTTGAGCTGGCAAGATGCCGGACAATTGGTGGTTGACGGCGATGCCGCTTTCAATGTGATGGGCGACTGGCAAGAAGGTTTCTTCCGTGAGTTAGGTATGGTTCCCAACGAAGATTATGTGTGGGCGGCCGTTCCTGGCACAGAGGGCAACTTCCAATTCCTTTCCGATAGTTTTGTGCTGCCGGTTGGCGCACCGCATCGTGACGCCGCGATTGCCTGGCTGACCGTTGCCGGTTCAAAAGCCGGTCAAGATGCTTTCAATCCCGTCAAAGGCTCGATCCCCGCACGCAGCGATGGTGATGTGAGTCTGTATGGTGAATATTTGCAATCAGCCATGCAAGATTGGGCCAGCAACAATGTAGTCGGCAGCCTGACCCACGGCGTTGTCGCCAACGACAGTTGGAAATCAGAAATCGACACGGCCTTGGGCCTTTACCTGGCCGGTGGCAGCGCAGACGAACTGGCCGCAGCTTTAGCTGCCGCAGCAGGCGCCAGCGATCAAGAAGCGTTAGCCCCTGAAGAAGCTCCCGCTGAAGAGATGGCTGATGTTAGCGGTCCGGTTGAAGTCTTCTCCTGGTGGACCGGTGGTGGTGAAGCCGCCGGACTCGAGGCTATGATCAAAGTATTTAGTGAAAAATATCCCGATGTGGAATTCATCAATGCGGCCGTGGCCGGTGGCGCTGGCACCAATGCCCGCGCTGTTTTGGCGACAAGATTACAAGCCGGGGATGCGCCCGATAGTTGGCAGGGTCACGCCGGCCAAGAACTCATTGGCACCTACGTCGCCGCGAACCAATTAGAGCCGCTCAACTTCCTCTATGATGAGAATGGCTGGTTAGATGTGATGCCGGAAACGCTCATCCCTCTGATTTCTCAAGATGGCAACATTTACTCTGTGCCTGTGAATATCCATCGTGCCAATGTCCTGTGGGCTAATCCTGCTGTGCTGGAAGCCGCAGGTGTTGAGATGCCCACCAACCTGGATGAATGGATTGCGGCTATGGATACAATCCAAGCCGCCGGCGAAGTTGTGCCTTTGGCGCTTGGTGAACAATGGACCGCATTACACCTCTTTGAAACCGTCCTGCTTTCCTCGCTCGGCCCCGATGCCTATAACGGCTTGTGGAATGGCAGCAATGATTGGAGCGGCGAAGATGTCACAAAGGCTTTGGAAGATTTCAACACAATCTTGAGCTATACCAACAGCGATGCCTCCGCCTTAAGTTGGCAGGATGCTGGTCAGTTGGTAGTTGATGGCGATGCCGCTTTCAATGTGATGGGTGACTGGCAGGAAGGTTTCTTCCGTGAATTAGAAATGGTTCCCGGTGAGGATTATGTGTGGGCGGCCGTTCCTGGTACAGAAGGTAACTTCCAGTTCCTCTCCGACAGCTTCGTGCTGCCGGTTGGCGCACCGCATCGTGACGCCGCGATTGCCTGGTTGACCGTTGCCGGTTCACAAGAAGGTCAGGACGCCTTTAACCCGGTTAAAGGTTCAATTCCGGCGCGTAGTGATGGCGATGTCAGCCTCTATGGCGAGTACTTGCAGTCAGCGATGGACGATTGGGCCAGTAACACCGTGGTCGGCAGTTTGACCCACGGCGTTGTCGCCAACGACAGTTGGAAATCAGAAATTGATACTGCTATGGGCTTGTTCCTGGGTACTGGCGATGTCAACGGTTTCCAAGAAGCCCTTGTTGCGGCCTGCACTTCATCAGGCGCTTGTCAATAGAAAGTTAAGTTAGCAAAAGGGTGAGCGTTTGTGCTCACCCTTTTGCGTTTATGAACTTGTCATTCCTGCGCAGGCAGGAATCCACATGTGTAAAATCATGGATTCCCGCCTTCGCGGGAATGACCAAGTTTGAGACTTACACAGTATCAGGCGGGTCTATGAAATCAAAAAGATTAGATAAAGATACCATCATTGCCATTCTGCTCATCTCGCCATCGATCATTGCTTTGGGGATTTTTGTTTACGGCTTTATTGCCTGGACTATTCGCGTTTCAGTGAGTAACTGGATCGGTTTGGAACCCAACTTCGAATGGGCAGGCTTAAGCAATTACGCTGGACTTTTGGCAGACCCACGTTTTCATATCGATGTGCGCAATACCGTCATTTTCACCTTGTTATTTGTGGGCGGCTGCCTTGTTTTTGGGCTCGTATTGGCCATCTTGTTGGATCAAGGTTTGCGCGGAGAAAACTTTTTCCGCAATCTTTTCCTATTTCCGATGGCTATCTCTTTTATCGTCACCGGTGTTGTCTGGCGCTGGCTCATGAACCCGGCACAAGGTTCGCGCATAAGCGGCTTAAATTTACTGTTTGATTCACTGGGTCTTGATTTTTTGGTGAATGAATGGCACACCACACCAACCTGGGGCATCGCTTTCATCGCCATCCCGGCTATGTGGCAAATGATTGGCTATACAATGGCGCTTTATTTGGGCGGTTTGCGTGCCATCCCGGAATCCTTGCGCGAGGCGGCTCGCGTGGATGGTGCTTCAGAGTTAACTATCTACCGCAGGGTGATCTTGCCCCTGCTGCGCCCGGTTACTTTGAGCGCCATGATTATCCTGGGCCATATCTCTCTTAAAGTGTTCGACTTGATTATCGCCATCGCCGGTAAACAGGTTGCTTTGGATGTGCCGGCTGTTTATATGTGGACAACCACGTATGACGGCTTGTTTTATGGGCGTGGTGCGGCAATTGGCATTTTGTTACTCTTGTCTGTAACCTTTTTGGTCATACCGTATCTGTACTATACGCTGCGTCAGGAGGCAGAATTATGACCCAACAACATAGTGTCCCTGCCCGTGCGTTCATTTATATTCTGCTGCTGCTTTTTAGTATGTTTTTCCTTGTGCCCATGTACATCATGTTGGTGACCGGGTTTAAGGGCTTTGACGAGGTTAGCTTAAAAACCATGTGGGATCTGCCGCAAGGTTTGGCTTTGGACAATTTTCAAGCAGCTTATGAGCAGTTGATTCCTCATTTCTGGAATACAATCAAATTGGTCATTCCTACCACCCTCATCTCCGCTGCAATTGGCTCAATCAATGGCTATATTTTGACCAAATGGCGTTTTCCGGGAACGGGTATTATTTTCCCGCTGATTCTTTTCGGCATGTTCATCCCTTATCAGGCGATTTTAATCCCGTTGGTACAGTTCATTAACTTCACGGGCTTATATGGCGACCTCTCTGCGCTGGCTCTGACCCATATCATTTATGGCATCCCTATTTGCACCCTGATTTTCCGTGGTTATTATGCCGGCGTGCCGACAGAGATGGTCGAAGCGGCACGCATAGACGGTGCCAGCTTGCTGCAAACGTATTTCCGCATCTTTCTGCCTGTTTCTGCACCGGCATTTGTGGTGGTGCTCATCTGGCAGTTTACTTCTTCCTGGAATGATTTCCTGTTTGCTGTTTCGCTGACCAGTCCCGAAAATTGGCCGATTATGGTGGCATTGAATAATATGGCCGGCAGCCAGATTATCGCCTGGAATGTGCAGATGGCGGCTTCTTTCTTAGCGGCCGTTCCGACATTGATCATTTACATCATTCTTGGGCGTTATTTCTTGCGCGGTATGATGAGCGGTGCTTTGAAAGGATAGAAATATACCTTATCCCTTATCCCGCCCCGCCCGTTAGCACAGACGATGCGCGAAGCAGTTACGGCCGTTCAGTCCACATTATCAGCGGTTGAATATGAAACGGCCGTTGCCCTCGGCTCCCCCCCTCCCCGAGCTGCTTACCCACGCACTGACGTAATCACACATCCTGCCCAAACAGATGAGAAAACTCATTTAGCAACTACTGCCGCGCCATTTCGGGGATATTTTTGTTACGAGGGTAGGGTGCTGCACCAACGGCCGTTTGTCCCGCTAACCATTTCCTGATGGCGGAGCTCCATCCCCTGGCGGATTGCCACCTGGACCGCCATTTCCAGGAATTTGTTCATTTTGTAAGGATCCCACTTGTGTTGGGTCAATACCAATGGTCAGTTTAACCGTGTAACCATTGGTCACATCGCCAGTGACAGCAGCCATTTGCAAATCCACACCATCGCTGAAAACATTATCTGTTTCTAACGAAATATCAGACAAGTTGCGCACGCTCTGCTCGTAACCGTCAACTTCGTAAGCAGTGTTGCAAATAGCTTCTGGGAAGGCTAATTGTGAGGTTAGCACAACATTGCTTGCATCCGAAGCCTCGGCCAGTGAAGGATACACTTCAAAGTGGATGTGCGGCCAGCGGCCGGCATAGCAAGCCGGGAATATGGTGGTGAATGCTAATTTGCCGCTGCTGTTACTTTCCTGCACACCGCGCAGGTAATCTTCATCGACAACGCCAGCGCTGTACATTGAGTAAGCGCCATCTCGATCACAGTGCCATAGATAAAGGGCATGATTGGCCAGGGGAGCGCAATCATTAGTGGTGTCAACCAATGTCAATTCTACAGTACAAGGAATGCCTTCGGCTGTATTGCCAGTCCCCAGACTGGTGCGGATATCGCTGCGCACGATGCCGGCCAGGGCAAGGGCATTTAAATCTTGATTGGATGCCTGCGAGCCGTCGGCAGGATAAGGGCCGGCTGTTTCAACCGGCGTGTCTTCTACACAAACTTCACCATCCCCAGAGGCAGCATCATCGGCAGCGGATACGGTTGTTTGACTGGCTGACTCACTTTCAGAACCAACACTACAGCCGGTAAGAATTAATGCCAGCGTGGCAGCGCCCATCTTTAGAAACCGACGACGATCCACAGGACGTTGTTGAAACATTTGAAAATCGGCCGGTAAGCCAAGGTCATAAATGTCAGGTTGTTCTTTTTGTTCCATTGTAGTTCTCCTAATTTTTTTTAACAGTACTCCCCCACAAATAAATATTTAAAGATTTGATAAATCTAAGGCAATTGAGGACATAGCCATCGTTATTTCCAAAAAGCATCAGAAAGTCTGTGTTTTTTAGCTCCTATAAAAAATCGCTACATCGTTACAAAAGTAACTCGAATAAACTAGCCGACGCCTGAGCTTGTCGAAGGCACAGGCGACCTGGGCAAGCAAGTCGCCTTGGCTTCGACAGGCTCAGCCACCGCAGGTCTCGAAAAGTCAAAATTTCTTGCTTCACAGTGCAATCACTTAAAATTTGGTAAATAGAATTCGCAAATTACTAACATTTTGTATCACGTGGCATCATTAACCTGAATGTGCTGGAACACGGCGTCGGCGTCGTTGTAACCAGGAGAAAAGTGATTGCCCGCCAGCGATAACGAAGACCACAATACTTATTTGCAAGATTGCTTTGAAAAAGCCGCTAAGCGCCTGACTGTTAAATCCCATACCTCCGGCTTCTCCCCCTTCCGGGCGAGCAGGCATTTCGCCACCTTCTTCAAAATCAGCTGGGGGACCATCTGGTCTTTCGCCGCCGCCTTCGGGCATATTGCCCGCACTAATTAAGCCTTGCTCATTGAGAAAGTAAGTGCCACCGGCAATCAGACCAATGACCGTGAATAAGCCTAAAACAACGATTAAAAATTTTATTTTGTTCGATTTCTTTTTTGTAGACATTGTAAACCTCGTATTTGAAGACTTTAACTTATGATTATAAAGCTGCTTCAGAGCGTTTTTTCAGAGTGATTTGACGTTTTGGCAGCCAGCCAAACAGATACTTTTTAACGGCGTTGACAATCCATTTCCAATGAAGGGCGATATGCAGAGCAACCAGCCAGATGACGAGGTCAGCAGCAGTTGTGTGCAGCCATTTCCAGACACCGCCGTGTACACCTTGCAGTCCTATAAACGGTAGAATTTCTTCTGAAATCATCAGGCCGCTGAAGATGATGAGTGTAAAAGCGACTAGAAGTGCCAGATTCAAGACAAAATTAATACGTGATTGACGCGCTAATTTGTTGAAAAACCGACGGGTTGTTTCAAAAATCCAACGCCAATGAAGGAGTACGTGGGTTAAAAAGCCAACGGCTAAGCCTAGACTTAACCATTCGTGAATAGCCATACCTGTGAGGTGAGGCTGAGAAGCAAACAGAAATGCCGATACGATCAGCAGATCAACAAGTAAGTTTTGTTTTGTGGTACTCATTTTGATTTTATTTTTCATGATAACCTCTTGTTTCAGAATCGTTTTGTTTGATGGGGATACTTTAGCGGATGAATGTTGAGGAAAAGTTAAGAAATGTTTGATTAATAGTTGAGGGATTAACCAAAATAAAAACAGCGCTCTGATGCATAGAACACTCCATAAAAAACAGAGCCGAATCCACTGTCGAATTCGGCTCTGTTTCATCAGTTAATTAGCAGCGATTAAGGACGAGGGGGTGGCGCTCCACCGCCGCCAGGTCGTCCACCACCGGGGCCGCCAAAACCACCCATCATACCAATATTGTCACTGGTGACTTCAGTATAGGTGCCGTTCGCATCCAAAATACGAACGCTGCCACCGGTAAACGAAATTGTCGTATCATAGTCAATGTTTGAATAATCGCGATAACTAGCCGGTTCTTTGATAACTATATCACCCCCGCTAATTGTAATCGTGCCGTTGGCATCCAGGCCATCACCGTTACCGCTGCCTCCCGCAGCTATCGTAATTGTCCCGCCATTAATAGTAATCGTGCTCTGGCTGCCTGTGAAATTATCACGCCCACCCCCATTGGGGGCATTAATTGAACTGTTATCGTTACCACCAGCGGCATTAATGCCATCATCACTGGAGATTATGTCAATTGTACCACCATTAATGATCACATCGTTGGCTTCAAGACCCTCGTAACTTTGTTGAATATCAATTGTACCATCGTTGATTTCCAGAGACGCATCGGCGTGCATACCATCATCACCGGAGGCTATGGTAAAGCTGCCGCCATTGATAGTCATCGTACCGTTGGAATGGACACCATCGTCCGCAGATTGAATCGTGAATGTGCCACCATCAATATTAACGGCGACGCCTGCCTTTATGCCCTTCGCCGAGGCGTCTGCATCCAACACACCGTTGCTGCCACCGCCCGAGATTATGGTGAATTCACCGTCCGTAATCAAAACATCTGTTTCTGCCTGAATGGCATCGCCACCGCTTGTGATTTGGATGGTGCCGCCTTCGATAGAAATGTATCCTTTGGCCGCATCTTCATCTTCGTCAGATTTCAGGCCATCACCTTGCGCGTTGACGGTGATATTGCCATCTTTGATGATGAGATAATCCTTGCCGCGAATGCCATCATCGACGGCACTGACGTTGATAGTGCCGCTGGTAATGATCAGGCCGTCTTTGCTGGTGATGCCATCGTTGTAATGCGCTTCTACAGTCAGCGAGCCCTCGCCAAATATGGTGAGATCATCTTTGCTGAAGATGGCGGCATTGGGTTCATCCTCTTCAGGGTCTGGAAAAACGTAGGCTGCCCCATCGGTGACAACGTTCTCGCTGCCTTCAGCCAGCATGATCACGGTTTCTTCCGCATTGGCGATATAAATGGGCGCGCTTGATTCATTACTGATGTTAATGCCATCAAAGATAAGGTGGACGGTTTCTTCATCTTCTGTGTCTACAATGATCTGGCCGTCTGTGAGCGTCCCGGTGAGACGGTAGGTTCCGGCAGAGGTGATGGTGGCAAAACGGCCGTTTACCTCAACCCCCTCGCCAGTTA
>JAGRDI010000540.1 GCA_020432765.1 Anaerolineales bacterium | reverse complement strand
CGCCACCACCGCCACCGCCGCCACCGCCGCCACCGCCACCGCCACCACCGCCGCTACCAAAGGATGGCCAAACAAGTGGCTCGTAACCACAGGTGATTTTGTTCGGGCTGCTTTTGCCGCCGTCATAATACGCATTTGTAATAGGAACGGGAGCGAAGACAGTGGAATCAAGAGTTAACAGGGGAAGTTCACCGCGTTCGGGGTAGGGAGGCAAGGCGTTTGCCGCAACCAGCCATTGTCCATTCCCGCTTAGTTCAAATACTTCGACATAAGAGTCTGAATCAAAGAAATCGCCGACAGAAAGTTGAGCTATTGGTTGTTCAATCTTTTGAGCTTCAATATCCCAAAATTCCACCGCGAAAGTTTGTGGAATTTCATCGCTTCTACCGGATCTGACTAGCTGTTCCCATGATTCCCAAGGTACAATGTATTCAGGGTATGTACTTGTAACAAACCAACGTTCCCTGTTATCTAGACCCAGTTCAATGCCTTCGAACTCACCTGCTTTATAGGGAATATCTCCTTCAAAGTCCCAAACATCAAGATGTTCTTCCGCTGACAATGACGGATTATCACGATTGAGCATACGCCCTGATTGCACAGTTTGGTTATTGGAAAAATCTGTAGCTTGAATCGAAGAAGCTGTAAAATGCCCAACTGCTAAGTCCCATAATCTGATACTTAAATCTTCTCCAGAAGTTGCCAGCCAACTTTTATCTGGACTGATCGCGACGTCGAGGATATCAGTTGTTGTTTCGTGAAGATTTTCTAAAAATAGCGGTTCTGATTGTGTATTAAGCCAGATATATAAATCATTTTCATCTTGATAAACAATACGTGATCCATACTCAGGATCTGTATAAACGACCCAAGATGTATTCCCATATTTTGATAAAGAGGCTCTTTCTTTTTGGTTAAGTGGCAGCGGATTGTTTTTTAACTGATTGTTTTCTAAATTCCATACTGTAAGTTGGTTACCTGCGTTCGAGTTGGCTGTAATTAAGGAATTTGAACTGCTCCAAGTAATCCAACTATCAGGCAGGGTCTGAAAAATTTCAGGTGGAGACACATTCAAATCATAAAAATAAATATCTTGCGAATAGCGATAATCTTCCTCCTCCGATTTAAAGAAAGTGCAGGTTTCTACGGCGGCGAAATTGTCTGGGGAGTTAAAGAAGGCAAAGGATTGCATGGCTGCTGGGAAAGGTAACGTCTTAGGCGCTTGCGCAAGTCCGTTTTCTGTTAATTCAACTAACTGCAGGGAGCTGTTTGGTAAGTAGCTTTGATTTCCTGATGGAAGCTGTACATACCCACAATTGTTATGCTGTAGATAGCCAAACCATTGACTATTTTCACTAATGATAAATTGTTTTTGGTTATTGTCTTCTGAATCTGAAAACGCAATTTTTGTGGGTGCTTGATTAATAGCTTGCAAGTCCCAAACAGAAAGGCTTTTTTCTCCGTTATCAAATGCTAGTAGCCACTTGTTGTTTGGGCTGAAAGCTGTCCACTCAGCATTTGAGAGATCGGGATCGTTCAAAGATTCTGGTTGTTCTGTGGCAATATTCCAAATCTGGGGATTTATTACTGACTCTGTTATGAGCCAACTACCATCCTCACTAAAGATAGGATCACAAGAGGAAGTATTTAATGCGTATACAATATCATCGGAGCTAGATAGGTCTCGCAGCATAGCCTGGTTTTCAATTATGTAAAATATCCAGCGATTGTCCGGGCTGAATTGAGGGCAAGTTATGATCGTGTTCTTTGAGAATTCAGGTTCTGCAACGGTACCATCTGTGTTTAGACTTAGCAGCACGCCGCCATCGAGGGCCAGCCAACGGCCGTCTGTGCTGAATTGGTTGGTGAGTGACTCAATCGTTGGCCATTCGCCCACAAGGGTGGGCGGAATCATTCTGTCTGCATTAAAATGCCACAGCAGAACTTTATCGATTTCACTTGAAAGCAGCCATTGGTTATCTGAACTAAATTGCAGGTCATAAACGAGGCCGGTGTGGCCGGCCAATCCCCAACCGCTGGCTTGTTTTAAGGCAGCCAATAATGTGCCATCTACTTCTGGTGATTGCCAGGTCCAACCAAGCTCCTCCGCTGCGTCTATCACTTCCATGGCCACAAGCGCACTACGACGCGGTTCAATATTTTGTGTTTCTGCTTTTGACTCGGCCGCCAATTCAAACAAACGCATTTCCTGGTTGAGGCGTTCGGTTTCTGCTTTGGCGGCTTCAGCTGTGGCTTTGGCTACATTTGCGCTAATCGCATCGACTTGGGCAGTGCTTTGTGCAGCTACAGCTGTCATTTCATTGCTTGAAGCGCGGTTTGATTCTGCTTGAGCGGTGCCTTGTGCCATAACGGCCGTTCCGCGTGCCTGGCTTTCTGTTGTCGCTCCAGCTTCAGCGACCCCTCTAGCTGTATTTGCTTCTGTAAACTGCTGGCGGGCAACATTCAAGAAAAACAGGGCAATGAGCGTCGCAATAACAGCCGCAGTCACCGCGACACTCAGCCAAACTGTTAAACGTCGAAAACGACTGGCATTTGATTGTTCTTGCTTTAACGCTTCCTCTTTTTGAATACGTTCAACTGCGGCTTGCTGTTCCGCCTTTTGTGCTGCAAGACTGGCCTGAATAAATTGTAGAGACAAATCATCCAAGTTTGGCCGCAACACATCTAACTTCTCTTCGACATGCAACAAACGTCCGCCCCGGTAAAGGAACCCTGTATCGCCTTCCTTGTTCCAGGCCTGGGCATCGTTATTAATCTGATTTTGCAGCAGGATTATCTCGCGATTTTCATCGACTAATTTGCGCAACCATGGCCAGGCATCAATCAATTTCTCATGCGCGATGGTGACAGTTGCCTTTGTGTGCGTTAAGTCATCTGGAGATGCTTCATCGTCATTTACGTCGCCAGTGGTTATTAAACGAATGTCTTCTTGAGACAGCTTTCCTATGACATCTGCGACTAAATCTTTGTCAACCCCTGCCGGCACAAGTTCGGCAAAAGTGGCTGTACGCCGTGTATCGACGCGACCTTGTCCGACTTCTATTAGTTTGGAAAAAACATTATGGGCTAATATTTTTTGTTCATCTGAAAAATTGTCAAACACTTTATTGGCATGCCGTTCGAGCGCACTAGCCAGACCACCGTGGCTTAAGTATTCTGCCAGAGTTAGATCCATTTTTTCACCCTGCACTGTTTTTTCGGCTTCAAACAGATCGCGCAAAGCAAAACTCATCAATGGCAGTGCGCCAGGTTCTCCTTTCATATCAGTCATGATGCGTGAAACAAGCGCGGGATCAATTTCTGCACCAACTTCCAGGGCTGGCAGCGTAATCGCTTTGGCCAAATCAGATGGTTCCATCGCACCCACAAGTTGGAATTGTTTGCTCATTAAAGCGCGTAATTCAGGATAACGCGCACAATGCGAGATAAAGTCAGAGCGGAGGGCAAAAAGAAAGCTAAAACGTCCAGATTCAACTTGCGCTGTGCTGGTTAACAGATTGATAAAGCTTGCACGCTCCGCTTCGTTTTTAGTTTGGGTGAAAATTTCTTCAAATTGGTCGATCAGTAAGATGCAGCGTTGGCGTTTGTCGTCGCTTAAGTACATCTCAATTTGGCGGTGCAGGGCTTTAGGCGTTCTGTTTTTTTTGCTGCGGACTGCGTCACCGACAGTCACTGATTTTGTGATACGCTCTAGGGCTTGTGCCAGATTTTCAAATGGGTCACCTTTGGGCTGCATTGTGGCTAAAAGCCAGGTGTCGCTTTTTTCGAGACGTCCTGAGTGCAAGGCATGGAACAGCCCTGCGCGGGCAACGGAGGATTTGCCGCTGCCAGATGGTCCTGCAATCGCGATGAAGTTGGCTTGCTGCACACGCTCTAACAGATCATCGACCAAATTTTCACGACCAAAGAAAAATTGTGCGTCGTTTTCCTGGAAGGCTTTGAGACCCAGATAGGGAATACGGCCGTCCCAAACGATTGGCTGGTCCTTGTTTTTGAGTTCTAAGACTAGTGTGGCGACTTCTTCAATCGTAAGCCCTTCACTATACGTGACAGAAGTGCCATCACCAATCGCAATAGCTTTGGCGTTGGTGAGGTTGCCGACGGTTATAGAGTTGGTATTCCCTGCTTGTGGTTGTTGCTGGTCACTCATAGGGCACATCCTGTTGTTTGGTTATTGTTATGGGTGTCGTGCACGACCATTGACTATATAGACAAATGATTTGGTTATGCTTAAGCAAAAAGTATTATACTACGACAAAATGGGGGTTGTAAAGAGGGGAATGGGTAGAGATATCTGTTCCACAGTCGTCCTCTACTGGAAAAGCAAGTCCTGAGTCTACAATGCCGATAGTTCCTGAACTTTGTCACTGTTAAATAGTGCATTTTGTCACATTACAATGGTTTGCTCAGAGAGTAGACTGAAACTTAGCGGATTATGTTGGCCTGGCAACCGCCAAGGGAAATTAGCCCTTTATGGTGTACTTAAACAGGTTAATTAGAGCATTATAATCCTCGCACTGGGGCCAACCTTCATCGGGATTACAATCTTCATTGCGACCAATCAAGCCTTTTCCATGTAATTCCTCGGCAGTCAATACGTAACTGCTACCCCAGCAGCCTTTTATTAGGAGAAGTGTAATGACAGTTCAATTAACATCTGAACAAGTTTGGCAAGCAATCGAAAAAGAGTTGTTTGCTATTGTCGGCATGGTAACTACCACCAATGAAGCACGCACCGTAGGTATTGTCTATATTGTGCGCAATCGGCGCTTGTATATTGCCAGCGGCAAAGAGGCTTGGAAAGTACGCCATATCAATGCCAATCCCCATGTATCGATCACAATTCCTGTTGCAAAACGTATTCCGTTTATGCCCTGGATCAAAATACCGGCAGCAACCATTACTTTTGCGGGTACTGCCAAAATTCTGGAGCCACAGGAAACACCTCAAGAAATTGTAAAAGCAATTTATCGTGATATGGCTGATAATCAAGAATTGATGGCTGAATCTTGCCTAATCGAAGTGACACCAGTCAAAGATTTTTTGACATATGGCATTGGGATTCCTTTGCTGAAAATGCGTGATCCAAAGCAGGCTCGTGGTCGGGCGTCGGTGGGAGTCTAGGTTATGGTTTGTGCCAGAATTTGCCAGTCTGCTCCGACAGGATACAGCCAACATTTTTTGGCTTTGAAAACTGACCATTTTATGCAACAAAAATATGCAGTCACCGTATAGTGATTGTGTGAAATAATTCACTACAAGTGCCCTTTCAACTTGTATATTAAAAAAAGTCAGTAAATCGCCCTGGTGGTCTCTTGACCGTGCCGGTGGCGATTGAATTGATTAAAGTACAATTTGAAAGCTAAAGTTGTTACAGGAGGCAGCTTAGATGTCACAGGTAGTTTCTTCTTCTAGTCGGCTGACGCTAACCAGGCAGCAATCCGCAGGCGATTTCAATTCTGAAAACACAGCCCTCAAAAACAAAGCCGGCGCCCAGTTGGCAGCGGCGATCACCAAAGAAGCCAGTATCCAGACTTATTACACCATTCGTTATCTAGTCGATCGGCCATTGGTGGCTGATGCCTATCGCGCCTACGCCTATTTCCGCTGGGTGGATGATTTACTTGATCAAGGGCATTTAACACCGCTGGAGCGATTGGATTTTCTGGCGCGGCAGCAAGGGATCGTTAGACGTTGTTTTCAGGGTGATAAAGTGGATTACTTATACCCAGAAGAACAGCTTGTCGTCGATTTGATCCAAAATAACCAAACCAATAATCATGGCTTACGCATTTATCTTGACCAAATGATGGCGGTGATGGCGCTTGATGTTAAGCGTTTTGGGAGATTGATTTCAGCAGCGGAATTGGATGAGTATACGCTTTGTTTAGCAACGGCCGTTACCGAAGCACTCCATTATTTCATCGGTCACGACGAGTTTGCACCCCAAGACGAAACCCGCTATTTAGCCGTGATCGGTGCACACATTACCCACATGCTGCGTGATATGGTTGAGGATACGGCCGTTGGTTATTACAACATCCCGCAAGAATATCTAGAAACTCGAAGTGTAGACATCATGGATGTGAACTGTGCGGCTTTTCGCGATTGGGTATGCAGTCAAGTTCACTTAGCACGTGATTATTTTGCCGCTGGTCGCAATTACCTCGCTCAAGTCGAAAACCTGCGCTGCCGTCTGGCGGGATACGCTTATATCGCCCGCTTCGAAATCGTATTGGATGCTATTGAAGAAGATAATTACCGGCTGCGTGCCGCCTATCCTGAACGCAAAAGCAAAAAAGCCTGCCTAAAGATGTTCCACGCAGCACTCACACAAACCATCGTCGCTGCATTACCAGGCAAACCTTTTCAATAACAGCAGTCCACTCTTTCACGAATAAACCGACGATTCGACCGGCAGACAGCAAGTACAAGACTACTCGACTAATCAATGGAGTTAACCAAATGAACGTATTGGATACAAAATCAATTATTGTTATTGGCGCTGGCATTGGCGGGTTAACCACTGCAGCACACCTGGCACAACAAGGTTTGAACGTATTGGTTATCGAAAAAAACGCACGAGCTGGCGGGCGCTGCGATCAATTTAAACGCGAAGGGCATACTTTTGATGCTGGACCAACGCTTTTTGTGATGCCGTTAGTTTATGAAGCGGAATTTGCCGCATTGGGTGCGTCGCTGCACGATAGATTAGATTTACAGCGTGTCGATCCTACTTATCACCTTGTCTTCGACGACAACAGCCGCCTGGAACTAACATCGGACATGAAGCGTTTGCAAGAGCAGTTGGAACGCATTGAACCCGGCAGCTTTCAAGGATTACTGCGTTATCTGGATGAAGGCTGTCGTCATTACAATGTAGCCATGGAGAAGTTGGTCAATCGTGATTTTCGCACAGCGACTGAATTCTTCTCGCTAAAAAATCTGCCGCTTTTATATCAGATCAAACCGTTAGTGAAACATTACGACAATATGGCCAACTACTTCGACAACCCACGCCTGAAAGCCGCTTTCACCTTTCAGGATGTTTACATGGGG
This sequence comes from Anaerolineales bacterium, assembly GCA_020432765.1. Classification (GTDB taxonomy): domain Bacteria; phylum Chloroflexota; class Anaerolineae; order Promineifilales; family Promineifilaceae; genus JAACFF01. Next base: position 3,642 of record JAGRDI010000540.1, on the reverse strand, counting down.
TTAAGTCCGTTCAATGCGCCCGCCACTTTTTCAATGATGCAGTATACAGAACTGGCACATGGTGTTTGGTATCCCAAAGGTGGCATGTACAGCATCGTAGAAGCGTTGTTGGCCATTGCTAGGGAAGCGGGCGTGCAGTTTGAGTTTGGAACGGCCGTTGAGCAAATCGAAGTATATGGTTCCAAATCAAAAGGGGTATTGTTGGATGACGGCCGTTTCCTGCACGCCGATGCAGTCGTCGCCAATGCTGATCTTCCTTATGTCTACAACAATCTGCTGCCTGATGATGGCATGGCCCCAAAAATGCTGCGCAAAAAGTTTTCCTGCTCGGTGGTTAGCTTTTTTTGGGGCGTGGATAAAGTGTATGCAGATTTGCCACCGCATACGCTGTTTTTGGCTGATGATTATCGCGGCAACTTTGACAGCATCATTAATGATTTAACCTTGCCGGAAAGCCCCAGCGTGTATATCCACGCGCCTGCGCGTTTAGACCCGGCCATGGCACCGCATGGCGAAGATACGATCATCGGCATTGTGCCGGTCGGCCATATGGATGACACGGGCGAACAGGATTGGCTGCAGATTCGTGAGCAAGCGCGACAAGCGATTTTCAAACGCTTATCCAGGTTAGGCGTTACTGACCTTGAAGATCATCTCAAATTTGAGACCAACTACACGCCGCTCTCCTGGCGCAAACGTTACAATCTGGTGAAAGGCGCCACGCACGGCCTGGGCCACACATTAACCCAGCTTGGTTATATGCGACCTGGCAACCGGCACGCACAGTACCACAATCTCTATTTTGTGGGCGCCAGCACACATCCCGGTACCGGCATCCCGACGGCACTGGTGTCAGGCCGATTGACGGCTGCACGCTTGTTGGAAGAAATGGGTCTGCGTGATAGAGGAGATGTGATGGAAGCCGATGCTTTTTTGGAAACGGCCGCTGCTTAATCGACTTGAATTTTGTTATACAAATGAAGAAAGTTTGCAAACCCCATAAACAGATATGTTCCCAACAGGAGGCATGAAACAGGCTCCGTAAAACCTCAGCGAAATGAATTTACCAGTCGCGTGAAAAAGGAGTTTTCTTTATAATCCTCAACGATAAGAATGCGTTCACAAATAAATTTTGATCAGGAAATGCATCCGCGAAGGCCTGGCCGTTAATAAAGGCCCAAAGTTAGAAATGGTCAGGCCCTAAGGGTTAAAACTCAACGCTTTTTAAGCCGCAAAATTTTGTAAGAGGAAAACATGCAAGCACAATCCAAAAAGAAAACAACAATTATCGGTTCCGCCTTGCCCCATATGCCCTGGGAGCCACGCGAACCCGGCAATAACAATGTCATTTGGCGTTCGACCAACAACCCGATCATCAACCATGATCACATCCCCAGTTCAAACAGCATCTTTAACAGTGCTGTGGTGCCATATGGAGGTGGCTTTGCTGGTGTGTTTCGTTGTGACAGCAAAACGCGCCAAATGCAGCTGCATCGCGGTGTAAGCAGTGATGGCATTAATTGGGAGATCGAAAACGAACGTCTTCAATTCTTGCCCGATCCCAACACGCCCACCGCCGCCGAAATTAACCGGTTTGAATACGCATATGATCCACGGGTTGTCTGGATTGAAGACCGGTATTATGTGACCTGGTGTAACGGCTATTATGGTCCCACAATTGGTGTTGGTTACACATACGATTTTGAAACCTTTTACCAGATGGAGAATGCGTATCTGCCCTTTAATCGCAATGGTGTTTTATTTCCACGCAAAATCAACGGCAAATATGCGATGCTCAACCGTCCCAGCGACAACGGCCACACCCCATTTGGCGACATCTATTACAGCGAAAGTCCAGACATGACGCATTGGGGACGGCATCGATTTGTGATGGGGGCGACCGGCGGCTGGCAGTCAACCAAAATTGGAGCCGGTCCGATCCCAATTGAGACTACGGAGGGATGGCTGCTCATTTATCATGGTGTGTTGACCTCGTGTAATGGTTTTGTGTATAGTTTTGGGGCGGCACTGTTGGATTTGGAACGGCCGTGGCAGGTGCTGCATCGTCCTGAACCCTATCTTTTGGCTCCGCAAGCACCCTACGAACGCACAGGCGATGTGCCCAATGTCGCTTTCCCGTGTGCTGCACTGGCTGATGCTGACACAGGCAGGATTGCGATTTATTATGGTGCGGCCGATACGGCCGTTGCGGTAGCTTATGGCTATGTAGACGAGATTATTGATTTTGTGAAATCGAATCCAGCTTAATTGACAAATTTGGCAGAAAGACCAGAATACAGAGAGGATTAAAAAAGTGGAGGGTAAATCAATACCATTATGAGCAACTTACAAGAACAGATAAATGCAGCACGTGACTACATTCAGGCACGCACAAAAATCAAACCAGAAATCGCGCTGGTACTCGGTTCCGGTCTGGGCGGATTGGTTGATGAAATCGAGATTGATGCCGAATTTCCTTACAACGAAATCCCCAACTTTCATGTGTCTACTGTGCATGGTCATGCTGGCAAACTGGTGTTGGGCAAGCTGTTTGGCAGAGAAGTTGTGGTCATGCAAGGACGACTGCACTACTATGAAGGTCATCCGATGACGGCCGTTATCTTTCCTACCCGTGTGATGCATGCCTTGGGCGCTGAAACATTTGTGGTGACCAACGCGGCTGGCGGATTGAATCCTGAGTTCCGGCCGGGCGATGTGATGCTAATCAGCGACCATATCAACATGATGGGCACGAATGCCCTGATTGGCCCCAATGAAGAATCCATCGGCCCCCGTTTTCCCGACATGACCCATACCTACACGCCCGAACTGCAACAATTGGCGCTGCGTGTCGCTGAACAAGAACAAGTTGCTTTACAACAGGGCGTGTATGTCGCCTGGTCGGGCCCTACTTTCGAGACCCCGGCCGAACGGCGTTTTTTACGTATTATCGGTGGCGATGCGGTAGGCATGTCAACTGTGCCGGAGGTAACGGCCGCACGTCATGCGGGTATGCGTATCTTGGGCTTTTCGGCCATTACCAATGTCGCTACAGGGGCAGCGGATCAGCCGCCTGATGATCATTTGGAAGTGCTCGAAGTAGCGTTGGTTGCCGGTAAAAAATTGGTGCGCTTATTGCGTGCGATTTTGCAAGCTTAGCTGTTAATTCATTCGTGAATGCTGGTTCTGAACAGGGAAAATTAGATATGGGTACTTATCAACTATATCCGGCTGAATTTTTGAGCAAAGGCACGCGCTGTCGTGGTGATTTGTATTTGCCTGATGGTGTCACTGCGCCACCCGTTGTCATTATGGCGCATGGTCTGGCTGCTGAACGTAAATTTCGATTACCCGCTTATGCCGATGTTTTTGCGTCAAATGGATTGGCTGTTTTTCTGTTTGATTATCGCTGTTTTGGTGACAGTGAGGGCACGCCGCGTCACCTCGTTGATCCGCAGCGGCATGTGGCCGATTGGTTGGCTGCGATCCAGCAAGTGCGCGGCATGTCTGAGGTAAACGGCCGTCGCCTGGCCATTTGGGGTTCTTCATTTGGCGGCGGTCATGTGCTGGTAGCTGCTGCAAAGGATCAACAGGTCCAGGCCGTTGTCTCACAGGTTAGTAACCGCGCCATAGGGCTCAATT
>JAGRDI010000539.1:2696-3329 GCA_020432765.1 Anaerolineales bacterium | reverse complement strand
CATAACTTCTTCCTGCGGATCATCCAGCGGTTGCCCAAGCGGCACTTGCGCTTGGGTATTGTTCTCAGCATGTGTCGTAGGATTGGGTGCCAATGCTATCAGTATAAAAATGACAATCAGGAAACATAGCGTTATTTTTATGCCAATAGACCTGGAAAAATTGAAGGTACGCATAACCATTGCCTCCTTAAAACAAATGGGCCCTTGGGATTTCAAGGGATTGACACACTAATATTGCGTATTTCATGTTGTATATCTAGAGAGGGTTGCGTAATACGCAGTACGCAATACGGCAAAACCCCACGATTTCCCAAAGAGCCAAACAAACCAGTGAGGTAACAAGATTGCCAAGAGTGATTTTCTTATAATATCAGGAAATATGGATGTTTGTTAGGCCAATCACGATTGCCGCTACGGAGTGCCCGGCTCAATCCTAAAATCGAACTCACCAGTACGGTTGGAAGGCGCAGACGCCCCCCCACAACTACTCTTGCCCATAATTGCATAGGCATAATTAAAATTAGGATTACCTAGATCATTGGGAAAAGTAAAATTCGTACCAGTCGTTATAGTGAACAGTGTATTGATATTCGGTGTGAAGTAAAAATCATTGGCCGGGCTATGAATCTCATA
>JAGRDI010000539.1:2030-2677 GCA_020432765.1 Anaerolineales bacterium | reverse complement strand
ACATCAGCTCCTGTGTCGCTCCAGTTTAAGAGGGCGTCGTTGCCAGAGTAAGATATGCTCAAGTCGGTTGCGGCAGGCGCAAAGCAGACACATTCAAGTGCAATATCATCCACCTGAACCCACCCATCCAGGTTATCTCCCAAGTGATAAAAGCTGGCCTGGACGTTGGGTTGGCCAGCAAAGGACGACAAATCAAGAGAAACATCTTCGCCGGGAAGATAATGATCTGTGTCCCAATTAAGAATGTTTGTCCAAGAACTGCCTCCATCTGTGGTGATAAACACGCCAAAGTTGCTATTATTCTCTTGCCGAAATGCGGCTGCAAAGTTGAGATTGATGTCATCGGTTGCACTATAAGCGCTCAAATCGAAACCATTCGAGATCATAGCGGAATTGTAGTCGAACCCTCCCAGGTTGGTTAGAATCGAGTCAGAGCAGGCTGCATTGTTGCCGGAGCCCCCGGTTTGATTGCCCTGACTGCAGCCCTGATCATCAGATGTAAGTGTCCAGTACGCATTGTTGTTGCCTGCAATTGTGCGTGTCTCAAAAGGGATACCAAACTCAAAGTTTAACGGGGGGCTGTTACATTCAAGCGCTGCCAATGATAAGGTCCACGCCCCGCGCCCCAGAGTACCGGCCACCAACAC
>JAGRDI010000539.1:0-1901 GCA_020432765.1 Anaerolineales bacterium | reverse complement strand
ACTTTCCAAAGTCACACCACTAAACAATCCGGTTTCGATACTGCGCAGATTATTATCGCTCAATCCGGTCGCACCACTGCCTGTTATATTTGTCCAATTATTGCCACCATCGGATGTCATGATTACCTCGTCACTATCAATGGCAAACCCTACCAGGGGATCCAGTGGGTGCATAGCCACACCACGTACTGGATTATCTGGCAAAGCCACGGAAAAGGTGTCGATTGGATCATTCCATGTGGTGCGTACAGACACGTTGTTACCCCCTGTCACAGCATAAAACGCGCCCGCCTGGGCCAGGTTCCCATAATCAATCATATGCCCGCCAATCGTGTTTACAACCAGTCCTGGTCCAATCTCCTCGATTGTACTCCCGCCATCCTTTGATTCATATAGCCCATTGGCGCCTCCGATGAGTAACCAGTCGCCCACTGCATTATTGGTGACCACAGGAGTTACAAACTGAGCGGTAAACGTTGTGCCAGCTGTGACAGAGAGAGCAGGGTAGGTGGTGCTGATTTCATTGCCGCTGCTGTCCCAAACGCTTCTACGGAAATCACCTAGATTCTGGAAACTTGAGTAGCGAACCGACAGGTTGCTGCCGGACAGCTCAATGTTGTCCACCGCCACATCACCCCCATCTGCCTTAGACAAGCTGAGCCATGTAGTGTCTCCATCCCCATAGGGTTGGTAAGTCGTGCCGATATCTTGATTGCCACTGATGATTGTATTCGACAGCGTATCGAAAGCAATGTCGTGAATTTCGGCAATTTGCAAATTACCATTCAGCGAATACCAAGAACCTGTGTTGTTTTGTGGGTTGTTACGATAGTAGATGCCACCATCATCTCCTTCAATAAGGGTGCCGCCACCTGCTGCAAAAACCATTTCACGTGAATCAGCATGGGGCGCGCTTCCATTGGAAGTGCCGCCACCTGGTATGGCAACGATACTGTCCGAGTGGGTCAAGTGCTCCCACTGGGGTGAGGGTACATTACCGGAAGCGGTCACAAGCGCATCCCCCCGGAACAGGCTGCCCGTATAAGTTAGGGCACCAATGTAATTGGGAAAAGGAGGATCCTGGCGATCGCCACCCACATAGACTGTGCTGCCAGAATTGGGATCGATGCGAATGGAGGCGTGTTTGCCACCCTGGCTGCCTGGTTTTTGACGTGGACTCATGCCGACCACTTTCTGCCAGTTGCCGCCGCCAGTATAATTGGACGTATCGCTGCTGCCATTAAGCGAGAATTTGGTGTCATCTATTACCGTGATGAAATGGAAGCCATTGGCGACTGTTGTTCCCGTTACATTGGTGATTTGAACTTCAACGGCCGTTTCGTGGGTTCCATCTCCATCCTTATCAGTAACAAGACCGTGGGCTGCGCCAGTATCAATCGTTATTGGAGTTCCAGGAACCACATCGCTAATTACGGCCGTACTACCGACCGGCAGCCGCGGCAAGTCCATTGCCGTCCAAGTCGAGCCACCATTGTTAGAATAAAAGATCCCGGCTGGCTGTCCGTTTTGAATGATATTGACAAAAACATTGCTTTCGCGGGCATCAATTTCAATATTAGTTGTAGGATTTTCGTCGGTAGGGGAATCAACGATTAAGGCATCCATGGCAGAGTTACTGATTTTGGTCCAGGTGGCACCTGTATCTATTGATTTATAGATGCCGTTTGACCATGATCCACCCGTACATAAGTTAACATAGATAAGACCGGAATAAAGTACCGCGTTGTTGGTGGGATCGCTGGCTAAATCGAACGCCGGCCCCTTTGGGCCTACTTGTAAAAAACTGATTCCGCCATTTGTGCTGCGAAAAATTCCTTGTGCATCACATTCGTTGTTATCGTCCGTGTTGCTAGTAGCCACAATGACATTACCTCTAGCAG
>JAGRDI010000538.1 GCA_020432765.1 Anaerolineales bacterium | reverse complement strand
TGTCCGGCCAACATGAGCGGGATCACAGCCGATTGGATTGGGGTGGGGGTTTCGAAACCGAGGTCGGATACAGCCTGCACCAACTGCGGCTGCAGGTTTAAAGAACTAAATTCGTTTGTCATATGCTCCTACTTGTGTTTTGATGCGTCCGTTGTGGGTAGTGCCCTCGCGGGCAGCCGCCTAAGTTTCATTCAACAGTCAACTCATCTTACAAATATAAGCATATGACAGTATGCCTACAACCTTCTTCTCGAATTGCTTCGTAAAGGTTATCCTAATGCCGTCAGCGTTTTTGCTGCGGTAGAGTTACCCTGTTATCACAAAAATACCTGACCTACTGCGGTCAGGTAGCCATCAGGAAATCTCAAAACTAAAAATTTTACTATGTTTTTTTATGTGCGACTCTAGTGTAACATGATTTTGTAAAAAGAGTATGAGCATTGTTGTAGTATCTTGAATATGTTACCATACGCCCGCATGAATTTAGCACAGCAAGAGAAGATAACTGCCCAATGTGTTCTATTTAAAGATCTGTCACCTGAGGTGTGTCGTATTGTGCTGCAAAACGGCCGTTTCATGTCTGTAAACCAGGGGGAATACTTTTTTCACCAGGGAGAAACGGCTGATACGCTGTATGTGATTTTGAACGGCCGTGTCAAACTAATCCAATTAACAGATGCCGGCCAACAAGTGATTGTCAATTATTTTGGTGCGGGCGCAGGGCTGGGCATTATCGTCGCTTTGAGCAACATACCCTATCCTTTGTCGGCTGAAGCGGTGGAGGCGTGTACGGCCGTTGCCTGGAACAAAGACACCATGAAACAGCTCATGCGCCAACAGCCACAACTCGCATTCAATGGCCTTGAGATGATCGGCCATCGTTTTGCCCAACTCCAGAAACGTTTTCAAGATATTTCTACACAGCGAGTTGAACAGCGGGTTGCGCGTGCCCTGCTGCGGTTAGTACGCCAATTTGGCAAACGCATCCCGCAGGGTGTTTTGTTGGACATGCCACTTTCGCGTGAAGATTTAGCCCAAATGACCGGCACCAATCTCTATAATGTCAGCCGTATCATGAGCAAATGGGAGCAAGCCGGCATTATCGGCCATGATCACAGAAAAGTAATATTATGTAAAGCACACGAGTTGGTTCTAATTGCGGAAGATTTAGACATCTTGGATCGATCACCCAAAAAGTAGATTTGTCAAGTTTCTACCAGGAGTGAATTGTGAAAAAATTCGTCGAAAAACTTGACAAATCTCTACCAGGAGTGAAATGTGAAAAAATTCGTCGAAAAACTTGACAAATCTCTACCCGTCTCGCGAAACAATCCGTGACCAAATGGCATGGGCAAAGGCCAGAACAGCAGCTAATTCAAACAAGCGTCCCAGCACCAGCCACCACCCCGAACCAGTGAACAGCCGAGCGCCCATACTCATTAAAATACCTGCGTTTAACAGGATAAAGGCAGCGTAGGCACCAGTTACCCTGCCACGTCGTGGCGCTTGCCAAAAACGGGGCAGTATCCAAAAAGCCATGCCTAAAATCAATTGCAGGAGCCACCCGATGAGCAGGAATTCAATATGGATTGGCAGCCAGCCCCACAAAGCTGGATGCAGGGGTATGCCCTTGTTCGCCAACAATAAGGCACCAATCGTAAACCCGAGGAACAGATAGATAAATGCGCTGCGAATATACCATTGGCTTAAACGCGGCATCTTATTCTCCCCGATAACGCGCTTTGACACGCGGCCATGCCAGCCAGATAAATAATACCCCGGCCAGCCATTGCATGAAGGCAGAAAGAGGTAAGAGCCGGCCCCAGCCTGATTGTGGGAATATGCCTACCAGGGGTTCACCGATGACGCGCAGCAGTAGGCCCACATTCAACAACAGATAGGTTGTCCAGCCTAGATATGCATTGCCGCGTGGTTTGGCGCGGGTGATGATTGGAAACATCCAATAGATGACGCCAAAAATCATTTGAGTTACCCAACCGACCAAAAAAAGATGAAAATATACCGGCGATAAATAGCTGACAAATAACGGTAGCTCCACCATTGGATTAAGGGCTAACAACAAAGACAGCAGCAAAGCAGCCAACAAACATATTATTGCAGTTTTTAAAAACCAACGGGTTAGCGGGGGCATGAGGGATTAGTCAAGTAATTGAGAAATCAGGCGGTAGCAGGCGCAATTAATTGGTTCAGGCGTGTGAGCAGGGTTTCAAGCGGTATGTCGTAATCGACGGCCGCATCCTGCATGGTGCAGAAAGGGGCCACCGCACACCCAACACAGACCATATTGAGTTCATTGAACACAACGGCCGTTTCCGGCCACTGCGCCAAAACATATTCAACTGTCATATCTGCTTGTAATCCTGTGACCATGACCTACTCAAACAAACATTTATTGGTGGCTTATCGTGTACATTTGATAAACCACCAATACTATATACTATTCGTGTAATGTACGCACGTAGGCAAGGATATCTAAAATCTGTTGGTCGGTTAAAGCTGGATTACCGCCCTTGGGTGGCATATCGATGCCGGTGGTGTTGAGTGGATCACCAGATGGACGGCCTGTTTTGATGAATTCTACCATTTCCGCGTCACTTTTTTCCTGCAAGAACTCGCTGGTAGTAAATGGTTTACCTAAACCTTCGATGCCTTCGCCGGTTGGTCCATGACAGGCAATACAGATTTGGTCATATTGTTCCTTACCCGCCGCCGGGTCGCCCACGCCGACTTCGGCGGCTGCTTCTGCCGACTGCGAACTATCGGCGGCTGAGCCAGCCACAGGTTCGCTGCCACCGCCACAGGCTGCCAAGAGTAACATTAAAACAACAATCCCAATAAACCAAAACGATTTTTTATAACTCATTCTTTTCTCCTTTGCAATTCTAAAGTTGGGCATGGTTCATTTCGGAAAGAACTATCTTTACAAATTCGATCAACGTAGCTGCGGTATCCTTACCGCGTCCACTG
>JAGRDI010000537.1 GCA_020432765.1 Anaerolineales bacterium | reverse complement strand
GTTTTATCTGTTTCTGGAACATACCTAATTTCTCCTTATATTCTTCGCGGTTTATCTAAAAACATATGAACCATTAGGTTCCGGGTACAATGTCAAAGCTAAACTCGGCGACAGTGTTGGAAACGGCCGTACCGCCGGCACCGCAATTATCTTCAACATAATAATAGTCTGGTACACCACCAATATCGCTGCTGATGTCAATGGGTGACGGTCCGATATCGGCCTGGGATTCAGTGAAACCACTGTAGGGCATGCTGCTTTGGTCAAGGTTATAGATACAGTTTGGCGTTTCGTTAGTACGGGTAAGTTGGCTTGTGCTAATGGAAAGTGTGGGAGCAACGGCCGCAACATACACCACCGATAATTTGGGATGATCAGCAATGGTCGCATGCTCTCTTGTGCGTAATTGTTGGCCATCGGATTCATGTGTGGCAAGCATAAGCCAGCCGTTATTGGTTAATGTTCCATCGATCCAATTTTGAATCGTTGTGGCAGGCACAGTAACCGTAATGGTCCCCACGTAGGTATCAACTCCAGGCCAATTGGCGTCAACTGCACTTTCAGCATCTGTATCATCGGCAGCAAAATGGCCGCCATTCGAGGTAAAGCTGATCGTTGCTTCATCCCAGGGTTTTAACATACGATGCATATTGAATCCCTGTCCTTCTGTATCCACATAAAATTGAAGCTCAGCTGATGAAATAGCAGAGCCTGCCGGAATGGATGATAGATCGAAAGACAACAGGGATGTTCTGTCATCCTCCGGATTTATATCCTGCACCATTGTTGTTTCACTGCCATGGATGTCATCAGGAGACACGTCATAAAGATAGGTATCTCTTGTGCCCGCATAACTATTAACGCCATCTTGGAAGGATCCCGTAAACGCGGCCGTTCCACTAACGGCTACATTTTGGGTTACAGCGCCGCTGCTGGTATGGCTGATATCACCGTTGGTTGTGCCGTCTGTGGCACGCTCGAAGCGGACATAGATGGTGGTTGCTGCCACGGTTCCGCCAGAATGTGGCAGCGTGAGTGATGGCCCAAAGCCACTGCCGCTGCTTGTTGAAATCTGAAAGTTGGTTGGGGCGATAATTTCGATGTTTTCTGTCAGATTGATTCCTGCAACCATGTAGTTTTGTTCTGCAGATGGGGTTCCCGGTTCACTATTGAATACTGATAAGGGCGTTCCAATAATCGTGATGGTTGGATCGGTGGGTGTTAAATTGTATTCAATGGTCAGTTTGGGACGATTGGCAATTGTCGCATGTTCCCGCGTACGCAGTTGCTGCCCATCACTGTCATGTGTGGCAATCATGAGCCAACCGTTATTGGTTAATGTACCATCGTACCAATCCTGAATTGTCGCGGCTGGCACAGACACGGTAATGTAGCCCACGTAGCCATCAACCCCGGGCCAATTCGAATTAATTGTACTTTCAGCATCATTATCATTTGCAGCAAAATGACCGCCATTTGAGGTAAAGCTTATGGTGGCTTCATCCCAAGGTTTTAGCATGCGATACATGTTGAAACCCTGTCCTTCTTGATCGACATAAAATTGAAGCTCTGCCGATGTAATGGTGGCACCTGCTGGAATAGATGACAGATCGAAGGACAAAAGGGAAAGTCTGTCATCATTTGCATTTTTATCTTGAACCATGGTCGTTTCACTGCCATGCACGTCATTAGGATTAACATCCCAAAGATAGGTGTCCCGGGTTCCGGTATAACTATCAACGCCATCCTGGAAGGTAACAATGGTTTGAGGAACGCCATTAGCTGCCATTGTGCGACTTACATTCATTAATATGAATGTCCCAAAGAGGACAAAAAAAGGTAACAATGATTTTATTTGTTTCTGGCACATATCTAAACTCTCCTTATACTGCTTGTGGTTTACCTAAAAATATATGAACCGTTAGGCTCCAGGCACAATACCAAAGCTAAACTCACCGACTGTGTTGGAAACGGCCGTTCCGCCAGCACCACAATCATTTTCAACATTGTAATAGTCTGGCACACCACCCAATGCACCACTGACATCAATGGGGATTGACCCTATATTTGCTTGCAAAAGGGCAAATCCACTGTAAGGGCCGCTGCTGTGATATAGATTGTAGATACAACTTGGGTTGTCATTGGAATG
>JAGRDI010000536.1 GCA_020432765.1 Anaerolineales bacterium | reverse complement strand
AGCGTGATGACAATAAAGATACCAAGAAAGGCGTAGGCAGCTACATGCCAGACCCAATCCCATTGTTCCCAAACTCCGCGCCCGGGGGTTGCCTGATTTTCTGTCATATGCTGTTAGTATAGTAGAAAACGGCCGTCTCTCCCAAACTTTAAGTGTGGAACGCGGACCATTTAACTTTTCTTCACATTCCGCGTTCCGCATTCGTCAATTTCCCGGCACAATCGCAAAATCAAACTCACCGACTTCATTCGAGAAAGCGGTTTCTCCATTGCAGGTGGTCCGGTTGACAAAGAAGTAGCTGGTGACTACTGTTCCCAAACGGCCGTTTACCACATAAGGCGAGGCAGCGTCGGGGTAGTCAGCCTGTGCTGTTGGTCAGTGTCAGCCCAACGAATGTAAATTTGGGGACTACTAGTTTGCCTTAACTTCCTCCCAAGTAACCGCATTGTTGCGGGCTGGGATTGTGCCTAATTTGTCGGGCAGTTTTCCGGTGATCGCTTTCATAATTTTGGCGACATGGTCGTGGCTGGTGGAGATGAAGTATTTGAATTTGGATTGGGTGCCGCCAACGGCCGTTCCGGCTACAAACAACCCCGGTACATTTGTCTCCATTGTGGACGGATTATGAACGGGTGCTTCTGCATCCCCTTCTAATTCAACGCCGGCATCCGCATATAAACGCATATCAGCCACAAAACCAGTTGTCAGCAATACAAAATCCGTCTCTACCTTTTGCGTAGAGCCGTTGGGGTTGACGCCATCCTCGGTGGATGCCAAGATGATATGAGTGGGGGTGATTTCTACGGGTACTGTGGATGGATAGAAAGCAACTTCACCTTTGCGTAAACGGTCGCCAATGTCCATAGACATGTGGGGTTTGATGCGCTCGTAATTCAAGTCGGGTTGGCGGTAGCTCAGGCTGACCTGGGCACCTACGCGCCAGCAGCGCAGCACAGCTTCGACGGCCGAATTACGACCACCGACAATCATTAAACGCGACCGAAAATATTTGTGCGGCCCTGCAAAATAATGGCTGACATGGGGTAAATCTTCGCCGGGAATGTTTAACAAACGCGGGCCTGCCATGCCGCCGGTTGCCATGATCACATAGCGTGCCTGATAATATTGGGGTCCACGCCAGGGGGTGGTTTGGATGTGAAAGCCGTTTTCTTGGGGGGATACGGCCGTTACTGGTTCATAAATACGCAAATTGAGATCGTACATTTCAACCAATGTGCGCAAATAAGCCAGGTATTGTTCACCCGTGATCGAAAATTGGCTTAGATTATGGACTGGTACGCCGGCCAGTGCCACATGTTCCGGCGTGCTGAAAAAATGGGTGTTGGCTGGCCACTGCATAAATGCATCCCCAATTTGACGCGCTTCGATTAACAAATAGTCAACGCCTGCACGTTTCAGCACGATTGCCATTTCAATACCAATGGGCCCGCCGCCAATAATGGCTACTTCAGTTTTAGTTGGATTGCTTTTTACGTTACTCATCATAAACTCCCGCTTTATTTTGTCTATTCGCCATGTTTCATTACCTTCCAACTGCCTACACCAAATAGTTCGACATGTTCAGCACAAGTTTAGGCAGGAACGAATTTAGGCATAAATCACACCGATCTTAACACGGTTAATTGTGTTAGGGTATTTGTTTGATTAAGTGCAGAACATGGGACATATAGGTTCTACGCTTTCCCAACACGCTGTTTGGTAAAAAGATATAAACACGGACAGAAAAGAATGCAAATAAAAATACTTCTTAAATTCCTTTCCGTTCGTATTTATAAATGTTACTGGACACTGGCGTTTTTTATTTTACCAGAGGAGACTTGTCAGGTTTTATGAACAAATTGATCATATGCCACTCGTGGTAGAAACCTGACAAGTCTAGAATTCGCCAGACTCAAGAAAGTTATTTGCCAGGTTGCCAGTTGCTTGGGGATTTCTTACAATTCCCCCAATGACCATGCAACAACTTGAACCCGTCTACAATTTGCGTGCCAAAATTAATCGCTTACAAGCAGAATATAAGCAGGCGCGTTTGGACTTGACTGCTGCTGAAGCCGAGTTAGCACAGGAGCAGGCGGCTGTGAATGCTTTTCGAATGCATTGTCGCTTAAAGTTGGATAATCTAATCGATATCCTCCTGGCGCTGCGAGCTGATAAGCAGGCGCTGTTTACACGCTTGCAATTGTTGCAGCAAGCCCAAGATTTGGGCATTCGGTTTGATGAAGATGACCCCTTTTGGAATTTAGATGAAGATATAGATTCGGATTCATTGGCAGATGATGCGGATGATTTGCTGCTGCCTACAGACACGCCGCATGACAAGGCTGCTGAGAAGCGGTTGTATCGTGAATTGGCGCGTCGTTTTCATCCGGATTTGGCAGAAACGGCCGTTGAGCAAGCTTACCGCACGTCTATCATGTCAGCGATCAATTCAGCGTATCAGGTCAATGATATTCAAGCATTATACGATTTGGCTGGGGAATTAGAACCGGGTGAGATTGCCGAATTAGCTGGTATCGAAGTGCCGGAAGTGCGGCGCCTACGTGAACTCATTTTGAAATGCCATCGTTTACGCCGCAAAGCACAACTGCAACTGCGCACTTTGCGCCGTGAAAACACGGCCCGTATGTGGCTGCGTGCCCAACAACTCGATGAGACAGATGCGGATTACTGGAGTGTTATCAAAAGAGAATTGGAAGCTGTGATCACAAAACGGGAGTTGGAGGTTGTCATTTTACGTGAACAGGTAACGGTATTGGAGGCTCAAAATGAGCACGTTGATTCGACTATTGATAGCTGATGACCATCCGGTTGTACGAGATGGATTGCTTGCTATTTTGAGTACTCAGGCTGACTTTGTTGTTGTGGGTGAAGCGGGGGATGGCCTGGAGGCGGTGGCACTGGCTGCAGAAGTACAGCCAGACGTCGTGTTATTGGATTTGGAAATGCCGCGCATGGATGGCGTAGAGACATTACGTCTATTGCGCCAACAGAACCCTGCTGTACGCGTCATTGTTTTTACCGCTTTTGATACAGATGAACGCATATTAACGGCCGTTCAGGCTGGCGCACAAGGTTATTTACTCAAAGGTGTGCCGCGGGCTGAATTATTTGAGGCGATTCGGGTGGTTTATCGCGGCGGTTCATTGTTACAGCCGATTGTGGCTTCCAAATTGTTGCGCCAAGTTAGTTCAGAGCCAGAACCGTTGCAAGAAACACTCACCCCACGTGAGTTAGAGGTGCTGCATGAATTGGCACACGGCCAGCAAAACAAGGAAATCGCTGCCAAATTAGTGATTAGCGAGCGCACGGTTAAATTCCATGTCAGCGCGATATTAAGCAAACTTGCTGCGGGCAATCGTACTGAGGCAGTGGCGATTGCCGCGCAGCGTGGGTTGATTGAATATTAGCCGTTTAGTTGGATAGCCTTCAGTCGTGTAGTTTATTTGCTAGGTGACGACGAGCAGGTGGGTTTTTGCCTGGGCGATCCATTCTTCAGGATCAGCCTGCCAATCGGCAGCTTGACTGATTTCTTTGGCTTCGACTGGTGTAAGTTCAGCCAATTGTTCGAAAGTAGTGATGCCGGCGGCGTAAAAGCGTTTGGCGAAGGTGGGACCGATGCCAGTGATTGTGGTGAGATCGTCGGGGGTTACGGCCGTTTCTATTTCAATATCTTCTGTCTCACCAACGACAACATCAATCTTTTCAAGCTCAACTTCAGCTTGTTTTTCAAGATATGCTTCACCTTTTTCAGCCCAACTATTGATTGATTCCAGCAATAAGTCAGCCAGACCTAATCCGAAATAAATAATCTTTTTGAACATATTATCCTCCATACAGGTGCTTCTTTCATGTCATGCCCGCGCAGGAATGACCCGCACAATATAACCAAAATTTGTAAACACATCACGTTTATGACGCACTGCATTATATCACAAACTAGCATTCTTGCGCATTAAAATAGATATATCGAATTGGCGTTAATAGTGGATTGCTCACCGATTCATGCTAAAATGCGCGTATTCCAAAAAGTAGAGGTGTGAAATGGCTGGCGCAGCAAATATCATTGATGTGACAGAAGCAACATTTGAATTTGAAGTCATCCAACGCTCCCATGAAATACCCGTGGTCGTAGATTTTTGGGCGCCTTGGTGTGGACCTTGCCACATGTTGGCACCAATCCTGGAAAAACTAGCTTCGACCCCAGCTTATGACTTTGTTTTGGCAAAGTTGAATGTGGATGACAATGGCACCATCTCTATGCGTTATGGCGTGCAGGGGATTCCGGCTGTCAAAGCATTCATGGATGGGCAGATTGTGGCTGAGTTCGTCGGCGCACAGCCTGAACCGAAGGTGCGTGAATTCATTGAGCAGCTTATTCCGAATGAAGCTGATCTGGCATTTCGTGATGCCAACAGCTTGTTGGCAACGCGCCATTGGGCTGAAGCACAAGAGGCGTATGAAGAGCTGCTGGATGAATACCCCGATTATTTGGATGCCAAGCTGAATCTGGCGCGGGCCTTGCTGGCGCAAGCGCGTGGATGTGAAGCACAACCCTACTTGGAAGAAAGCCGCCAGGGCCCCAAAATATTACAGGCAGAACGTTTATTGCCGTTAGCGCGTTATTTGTGTCGAGTAGAAACGGCCGCTTCGACAGCACTCAGCACAGGCGTTGATGACGACCTCGACCTGGAACCTATTGAAATACAATATCGCCAATCTGCGCGTTTGCTGCAGCGTAATAATTTGGAAGCAGCGCTCGACGGCTTGCTGGATGTTTTACGCCAGGACAAACGCTATCGTAAAGGTGAACCTAAAGATGTCATGTTGGGTATCTTTGAGCTGTTGGGTGACGGCGATTCGCTCACCCAAACTTACCGCAGCGAACTGGGGAGGGTGCTTTTTTAGATGGTGGATTGGATGGCTTTGACTGACTATCCAACACCACCTGAATTTTTGTGATGACATCCATCATCTGTCTTCCCTAATTTCTGCCGCTTGATCCAATTCAGAACGATGATCTTGATATGTACAGGTTTGGTTTTTGTCCCCAAACTTGGGTAGTGGTGAATGTGATCATTGTGATGGCAGGGTTGTTGATATGTTCAGAAACGGCCGTTACCAACGCATCCAACTCATCTTTTTCAGCCAAACCCGCCGACAGGATATGTGATCGCATCGCGGCTGCGGCGACCAAAGGCATGTGCATGTAAGGATGACTTGCTTGCAAAGCCACCACCCCCGCCCGAATTTGCACATTCTCCAGCCCCGCTTCTTGTGCCAATTGGTACGTGCGCCGGCCAATGTTGATGTCGCCCCGTAATCCCAATGCCGCTTCCAAAATGCGCAACAGGGACGGCCACTCTGGGCAAGGAGGCCAAAAGTTCCATGAGCTGTGATCCGGCTCTTGCATGATGACAATGCCGCCCGATTTTGCCAGCCGTATCATTTCTTGCAACAAAGCGGCTGGGTTTGGCACATGGGGTAAAACAAACCGCTCATGGACAAGGTCGAACGTGTCAGAGACCAGGCCATTCCGGTGCGCATCTCCCTGATGGAGTGCGACGTTGGTCAACTTCTCATCGGCCACGTATTGTTGGGCGGCAGCGTACAAGTCATCCGCCATTTCCAGTCCCACGACACGGCCGTTACGCCCCACCCGCTGGCTTAACGCACCCAAAACCCCCATCGCCCCACAGCCAACATCCAGACAATGCC
>JAGRDI010000535.1 GCA_020432765.1 Anaerolineales bacterium | reverse complement strand
CATATATATCCCACTAAACCCATTAATAATCGAGGAAACTTATGCGCAAAAGAGTAGTTCTTATTACCGGAGCCGCTGGTGAAATTGGACAAGCTTTGATTCATGATTTGTCAGCCACAGCAACTTATGACATCTTGTCGCTGGACTTGCATCCATTACCGGACGAGATGAAAGGGTTGAGTACGCATATTGTTGGTGACGTGCTGGACAAAAAGTTGTTTGCCCGCCTTGTAACTGAATATGAAATTGATGTCCTATTTCATCTGGCGGCTCTATTATCTACACGCAGCGAGTTCGCACCTGATTTAGCCCATCAGGTAAATGTGAATGGCACATTAGCATTAATGCAATTGGCTGCTGATCAGACCCAACGGCGCGGCGAGCCGGTGAAGTTCATTTTTCCCAGCTCAATTGCCGCTTATGGTTTGCCCGATCTGGCGACAAAAGAGCGGGATTTGACTGTACGTGAGTGGGATTGGAATTATCCTACAACGATGTATGGTTGTAATAAGCTTTATTGTGAATTGTTGGGCAGTTATTACAGCGGTCATTATCTGCAATTGGCCCGCACCGAGCCGGTTATGATCGATTTTCGCAGTGTACGTTTTCCTGGTTTGATTAGCGCCTTCACGGTGCCTTCAGGCGGCACAACAGATTATGGCCCTGAGATGTTGCATGCTGCGGCGCAGGGAAAGCCGTATGCCTGTTTTGTACGTGAAGACACAATTTTGCCTTTTATGGTTATGTCTGATGCGATTCAGGCACTTTTAGGCCTTGGCGCAGCTCCACGCACGAGTTTGCGTCGGTCGGTTTACAATGTAACCAGTTTCTCCATATCGGCGGCCGGTTTCCGTGAGCGTGTGTTGGCTGCTTTCCCGGATGCACAAATCACCTTCCAACCGGATCTACGGCGGCAGGGAATTGTTGACACCTGGCCGGCCGGCCTAAACGATCGTTCAGCACGCCGTGATTGGGACTGGCAGCCTGCATATGACGTCGAGCGTGCTTTTGGTGAATATTTGGTGCCTAATATTCATCAGCGTTATAAAGGGTGATGCGCTGTGGCTGCAACCAATTGAGAAAAGGACGAATTTCCTTGCCGGGCCTATAACTCGTTTAATCCTGAATTCATTGTGGCCATTTTATTGTAGCGAGCCTAAAAAATATCATTGGCCTTTAATGCCCCGATCTCTTCAGGGCTGTATCCAAATATATTGGCTAAAATTTCGTCAGTATGCTGCCCCAATAGTGGGGCTGGCTGGCGGATGCTGCCTGGGGTTTCGCTGAGTTTGATGGGAATACCGGGCATATTTAAGATACCGGCAGAGGGGTGATTGACCGGTATGATCATTTCACGGGCTTGAACCTGGGGGTCTTGCATGACTTGGGCTACATTGTTGATGGGACCATTGGGAACACCAGCATTATCCAGGATTGTTTGCCATTCTTTGGTGGTTTTGGTAAGGATGGGGGCAGCGAGCAACGGCCGTAACTTCACATAATTATCAATGCGCAATTCATTGCTTTCATAAAGTGGATTATCAACTAAATCTTCGATACCAAGCGCCTCACACAGTTTTGTCCACAAGACATCATTGCCGGCCGCAATCATAATTTGAGAATCGGCCGTTGCAAAACTTTCAAACGGAACAATCGAAGGATGCCGGTTGCCAATCGGTTCAGGGATAGTGCCTGTTACCGCATAGCGTGCAATCGCGTTTTCCAGAATGGCGACCTGTGAATCTAGCATAGAAACATCAACCATTTGTCCTTGACCCGTTTGATCGCGATAACGCAGTGCTGCCAAAATGCCAATCGCAGTGAACATGCCAGCAGTAATATCGCCCATAGACGTGCCAATACGCGTGGTAGGGCCACCAGCAGGTCCAGTAATACTCATCACCCCGCCCATCGCTTGTACAATTGCATCATAAGCTGCGCGTTGGCGATAGGGGCCTGTCTGTCCGAAACCAGATGCGGCTGCATAGATCAAGCCTGGATTGATTGTCTTTAATGAGTCATAGTCCAAACCCAGCCGCTTCATTGTGCCTGGACGGAAATTTTCGACCACGACATCAACTTTTTTTATGAGATCACGAAACAGTTGTTTGCCGGCTTCTTGTTTGAGGTTCAGTGTCATCGAGCGTTTGTTGCGATTTAGGCTCATGAAGTAGGCACTTTCACCGGCAACGTGGGGGGGAAAAGCGCGTGCATCGTCGCCGTGGCCGGGCATTTCCAGTTTAATTACTTCTGCGCCTAAGTCGGCGAGGATCATGGTAGCATAAGGTCCCGCAAGAACACGAGTCAGATCAAGTATGCGGATGCCTTCAAGTGCGAGGGTCATTTCGTTCTCCTGGTTTTAGTCGAATAATCTGAAAGTCAAATCGTCGGATCGTCTTGAATTATTGTCTACAGTCATTTTTTGAGGAATGATACAGCGAAAAGGAAAAGCAGGCAGTAATTGGTGAGAAGTATGGCAGGTGATCTTTGACCCCGCACAATATGACTTGTGACATGTGACTTGAATGTAGATTTAGTATTTAATAGAAGGACTTCAAAACTAGATTGGTCGCGAGAATTGTCTAATCTTTAAGTTTAGACAATTCTTTAAATCAGCAATTTACAAAAGGATGGTCTGAACGATGAAATTTATTGATCTCACAATTCCCCTTGGCATTGGCACCCCCCCCTGGCCGACATATGAACCGCTGCAAGTTAAATATTTTAAGCGCCTGGCACCCAATGGTGCGAATGGACAGGTTGTCACGCATAGTAATCATGTGGGCACACATTTAGATGGTGAAATTCACTTTTACACGCCGGGTAAAGATATTGCCGGCCTGGACTTTGATTTTCTGACAGGTGATGCGGCGATTGTCGATTTGAGCGATTGTTGTGGCGATTATGATATTTATACGCCAGAGATGATTGAGAAGCGCGTCGAAGTGCGTGAGGGTGATATTCTCATCATTCATACCGGTTACCATCATTTTGGCTGGGATCAACCATACGGCAACGAAGTGCGCTATATGGTGATGCATCCGGGACCAGATGCGCGTTTTGCTAAGTGGTGTGAAGAGAAAAAGCTCAAATGGATTGGCGTAGATTGTGGCAGTGCGGATCATCCAATGAATACCAAAATCCGCGACTGGATGCCAGCCCAGGCAGAGGATGCGGATGCGTATTTCCGGGAAAAGTATGGCAAGCCGCTAGCTGATTATTTTACCAAAGATATGTACCAGATGATGCACCTGTGGATGTTCCACAAGGGGATTATCCATGCAGAATGTGTGGGCGGGGATATTGACCTGCTGTGTAATCGGCGGGTGCAGGTCGGCTGTTTCCCCTGGCGTTTTGTAGATGGCGAGGCTTCGATTGCGCGGATTGTGGCGATGGTGGATGATGCGGAGTATGAGGAGCTGATGGCGAAGAAGGCGACGATGCCCAAAACGAAGTATGGGGACTGCTATGACCCGATCCATGTGGAGCGTTTGGGTGGTCGGGGGCGGACGTATTAATTTTGGAGTAATTTGATGAATACGATTACTGTCAAGCAGGCTGAGAAAGATTTCCGAGAGGTTATTAAGCGTAGTTTTGAGAATATTGAGCCAAC
>JAGRDI010000534.1 GCA_020432765.1 Anaerolineales bacterium | reverse complement strand
AACAGTACACTTGGTGAAAATAGAGTTGCCTCGGACAATTTGGCTCGGGGAGGCGGCATCTTCGCAATTAATGAAGCGAGCGGTTCCGTGGTTACACTGACAAACAGCACTGTTTATGCGAATCAGGCCGATGGTTCTGGCATTATCCTGCAGGGCGGCGGCGTTTTTGCTGATAATGTAAATTTGACTTTGCACAACAGCATCATCGCCGGCAGTCTAACAGAGGGCGTTCTAAAGGAAGATTGTAAAATTAAACGCGACGGTGTGTTGACAGCGAATAACTCTTTGCTGCAAGATACCGATGCCTCAGGTGCATGTGGACTGACGGCAGCAAACCCTGATGCCAATGGCAATATTGTTGGCGAAGATCCACAAATGTTGGGGTTAACTGGCATGGGTTCTACCTTCTTTTATCCCTTTGCCTTTGGAAGTCCGGTTCAGGATGCAGGCGCAGACAGTCTGGCAGTTGACGGCAATAACAACCCGCTCACAACCGATCAGCGTGGCGCAGGTTTTCAACGTATTTTTGATACGGCCGTTGACATGGGTGCTATCGAGTATCAATGTCCAACTTTTCCGGTAGACGTGGCCACAGATCAAGCACTTGCCCATGCCATCCTTTGTTTCAATCAACAATTAATTCCGGCAACCTACCAAATCAATTTGACATCTGATATTTTTCTCACGCAAGCTCTGCCCGCAATCAATAACAGCACAGCCGGGGTAAAATTGGACCTCGCAGGCAATCATTTCATGGTGAATGGTGCCGGTGTTGCTGCTGGATTTACACATATTTTCCACATTATGACCGACTCTGTCGTGTCTATGAATCAAATAACCGTTACAGGCCATGATGATGGTTATACTGGCGCAGGATTTTACATAAGCGGAGAAATCACATTAACCAACAGTACAGTATCAGATAATTGGGGGTCTTACGGCGTGGGTATAGGCGTCATTGAAGGGGGTAAAGCGACCATTGTCAACAGTACTATAACAGGAAATCATTCCGATATTGGCGCTGCAGGCGTTGGGAATTATCGTGGCGAAGTGACCTTGATTAACAGTACGGTTTCCGGCAATGTGGCCACCGATCCTGGCAACTTTGGTACTAAAACGGCTGGTGTCTGGGTGCAGCAAGGTATCATCACAATTACGTACAGCACTGTCGCTAACAATCAGATCTTCGACAATAATGGCATAGCCAGTGGCAGTGGCATTTGGAGTGATGCCGGCACCGTTATCCTGGAAGGCAGCATCGTTGCCGACAATACACCCGCCTCAAATTGTGGTTCTGTTTTTGGAGGTACGTTTACATCCAATGGCTATAACCTGTCTACTGATGCCAGTTGTAATTTAACTGCAACCGGCGATATTACCAACGGTGTCGCAGCCCTTGGCCCCCTGGCAGATAATGGTGGCGATACGTTGACCCACGCCTTGCTGGCGGGCAGTCAAGCCCTCAATTCGATTCCGGCGGGTGTTTGTACACAAACCCACGATCAACGTGGAATCCCAAGACCGCAATATTTCATGTGCGATATGGGGTCGTATGAAAAGGGATGGCGCTTGGTGATAACGGCCGTTTCTCCTTCAAATGCAGAATTGAGTTGGGAAGCACCTGGCCCCAGTTGTACCTATGATATTTTTGAATCGACAACCCCCTATTTCACTCCTGCCGGCTCGCCGGATTACACCACCGGCAGCCTCATGCAGCTCTTGACCGGCAAACTTGGCAATACCAGCACAAACTACTTTTACATCAACCGTGCAACCTGCGATGCTTTGGGCACAACGACTTCAAACGAGGTCGGCGAATTTGATTTTGCCATTGTGCCCGGAACTTCTTAGGAGTACCTTTGACTGACAACCGCATCCAATAGAATTAATAATTCTGGATACGGCCGAAGTCGAAGGGAGTGACATATTGAAAAGGTGTCCAAAAAGCATAAGTTTATCTTATTCGTGTCTGAGCTAAGCCTTAGTGGCAGGGAGCGATGCCATTCATCGGTGTTGCGATCTTAAGACCTTTTTGCAGTTGTAATTAATTCGTTTTTAATTACAATTCATTATTGTGGATACTGGACAATCGCCAACTTGGAGGGCTCGGCTGCGTAAGGCATTGATGGATCACTTTTCAGAAAGTGATATCAAATCGCTTTGTTTTGACCTTACTATAGATTATGAACAGCTTTCTGGTGAAAACAAAACTGAAAAAGTCATCAGCCTGATTGCCTATTGTGATCAAACTGATACGATTCCACAATTAATTCAATGGTGCAGCCGGCATAGACCTAATGTAGCTTGGGATGAAATTGAAGCAGCGGCGATCCAAGAAGAAAATACTCAAAAACCATTAGTTATTCCAAGTGTGCCAGCTCCAGAAAAAAAACGAAATATAACACCTTGGTTTAGTATTGGTGGCATTGTGATCATCATTATTTTATTGACAATACTTGTTGTCGACTTGATTTCAAGATCAAATGAGCCCAAGACTACCTCCATACAGACGACCACCTCATTCGAATTGGCATCGCCTACGATAAATATTACTCAGGAAAAACCAACAACCATTCCAGAAGAATCCTCACCGATTTCTGATAATACTCCTACGCAAACAACCGAATCAGTTCAAATTGAGCAAAAAAACAATTTAGGATCAGGTCTCAAAGTTGAGTGTATTCATGCTGACGTTTGGACGGTTCACCCAGGAGAATCAGCAAATGTAGATTCTAAGAATTGTTGGCAATTGGCGAACAATAGTATTTCTGCTAAAGACGACGGGTTAACATTTTTCATCGATCAGCCAGAAGAAGAAATGATTTCTGGAATCTATACAGAAATTGATGGTAATGCAATTATTGATTTTGATATTAGAATTGATAAATTGCAGACTTCTGCAAATGACGTACTCTCGAATATTGCCATAGGCATCGTACCGAACAATCTTGCCCTTGACTCCGGGAAATTCATAATTTATCAAAAGGAAAGCCCTGTTGAGTCGTATCCTGTATTTTTAAAGCATGAGGAACGGGGAGATTTTGATTCCTATATGACCCAAGAAGGGGAGTTCATTCGCTATTCATTAGGTTCCCAAGATCATGTAACAATGCGTTTAGTGGGCGATGTGTTAAATATTTTTAGGAATGGGCAGAAAGTTGCTGGTCCCCTAGATGTAGCTTACCGTGAAAGAGTATTATGGATTGGATACAGAGTAGCACTAGATGGCGCCATTGAAGCTGATATTTCTGGCTTGACTATTCAAGAGTAACATAAGCAAAATGAACAAGTTCAGGGACTTTTACCTAAGCTCCATTTGTCATTTCCAGTTATTAGCCCCTGGTGCAAAAATATGAAGATCGCGACTGTTTAGTTCCAATCCCACAACCCGGTTTGATAATGGATTACCCGATGACAATGACGATAATGACTCATAGTAAGGTGGATATGTCCAGACTGATACTGCGTTTCCACTGCTGCCATTTGTTGACTCAATAATAAGAGAAAGCTCATGATTTAAGCACTCTTTTAATGGTTCCTGCAAAACAAAGTAATGAAACTTATCATCTTGAAGCAACTGCGTGGGTATTTTGTCTTGCATTAAGATTCTGTTTCCCTCTTTAAGAGTTATCGACAATTCAGAGGAATTCTCACGCGAATAAGTGAAAAAATGGATTCCAATATCTTTTAATTCAGGTACAGGACAGAGGTATTTTTGAATCAGGGGCTGACCAGGAAGGATTTCGCCATACAATTTCCGATTGTCTACTCCAGGCAAAAATTGAACCTCCATCGTTTCTCCAAACGAAGATAAATTATGCGTTTCAAGATAAGGCGCATACTTCTTAACGGTGTCGACAAAAGTTAAATTTGCTAATGCATTGTCTGGTTGATTGATGTAATTTTGAAGGGCATATTTCATCCTCGTTCGGCTTTCATATTTTAGTTTGCCAATCCGTATGCCTAAAAGGTTGTGGGTAATCAATCCAACAAACATTACAGTGATAAAGGCTGCCAGCATCGAATGCTCTTGCACACGAGTAGAATTGTTTTGGAAGCCATTCAGTACCAAAAAGTAAATTCCAATGATACCGATTGAGGTTATTGTGATATATCTGGAACTTTTTGCCCAATCAAGATGCCCATACCCAACACGTCCTATGGTTATCACAACAGATGAGATAAAGGCAAAAAGTAACAAACTACCAGAAATGATCTCTAGCTCTGATAACTCGAAAATTTGTCCATATTGCCATTTTCGCCAACTAATTCTTAAGAGGATAAGAATGACAAATATGCCCATAACAGTAGAGAGCATTAATTCAACACCCCCCAAAGGGGCACCAATATTGGCTAAGAAAAAGGTGACAAATTCCAAAACATTAACACTTTCAGGAAATTGTGTCTCACCAAAGGTATAATTCGTGAAGTAAAACCCAATCACTAAAACGCTGCTAAAAAACCAAGCAACCAGGAACCACTTTTTTGTCCGCATGGCAATCAACACAAGCATACCAATTGGCCAGATCAACAAACCATTTAGAAACGAGTATGAAGAGACTATACCAAAAATGATGGCCCAAAAAATGCGTTGTGAGGTGAGGAAAAAAATAGTGATCAGGAAACTGAACACTTGCAGATAAATGGAAACTTGCCATCCCCAAAGGATATTTTCCCATTGACCCAAACTAAACACAAGCCAGGCAACTGGCACAAACCCCCATAATGATCCACCGATCGTTTTTTGATAAAGCAAAAATAATATAAGCAAGGAACCCCAGGCTAACAGATGGCTTACATACATCTGGGTTACCACGTTCCAGTCAGTAAATTGCGCTAATAACAGAAAAATAAGCTTTGGAAAGAATAATCGATGTGCCTGAGCAGGTTCCCATATGATAGATAACCAGTTTCCCCCTTCTGTATAGGCTTGTAAAACCCGAACAAAAGACCATGCATCCCAAAAAGGAACGTTTACGGCGAATCGATTGATGTAAAAAGAAGTTATTATGCCTGGTAAAAGTATCAAGCCTATAGGCAGGACGTTATGCCACAGATTCTCTTTTGTTTTTTCAAGCATCATTAACCTTTTCGATTAGAAAATGTCTAACAATTCTTGAACCTATGCTAATCAGGTTCGCGCTTCCCCGTCAATAGACTGATCAAAGATGCCCAGCCTTCCTTGATGCGGAACGAACGCGCACGCCAGGTGCCGACAATGCCGAAGGGCACGAACAACACCAGCAAAATATAGACTGCCCCCAGCAAAAAAGCCGCGCTCTCGCCAAACCAGCGATCCAGGAAAAATTCTAACAAGCGAAATACGGCCGCTCCAATAATCGCCCCGCTCAACGTACCCACACCGCCAATCAAAATAATTAACAACGCGGCCACGGTCCAGCCCAAGCCGGCGATGTTGGGGCTGACGATGGGAGAGTGGATGGTGTGGAAAAAGCCGGCGAGTGCTGCGGTAACGGCCGATACAATCAATGCCACTAACTTAAAGTAAAAGGTATTGTAGCCCAACATCAAAGCACGCCCTTCGTTTTCACGGTTGGCCACACAGACACGCCCGGTAGGTGAATCTACAAAGCGGCGGTAAATCAGATAAACCAGGAAAGTGACGATCAGTACGATAAAATAGAGCCGCAGACGTTCGGAATTGGTATTCAAGAATTCCGGCACGATCACCCCTTGCAAGCCTACATCTGCGCCTGTAAATTCGACGACTTCATTTGATTGCACGATGATGAAGAAGACGGAGGCAATCCCCAAAGTGACCAGTGCAAAGGTGATCCCTTGTACACGTGGCAGCACGACGGCAAACAGCAGCGCGTTGAGTAGGCCGACCACAAACAGTCCCAGCAGCGTGGGCAAGATGCCCCAGCCCAGCGTTTTGAAGGCGATGCCGGTGAAGTAAGCGCCGGCCGCAAAAAACATTGCGTGGCCGAATGAAAGCAGGCCGGTGATGCCAAAAATCAAATCATAACTGATCGCATAAATTGCCAAAATGAAAATTTCGATCATCAGCCCTTGCACAAATTTTGAGCTGCCGGTTTGATTTGCAAAAACTTCTGCTATTGCCTGCCCATCTAAAATTGCAACCACAAAGGGCAGCAAGATCATGATTAACAAAACAATTAGCACGCCACTGTTCGTTTTGAGCCAGTGCAGTGGGCCAGATGATGTGTTGTTTGGTGGTTGAATTGTTGTTTGCATAATTTTTTAGTGGTCAGCTTATCAACAATTCAGCGATCAGCTTTTGGCTGATTGGCTGAATGCTTTATTCGCTGCGTCCAAATAAACCATTGGGTAATATGAGCAAGATGATCACCATTAATAGAACCGTTGAGGCGGGAACGAGTGGTGGTGAGGGCTTGAGCGGCTCGGCCAGGAAGGGCAGGTTGATGCCGATGGAGCCGTATTTGATGATAAACTGCTGTAACAAACCCACTAACACGGCACCGACGGCCGCACCAGGAAAACTGGTCAGACCGCCGATTGCCAGCGCAATGAGCGCCAACAGCAGCACACGTGTGCCCATTTCGATGGAAAGTCCTGTTGAAGGGGCAGCTAAAATGCCACCGAGCGATGCCAGGGCAACGCCCAACGCGAATACTAAGGTGAAAATAATGCGTACATTGATGCCCAGGGCTTCGACCATTTCGCTGTCTTGCACACCGGCGCGAATGATCATGCCGATGCG
>JAGRDI010000533.1 GCA_020432765.1 Anaerolineales bacterium | reverse complement strand
GTGGTTTCTGGAAAACCACCTTACGTGACTGTTTCAACTCTGGCTAAACCCGGCAAAAAGCATTAGTCCACTTTATACTGTGGCTGTTCCTTCCCGGTTAAACATGGCACCAATCAACGCCTCAACCATGCCCAAATGACGCGCTGTGTGGCCCATATGAAATTGGATATTGTTGATTAGCAGCACATCAGGCCCTTTCCCTTCACTGACTGGGGTGGTGCTCCAATCTATTCTAATGAGGCCTTCGCATGGTGTATACAAATCTTCCAGCGTTAATGTTTCTACGGCGGAAACTGCCATATCGAAAACGGTGCGTGCATATTCAAGTAACCGGTCTTGTCCAATGGCAGCGATGACATCAGTTGCCTCTTGGGCGCTTTGGAACGTCCCCATTTGCAATACGCTCAACCTGGCAGGATCCAGCCCGAATTTGGCCGGCAGCCCGGCCTGTTTCCAATACTCTTCTTGATCCGTCAGGCTTTCCTGCAGCATATCGGCCCAGCGGGCAATGTGCCAAATGTGCCAGCCGATGGGGGGCGCGGCGGATGAAGGCTGCTGGCAGAACTCAGCCTCGGTTAATGCCTCGGTTTTCTCAATCATCGCATTTTGCGGCCAGGTGATGCCACCAAGCAGCGCTTTTAAGATAGGATCGCTCATTTTCCATCCTCCAGTTGTTGTTTTGGGGTAACTACGAACCCGTCATTCCTGCGCAGGCAGGAATCTACTGCATGGATACCCGCCTGCGCGGGTATGACACCAGAGAGGCTTCGTAGTTACGTTTTGGGATTTGGTTCATTAATCGTTGTGCGGCTTGAGAATGCCTACGTTTCGGCCGTTGTCGGATCAATGATCGTGGCCACCCTGTTTACCTGATTCGCCGGAAAGCCAGAGTTAGCTGCGTGTTGGCGTATGGTTTCTTCATCAGGCGCAATATAGACGCAATAACTCTTATCGCCGGTGATATAACTGTGAATCCATTGAATTTTCGGGCCCATTTCTTCTAATACCTGGCAAGATTGTTGCGCTGCCCCCTGTAGTTCTGCGTCCGACAATGTGCCTACTTTGGGCATTTCTCTTTCAATTACATACTTTGGCATGATTTTCTCCTGTTTTTTGATTGGATTGATAAGATAGCTTAATCATGCCATGAGGTACTTAATCACAACTTAATGAACAGACCAAATCATTAAGTTGGATTGTTGGCGGCAAATAAGGCTTGAATTGTGGATGAATTCAGGA
Source organism: Anaerolineales bacterium (assembly GCA_020432765.1). Lineage (GTDB taxonomy): Bacteria > Chloroflexota > Anaerolineae > Promineifilales > Promineifilaceae > JAACFF01. The sequence continues at coordinate 8,487 of JAGRDI010000533.1, read as the reverse complement.
AACCTTGTTGCAAGTCAGAATCCAACAATTGACTAGCTGTCTCGCGAACCAGATTTCTGCCTTTTGCCAATATCTCCTGGCTTATTTCAGGTTGTATGGTCGCAAGTTGACAGCCTGCCTCCCAAAGAACTGGCCTATATGCAATGGATATGGCTAACTGAACCGCTCTCTGCAAGGCGATTGCTGCCTCATCGAGCCGCACAAGCTCTATTAAGGCATCGCCTTGTAGTTGTTGTGACAGACACATATATTTTTGGGCGTTCACTTCTTGCGCCAAATCCCACAAATTTTCTGAATTGGAAAGGGCAAGTTCTGGGTGGCCTGTTTGTAAATAATAGTGTCCCCAAATATGCAGTAAACGCAGCCGCCAACGCCATTGGTGAAAGCCAAATTGCCCCGCTGCTATCTGTTTTTCGATATGTTGTAACGCGACATATGAATCGTCCCAACGCTTCATACCCAGCCAGTCCAGGCATAGATTAAGACGAGCGCTTATTTCAATCGGACTTTTGTCATATTTGATAGCAAGGTCCACGCTTTCTTGATCACATTGTTCAGCCCGCTCAAATGCATATAGCTCGCGGTAGAGCCAGCCAAGCATGTTGGGTACTTGTGCTAAAAAGAAGCGGTCCTCAAGCTCGGCTGCTTGCTGCCTGCATGTTTCAAAGGCTTCAAGTGCTTGTTGGTATTTTCCAAATCCACCAAGACCACGCCCCAAGATGTTCCAAGAGTAGGTCGATATTCCCGGATCGGGTGAGCTTGCCTGAAGCGCTAAAGCCTTCTCAACAGCGTCGATGCCTTTTTTGAATTCGCCCAGCTGCGTATAAATGAACCCCAATTCATTTAATGTTTGGGCTTCCAGATGTTGATCTTTCACCTTTTGGCTAAAAGTGCGTGCCTGAATGACTGAATCCAGGGCGTCGGGCAGCATGCCATTGGAGGCTTGTGCAACAGACAGAAGCAGCAAGAGGCGGGCAATAAGATTCTCATCCTGTACCTTCTCAGCCAATAGCAAAGCGTGCCGAATTTCAACCGCGGCCGCATCAGATGGATGTTGGCGACTGACGAGTTGTGCATAGCGGAAACCCAGGCGTGCTATGCGCCAAGCGTCATGCACCTTTTCCGCTAAAGTGATGCCCACCTGCAAGACAGATGCTGCTTCGTCAACTTCGTCCAGTATAGTGAGCGCATAGCCCAATCCAATGTAGGCTTCTAATCTGGAACCTGGCTTATCGGCCAATTCAAGCACACTGCTAAAATGTGAGGCTGCCAACCGCAATGCATATCCTCCCAACGCTGCCTGCCCCGCCTGAAGCCAATACTTGATCGCCAATTCCGTGTTGCCTGCCCGCACAAAGTGATAGGCAAGCAGGGCTGGGGAGTCTTTCCCGATTCTCTTCAGCGTCTGGCCAATTTTCTGATGGGAAACAATTCTGCGAATGTCGCTCAATTCAGCATAAAGAAATTCGGCTACCTTATGATGTGAAAATTCAAATCCGTCGGCACCTTCAAGAAGGAAGTTGCGCTGCAATAAATGATCTACGATTTCCAATAACGTGTCATCTTCCTGATCGGAAATCGCTTTTAACGTTTGGAAATCAAGGGGACGGCCGTAAACGGCAAGCCATTCCATAATCACACACGCTTTTGTCTCAAGTGAGCGCAAGCGTTCTTTGATCGATTCTTTGATTGAGTGTGGCAAAGATATGCCTGAGGGCGGCTGCGTTTGTCCAGTCGGTTCATCCGGTATAAGCTGCTGCTCAACCAATGATTGTAGGATGGAAACGATGAAAAATGGGTTGCCTAACGTTTCTGCATACAACCAATTAGCCCAGTTTTCGGGCAGGGTGGGCTGGGCGGCAAGCAGCCTATCTATATCACGTGCGGTTAGACGATCGAGATGAACGGTAGTAGTCATTGGCAAGCGCTGCAATTGATGTAAAAAATTGGCTAATTGAGGATCAGCGTCGCGCTCTTCCTGACGATAAGATAACAACAGCAGGATGCCGCTTGCATTGATGCGCCTCCCCAAATAATGTAGAAATAACAATGTCCCCTCATCTGCCCACTGAATATCCTCGACGGTTATAATGAGACCAGATTCGTGCGCAGCCAACGACAGGTATTGTAAGACAGCTTGAAAAAGATGCCCCTGTCGGGTTTCTGTCACATCATCGTAGAAATTGACTGCCTGGCGGGGAGACTTGATCAAATCAGGCAGCAGGAATCCCAGCTCCACAAGCCAAACGGGTGCCAATGATTTGATTAATTCAGGCCAGGCCTGATGCATCTGCCGTACCAGATCAATTAACGGCTCATACAACAGATCTTGCTCAATTTGGTGACAGGAAATGCGTAGTGTCGCCAACCCTCCTTGACGGGCCTTTTCATTCGCTTCCTGGAGTAAACGACTTTTACCGATGCCAGATTCGCCTGTTACCAAACCTATCTGGCAACGGCCGTTTTTCAATTCGTGGATGAGATCGACCAATTGTTTCAGTTCCTGCGTGCGTCCAACCAACGGCATTTGGGATAACAAGAACAACGCTGAACGTGTATCATCATGTGGTGGGTATTGCCCCTCGATATCCACCCCGATGACTTGTTGATTTTGGATTTGTTGCAGCAGAATTTTGGTTTGCGTTGCCGGTTCTACGCCGATTTCAGCGAGCAGCATTTGTCGCGCCGCTTCATAAACATGCAGGGCCTCAGATTTTTCGCCGGCACAGTATAGATAAAGCATGAGGGCGCGATAGATTGATTCCCGACTAGGATCGAAGCCAAGACAATAACGGCAAATTTTTATTGAACGTCGGAACCTGCCTTGATGGGCATACGCTGAAGCCAGTTCAAGTGCGGTGGATATAAATGCTTCGCGCAGTTGTCGCCTGGGCTGAATCGCCCATTCGGCATAAGGATCATGGGTAAAAAGGTCTCCCAGATAAAGATCCACTGCATGCTGAAGGTGTTCAATGGCTTCGCTGGAGCTGGCAGCATGTTGGGCTTGATCAATCGACTCTTGGAAACGTTTTATATCAATCCAGCAATCTTGATTGGGTTGTAACAGGTAACCGTCACCCTGCTTGAGAATGAACGTTGATGCTGCGCGGGGAGCGAGGTCAGGTTCTAAAACGCGTCGGGTCTGGCTCATTGTGACCCATAAATTGTTGCGTGCCTGTTTGACACTCAATGCAGGCCAGAGGTAATCCATCAATTTGTCGGCTGGCACTAAACGGCCGTAATGAATGAGCAAGATTTCGAACAACTGCCGGCTTTTTTGCGTGGGCCAGGCTTTATCCAGCACCGGCTCCTCATTGAGCCAGAGGCGCAGGGGCCCAAAAGCTTGTATGCGAATGACACCCATGTTTATTTATGTTACCTTTAAGACCAGCGCAAACGCAGCTGCTGCACAACATCGTCGATGTCCAACAGCTTGCCTGCTTCCCATGCAACAGCAAACGCTTCTGGTCCAATGCTCGTCCGTAAATTGGCAACTTTATCTGAGATCAAATGACGGTTGTAGGCTGTTGACTCTGGGTGGTGCTCAATCATTGATAGATATTGAATCAACAGCGTGTCGTCAGCGACCATATGAGGATTGAATAATGCTATCCGTATGAAAAATGTAATGACTTGCCACTCATTTCCCTGTGCAACATGCCATTCAAGCGAACTGCGGTGCTGCTCTAGCGTCTGTTCCAATTGGCCATTGTGCTCGTACTCACGTGCCAGGTAATCAAACGAGAGTCTTATCCAAAATAGTTCTCTCCAGCGAGCGGCGATGTTGAGCGCCTGTTTTCCAAATCTAATCGCTTCCTCGTATTGTTGATCGTTGCCACATGCCATGCTCAACGAGCGCAGAATGCCATAGCGTATAAAGCTCTCGGGATAGCTAGATTCAAAGTAGGTCAGCAGTTTTTTCAGCTTTTTGTTAGCCGCCTCAACTGGCTGGCCAGACGCGATATACCCCCAGATGCGCATCGCTCTCGCCATATTGTTCAATGTTTCACTTTGCAGGGCATCCGCGATCGCTTGTGCCTCATCGAGCCAATCAATTAAACCTGGGTCCTTGGTTTTCCACCATTGCATGGCTAATTGAATGCACAACCAGTACCGTAATTCGCGATGTTCACTCTGTTCCAATTCATCAATGAGTGCTATGAACTGGTTGTTTACTTCGGAGGTAGCATCGACCAGTTGACGTGCCCGAATTTGTGCTGCCCTGAGCCTGAACAGCGTCGCATCTGATTTTAGCATACCGCCCCCTTGTGCAACTGACATTGCTTCTTCAATCAGTGCGACAGATTGAATCCCCTGTGTTTCGTTGAATTGAACCATGCCATTGGCTAAGTTTGCTAGTTCTGCTGGCAGCTTGCACCGCAGCGCATACGCCCAGGCATACTGGAAGTTGTCCCAATCATTAGCATAGTCGCGTGGCAGCAGCAAGGGCAGGAAGTATAAAACGCGCCCCATTTCCTGCGGTACAATTTGAGCGAAATAGCGGCAGTGTGCCAATCGAGCCTCTTCACTAACCCCTAGACGTTCGCGCTGTTCAGCCGCATATTGACGCAGGAGTTCGTGCATGACGTAACGGCCGTTGTCACCTTGTCGCTGCAAAAATGATTTGTTAACCAATGATAGCAAAATGCGCAGGTTAGCACCCGCCACCTTTTCCGCTGCATCGCGGGAAAAGCCGCCGCGAAAGACGCTCAATTTAGCCAGCACAGTTTGCTCATCCGGCTGTAAGTGCTGCCATGAACGGTCGAAAACGGCGTGCATACTGCGCTGCCGGTGGGGCAAGTCAACTAGATCAGATGACAAAAATCCCAGACTGCGTTCAATTTCGACCGCGATTTCCGCCGAACTCAACAGTTCCAGCCAGGCCGCTGCCAAAATCAGGGCCAAGGGCATCCCCTGCACGAGCCGGCATATCTGCAGCACATAGACAAGATTATCGTCCGTCAACATGTAGCCTGGACGCGCACGCCGGCCGCTGTCGACAAACAACTGCACAGACGACCAATCCAGCGCGTCGTCAACTGTCAGCAGATCAGGAAAATCAAGCCCTTGCAATGGGTAACGGCTCTCGCTGACGAGATTGAGCGGTTGTCGTGATGTGACCAGAATCGCCAATTCGGGACATGTTTTTAGAATTTGGTCGATCAGAGGTGCGCCGCGCACCAACTGCTCAAAATTGTCTAGAATGAGCAGGATGCTGCGCTGCGCCAGTGTGTTGAGCAGCTGCGGCAGCAGTGGCTGCGTTTTGTCTGGTGCCTGGTAGCTCAAGACAGCCGCCATCACACTGGCGATCTCGTCCGGTTCTGTAACCGCCGCCAGATCGACAAACATGACGCCATCCCGGAACGCAGGCAGCATCTGTTGCCCCACTTCAATGGCCAGCCGTGTCTTGCCCATGCCGCCGGGAGCGACGATTGTCACCAGCCGTCTCTGATCTTGTTTGAGTTGAATGCAGAGGTCGGCCGTTTCCTTTTCGCGTCCAATAAAGGGTGTCGTATCGGCGGGCAGATTGTGTGTGGTTTTGACGGGTGGTGTGAGCGGATGAACGGCCGTTGCCAACCCCACACGCCCCGCTTTGATGTCGTTGACCAGCTGAATGGTTTCGGGTGCCGGTTCGACACCGATTTCCGCCCATAACTGCTCTCGACAGCGCTCAAACTGAGCCAACGCACTGCTGCGGTCGCCCATCAAGGCGTGCGCTTGCATCAACTGCCGGTACGCCGGTTCGCGCCACGGTTCAAGCACGAGTTGGCGCTGCGCCATAACAACAGCAGTGCTGTTGTCGCCCGCCTGTAAGCCGTCCTCGGCAGCTTGCAGCATCGCTTCCAGCGCCAGTTGATGCAGATATTCGCGTTGGCCGCGCAGCCACACTTCGAATGGCTCGCTGCTGCACGAGAATCCAGGCAGCAAATCACCTGCGTAATATTCTATCGCCTCTGCTAAATTGTTGGAATCAATGGCCTTTGTGAACTGTTCCACATCCAACAGATAGTCGGCCGTTGCATTGAACTGCACGGTTTTGCGATGAACGCGTAAGTAGGTTTCCTCGCTGTTATTCAGCAACCTGCGCAGCCGGTACAATGCCTGGCGCAGGTTGTGCCTGGCCTCCTTTTCGGCCGTTTCTGGCCAAAAAAGCGCAGCCAGCGTTTCGCGTGAGATTGGTTTATCATTGTTGCAAGCCAGATAAACCAGCAAACCCTGATTTTTCGCCGAACGAAAGCGGGTGAGTGGGCGCTGGTCGAGCAGCACCTGAAATCCACCGAGGAATGATAGAACGAGCTTGGGCATGATTAAATTATGGGAAATTGTCACACTTTTGGCAACAATAAAGTGAAAGTGGTGACGTTTTGGTGACGATCTTTTGTTATTGTTCGAATACTAAATCCGACAACAAAAATGGAGGTTTTAAGTGATTATTCATCGTGTAACTGCGACGACACATGTGGGACAGACAGAAAAACTCGTTGAGCTAATGAAAACGGAAGCGCGAGCCCTTTTTCAAGTTTCGAGAATCAGCACCTTTGCAAATCCTGACGAGAGTGAAAGTCGTATCGTAATTTTTGACCTTGACTTTGATGATATGGTGGGGTTTGAGGCGTGGAGAGCCGCAATCCCAAACAATCAAGATTTCTTTGATCGTTGGGGCAGCTTAGTGGAAAGCTATACGGGTCAGCTTCTGCGTACAGATAGTTGATCGGGCTGATTTGCATTTAATGACAACGAATGAAAGGATTTATCGAATTTCCTGCCTGAAAACGATTCGTTTAATCCCAAAATTCGTTGTTATTTCTGGGAAAATAAGATTTGTCAGTCCAACAGACAAACACATTGAGAGGACAAACGACGAATGATCGTTTGATTTAAATTGGCTGGCTTCTTTCTGGATAACCCAACATATCGAGCCAGCAGCAGATGATAAAACAAGGAGAAAATGATGATTACTGTGAGCAGAGAATGGCTGGCCAAAGATGGTTTATTAGAAGAAGCAATTGAAAACGCAAAAGAATATCGAGAGCTATTTGACTCTTCCTCTTCCTGGCGTATACGTACTCCCACTAGTGAACGTTTCAGAGTCATCGTAGAAGAGGATTACGAAAGTTATGCTGAGGCCGAAGAAAAATGGAACGAGCGAGGAGGGCTGCCCGAATTCAGATCCTGGATAGCAGAGTGGAGGCGGGTAGCTGTTGCAAATACCCTTGCATTTAACTACCATGCACGGCATTGAGCAAATCTCCAAAACAGCCCGTAGCGCATCTAGGGGTTGTTTAACACATCTGTAACGAGCGGCAACCCCTTGAGTGAGAAACTTGGCTAAACAGTGTTTTTCAGCCTAATCCTACTCGAGAGGTTGACAAATATTTAGGTGATCGGCAACAAGGTTTCGGAAATAAAATTAGATAAAAGTTGCCGATTCCTCAAGGAAACCGCAGTTTTCCAATGCCTTTCATTTCCGATTTTATTCTGCGGTTTACCTAAACAATGCCTTGTTCTAATAATTTGCGAAAGGAGCTTTTAGCATGGCAACTACATCTGTCAACCCGTTTATCTAACCAAAAGGGGAGAGCTATCGTCAGCGCAAGGGGTCATCATCTGATCATTGATTCCCCGCCCCCTCTTGGCGGCCCAAATGAGGAACTCAACCCGCTTGATATGCTGCTGGGTGCTCTGGCAACCTGACAACCCTTTCGCGGGCTACAGCGATTAAATTTGAAATCGTTTGAAACCAATAAATGAACAGAATTGGAGATAAAAATAAAAGTTCGTTGCCAATGTCCACCAATGTTCAGTTTGGCTTAGGGGAAGCAGTTGTGCATGATACGGCCGTTGTGGCCACACATTCACAAGTGCTGGGGGGGAGCCTATATCTTTGAAGGCGAGTAGCATCGTCGATAATGGGGCCTCATCAGTATCAGATTTTACAGTGTAATGAAGGAGCGAAATATGTCACCTGAAGAAACCAAAGCACGTACCAAACAAATGTTAGAAGCGTTGAACAGCGCCGATTGGGACAATCAACTGCGCGCATTTTCACCGTCACCCGAAGCCCACGATGAGTCGACATCGGAAATGAGACCATTCCGGGAAGCATTTCCTGATTACCATTTCGCAGTGAATGATGAAGATATGGTTGCCGAAAGTGATCGCGTCGTCTTTTGGGGCACGGTGACGGGGACCCACACCAAAGAGTTCCCAGTTGGAGAATTGGCAGGTGTCGAGGCCGCTGGCAAAAAGCTGGCGTGGTATGAAGTCCATTTCGTCAAATATGAAGATGGCAAGATGGTTGAGCACCTCTTGATGGTAGATGGCGTCAGCCGCCTGCAGCAATTGGGTGTATTGCCTATGCCCGAGTGAATTTGAATTTGACTATGCCTACCCATTCAACTCCACTAAATATCGCCCCCCGCTTGCTCCTGGTGGGCATGCTGCGCATACTCCTGTTAGTGTTGGCTTTCCTGACGGAGGTCCAAG
>JAGRDI010000532.1 GCA_020432765.1 Anaerolineales bacterium | reverse complement strand
TGATCAATTTGCTCACATGCCACTCGTGGTAGAAACCTGACAAGTCTAGAATTCGCCAGACTCCAGCAACTTATCCCGCCAACAAAGAAACCTGCCAGATCTTTGAAGACCTGGCAAGTGTGTATAAATCAGAAAACAAACGATAATCCTGCACCTTGTGCATATAACAAGAACGAGGGCGCATTCATGATTTCGACACCCTCACGCACATCTTCTACAGCAATATCTTTATTTTCCAATGCCAATTCACACAAGATGACCCGGCCGCCTTCAGCTACAATATCATCATAAAGCTGTACCGGATCCGGCAAGCCCTTCAGATGTTTTTCGCGAATCTTTTCTAATTCACCCTTGACCAGTGCGTTGGCTCCACCTGGACAAAAGAACAATATCACATCATCACCAATCCCCACCCCAGAGGCGCCCATAATCAGCGTCGGCATCACATGCGGTGCATCCGCGTGATTGCAAACCACAACCATTTTACTATTTCCATTTTCGTTCATGAAATCATCTCCTTTATTTTTTGAGTAAGAACCAGTCAATTTTATTTCTAAAAGCCACATGGCCAGCAAAGAAAGTCTGACAAGTCCAGGTATTTATCCACTCAGGCAAGTGATAATTCGGACTCAACCAGTGATGCTTTTTGCTTAACAACTTGGAAGTAAATTGCAACAGGCCGGTATGCGAGATGCGACCATTTGCCGAAAGGTACTTCCAGCACCAGCATCGGCACCAGTAAGGCCATGTGGATGACATATGTAATGTAGGTGGCCAGCGGCAAGCCCAAATACCGGAAAGAATGTACAAAGATACCGGTTAGCGTAACCCCAAACAGTAAAATCGGGAATATCCAGTCGCTTAGATGTGAAAAGCGATGCATCTGGCGAGCCTTTTTGAGCCGCCCCCATATGGCTCGCCCGGCGCCATATAACAAGACAACAGTGGCATAATATCCCAACCAGCGCTGCGGATGCCAGATGGGATAAATATTATCTGTCTGGAACCAGCGCAAGAAAAATACGATAATAATGAGCATCAAAACGTAACCGCTTACCAAAAATGCGTGTGACAACCAGGATGGCCGGTCTTCACATGCGGACCATCGTTTTTGCGTGGCAAATTGGTACGGTAGATTCCACAACTCACGTAGATAAAGAGAGCGCGGTATCCTGGTTTGGCTTCCCCGGCGCATAGTAAAGATGTACATGCGGATGACGTTGGTCATCAAGAAGAACAGCAGAAAACCAGCCATTGTCCAATCGAGGACATGGATAACTTCGACGGGTGCAAATGTATTAAGTTCTACCTGGTCGGTTACAACGGGCCCATGAAAAAGAACAAACCCCAGCACGACTAAACCGGCCACGAGCAATATTGACCCAATTTCCCAAACCTTGGATGTATAAAATTTCCTGGCCAGGCCCGTCCAATCATATTGCGCCGTTAACCAACGCCGCAGGGTCATTTGCGCTTCGGCCGGCTCGGCGCCGCGTGGACAGGTTTCAGTGCAGTCCCCGCAGTAGTAACACAGCCATGGATCGATATTCTGCAGCAAACGATCTTGTAAGCCCATTTGAACCAGACGCAGCGTGTTGCGTGGAAACGGGTGGTCGTCGCTGGTGAGTGGACACATGGCTGTGCAGGTTCCACAATTAAAGCAAGCCTCAATGTTGACAGCCCCCTCTTCGCCATAACGCTTGAGATCGATTAACAATTCAGGGTTAACACGATTATTCATTATTTCCCATCCTTGATGCGTTGGTAAAGGTAATATTCACCACACATGCCGGTTTCAACCACAAGGCCATATTTTTTCATAGCCGTAATATGCCAAAGGACTTCATTGGCTGGAATACCTGTGGCTGCTGCGATTTCGGGCACGGTTTTGGGTTCATCCCGCATCGGTTTACAAATCTCGCGTCGCGTCGCTTTTTGTGTTTTTAGCAGTATCTGGGCGTCGGTAACCGTTTCTTTGTGCTGTTCGCGCAGTTGTTTAAGAAAAATAGCTCTCTTTTTAGCATCTTCACGTGTATTGCTCATCAGGCATACTCCATCTCGGGTAAGGCATCTGCAGTGATGGCGTCGATCATGGCGTCATATTGGTCCAGGCTCCAGCCTTGCAGGTCAATGGCGCGGTTGGGGCAGGCACTGACACACACACCACAGCCAACACAATTAGCCGGAGTGACGACAGCTCTTTTTTGCTCACGGCCGTTCACGACAACTGTTTGCAATGTGATGGCATCCTCATAACAGCAGACCTTGACACATTCGCCGCTGCCATCACAACGTTCGGAATTAACCAAGGCCACAAACGGCTCTAGTTCGACCTGCCCCTGGCTCAATAACGCAGCGACCTTGGCGGCAGCGGCAGAGGCTGCAGCGCAGCTTTCCTGAATATTCATGGGGCCTTGCGCGGTACCGGCAAGCACAACGCCAGCAACGGCCGTTTCCACGGGTCGCAATTTAGGATGTACTTCTAACAAAAAGCGGTCTGTGCCAGGCGCAACTTTGAGCAGTTTGATAATGTCATGCACAGGATTAGGCATCATACCCACTGCCAACACAACCATGTCAACCGGCAGCTCCAATTCCTCACCCCAGGTTAAATAATCTTTCACACGCACCAATAATGGGTAATCGTCTTCGGGAGGTGCGGCCGTTACCTGTGGCAGTTCGTCGTCATGGAAGCGTAAAAAGCGCACCATATTTTGTGATGCCTGTGTGTAATACGCCTCGTGTCCGCGCCCGTAAGTGCGAATATCTTCGTAAATATCAAAGATATTGAGTTTGGGATAGCGTTCGCGCAGTTCATTGGCGGTTTGCAAGGTAGCCGTGCAGCAGACGCGCGAACAATAATTATTGACCTGTCCATCTGGCTGCGGGGGATTTAAGCCGTCTAGCTGGCGGCTGCCAACACAATGAATGAGCGCGAGATTGCGCACGGAACGGCCGTGCCATTGCAAAGGCTCACCCGGTTCCGTCAACGCCAGCAAACGAATCAACTGCGGCAGCGTCACTACCTGCGGCAAATCCCTATAACCATATTCACCTTGACGTGGTTCGTAGGGACGAAAACCCGTGGCGACCACCACCGCGCCGACGGTTAAGTCAAAGGTGCGCGGGTTGTTTTGCAGATACAACGGCCGTTCATCAACCATCACACAGCCATCCACATAATTGGCCCAATCGACCGCCGGCGTTTGCGGATAGTAGCCGGGATATGCACGATAAACAATTTTGCGTTCACTCAAGCCATAATTAAATTCATCCGGTACAGTGGGCATTTCGGCGGCCAATATCGCGTCAACCGAATCATCACTAACACCGCGTGATTGCTGCCGAATCTGTATCTGAAAATCGCCTACATACCCCTTGACACTCACCAGTTCAGCGTAGGTATAAATTGTGATTTTGGGATGTGAGACAACATGGTCGATCAATTCGCCCAGTAGATCACGTGCTTCTGCGTGCGTCGGAAAAACTGTTTCCAACTGCGCCATATGCCCGCCCAGGAAGGGTGATTTTTCGATCAGCGTGACTTGTATACCGCGGCGGGCAATGTCGAGCGCACTGCGTAATCCGGCTACGCCGCCGCCAATCACCAATGCGTGCTGATGTGCTTCCAGCCGGATTGGTTCCAGCGGATTGAGCAGCCGTGCCTTAGCGACGCCGGCAGACATTAAGCGCAGCGCCTTATTGGTCGCGCCAACCGGATCGTCATGATGCACCCAGCTCGCCTGCTCACGCAAACCGACATGATGGTAAAAGTACGGGTTCAGACCGGCGCGGGCGACTGTACCGCGAAAAGTTTGTTCGTGCAGTGAGGGCGCACATGCGCCAATGACCACGCGATTAACGCCGCGTTCTTTGATATCAGCTTCGATCAAAGCCTGCCCGGCATCAGAACACATCGACATATCTTCGCGTGAGACGACAACATCGGTAAATTCACCCGCAGCTTGTGCCACGGCCGTACAACGCACGACATCACCAATATTGCCGCCACATTGGCAGGTATAAACCCCAATGCGAATTTCTTCTTCAGGAATCGGTTCTTTGTCAGGCATAGCTCAACTCCCTTGCAGGTAGCGGAAGGGCGAAACGGCCGTTAGTCCCCACTTGTCGCTGCTCTTCCAGGTAAGCGGCCGTTTCCGCCGCCGCCGCCCCAGCCATAATAATCGAATCGACAATGTCCATCGGCCCGGCGGCCGTCCCGGCCACAAAGACACCGGGACGGCCAGTGAGACAGGGAGAAAGGTTGGCCGCAGGCGTCGCGACAAATCCATCGGACGCTGCAATCGGCACATCATAAATAAGTTGTGGATTAAAACTGGGAATCATGCCCACCGACAGCACAACCAGATCATGGTGCTGTTCAACCACTCGTGAACCATCGTCAATCAGTTCCACACGCACCTGCGGATTATGATCATCATCGGCTGTGATGCGGGCCACTTTACCTTTGACAAATTCAATGCCCATCGCACGTGCGTTTTGATAGAACTGCTCATACCCTTTGCCGAAGGTGCGAATATCCATATAGTAAATAGTAATATCAGCCAACGGCAGCGCCCCGGAAAGCAGCATCGCCTGTTTGATGGCATACATGCAGCAAATGCGCGAGCAATATTCAATGCCCAGGGTTTTATCACGCGATCCGGCGCATTGTACATAGGCAATTGATTCCGGTTCTTTGCCATCAGACGCCCGTAACACGTGACCATAGGGGCCGGTAGGCGCAAGCAGCCGTTCAACGGTTAAGGCATCAACCACATTCAGCAGTTTTCCGCCACCGTATTCTGCCTTGGCGTCAGTGGGGGTCAATTCAAAACCGGTAGCTAAGACGACAGCACCAGCTTCAATCACAAAATCTTGTGCGGTTTGGGTGAAATCGATGCAATCATCGGGACAGGCTTGTTCACATTTGCCACATAAGATGCAATATTCCATGTCAAGAACGGCTTTTTGGGGAACGGCCGTTGAGAAAGGCACCCGAATCACCCGCTGCGCACCCAAACCCATATCAAAAGCAGATGGCAAATCCAGCGGGCAGGCATATTCACAATGGCGGCAGCCGGTGCAATCTTCTTCGATCACGTAACGTGGTTTTTGTTTGAGGTGTGCCTTGAAGCCGTGTCCATTTTGCTGAACAGCCTCCACTTCACAATAAGTAAACAATTGGATGTTTTTATGGTGGGCGACGGCCGACATCTTGGGTGTGGTGATGCAGCTGCAGCAGTCGAGGGTCGGGAATACTTTGCTCAAGGCGATCATTTTGCCGCCGATGCTGGCTTCCTTTTCCACCAAGGCAACATGATAGCCCTGGTCAGCTAAATCCAATGCGGCTTGCATACCGGCAATGCCGCCGCCAACAACCAAAGCGTCTACTTGTAAGTCATTCACTTGCATAATTTCCCGTCTCCTCCTTATGCAGCCATCCATTCTGGTTGTGGGACGGCTGTCATTTCCGCACGCACACTGCCAATTTCAGCCAACAGTTGATTCATATTGTTGACTTCGTTGAGAAACGGCCGTGTACACACTGTACATATTGCCGTCAAACGCAGCCGTCGTGTGTCAATGCCCTGCTTTTGCATCAGCGGATAGACGCGGTTGATGATTTCGGCCGTGCGTTCGGCGCCGCCCTTGTAGGGACAGTCTGTGCCGCTATACATCACCAGAATCGCATCAATCCCACGTGCAAAAGCACGTATATAAAAATCTTCGGGAAACATCGCCGGACAAACAACAGGTAAGATATACACATTTGCCGGGTAATCAGTATGCAACTGCCCCACAGAATCTGCCCCTGCATAACCGCCAGACAGCGTGGCCAAAATCAGAATTTTGTAATCGAGTGCCTTTGGTTCAGTAACCATTGTTCACAACCTTTCATGTAGAACGAATTGGCAGTTCGTTCAGGCGATTTACCAAATCACCCCACATCAATTACCCAATTAAATTTT
>JAGRDI010000531.1 GCA_020432765.1 Anaerolineales bacterium | reverse complement strand
ACAAAGCCGCGTAAGGCGCGTTTCGGGCCAACTTCGACAAAGGTACGCACACCATTGGCATACAAGGTTTCCAGACCCTTTACCCATTGCACAGGTGAGGCGATCTGTTTTTGCAAAATATCTTTAATTTCGTCTACTGACTGCGGGTAAAGCTCACCAGTCACATTGGCAACCAGTGGCAGTTCGGGCTTACGAATGTCCAGGCGATCCAATACCAGGCGCAGGGGTGCGCTGGCGGGAGCGACGATTTCGGTATGGAAAGCGTGGCTGACCGGAATGGGAATAGCGCGATAGCCTTGTTCTTCAAATAAAGCACAGGCATCATCAACAGCCTGGCTGCCGCCACCGATCACGCTCTGGCTGGCGCTGTTGATATTGGCAGGCACGACATAACCATTTACGCGCCCCAATGTTTCCATGACCACATCAAATGGGGCCAAAACAGCAGCCATCTTGCCTTTGTCGGGCACATCAACTGCTTTCATCTCATTGCCACGCGCAGCGGCTGCTTCCAATGCATGGGCAAAAGGCATGATGCCCGCAGCGATAAGTGCCGCATATTCACCCAGCGAATGGCCCATGACCATATCTGGTTTGAAACCGTACTCGTTTAACATCTTCAACATAGCGATGTCGAGAGTGAGCATTGCTGGCTGTGTGATTTCGGTCTGCATCAGATCGAAATTGGCCTGCATCATCGCGCTTTTGTCTTCGGGGTCAACAAAGAGATAATCACTAAGCGGTTTGCCCAGGATCGGTTCCATCACTTTGTCTGCTTCAGTAAACATCTCAGCAACGATAGGTGACAAATCTTCAAGTTCACGCCCCATGTTGACATATTGGCTGCCTTGTCCAGGGAAGAGAAAAGCGATTTTGCCTTTCGGTTTACCGCTGCCACGGAAAATGCCCTGTGCTTCAATCGCTTTCCACGCTTGTGGATTATCGAAGCTCATTACTTTTTGGGCTTTATGCAAACGGTCTACCAGTTCAGCATGATCGCCAAAGTCAATAATCAGCCGTTCGTTGGCTTGAATATCAACTTTCTTTGGCAGCAAGGCCATGGGCGGCGTCCAGCCCGCTTCGGCACGCTCTGTACGGCGATCCAGTTTATCTTTAAGATCACTGGGTGATTTTGCACCAATCGCGAGGATGCCGCGTATGGGCGCGGGTTTGTGTGCTTGCACGATAATGGGGCTGCCATTTTCGGCTTGAGGAATCGAAGCAGCCGTTTTACTTTCTTTCTTCTGTGTTAATAAACCGGGCACATACTCTTCCAAAACCACGTGGAAATTGGTGCCGCCAAAACCGTAGGCACTCACACCACAGCGGCGCGGTGTGCCATTTGTTTTGGGCCATTCACGCGCTTCATTCAGCAAATAGAAAGGTGTTTTAGCTAAGTTCGCGTTCGGATTGGGTTTTTCTGCGTTCAGGGTCGGTGGCAGGGTCTTGTGATACAAAGCCATCGTTGCTTTTAACAAACCCGCAGCGCCTGCACCTGCCTTTAGATGACCGATATTGCTCTTGGCTGAACCAAGGCCAATGCTGCCCTGTGGCGCACCGCCAAATATCTTGGCCAAACTTTCAATTTCAACCACATCGCCTACACGTGTGCTTGTGCCATGTGCTTCTACCAGCGTAGCTGTAGCCGGATCAAGACCGGCATTTTCCCAGGCGCGGCGAATGGCTAATTGTTGACCAATCGGATTAGGGGCGGTAATGCCTTTGCCCTTGCCGTCACTGGAGCCGCCCACACCGCGAATCACGGCGTAAATTTTGTCGCCGGCACGTTCCGCATCCGCCAGACGTTTGAGTAAAAATGCGCCGGAACCTTCGCCCATCACAAAACCGTCAGCACCGTCACCAAAGGGACGGCTGCCGGTGGCGCTTAAAGCGCCAATCTTGCAAAATTTGACAAAGATGGAAGCGCCCATGTTGCGATCCACCCCGCCGGCCAGAACGGCGTCGGTTTGGTGTTCTGTGAGTAGTTCGATGCCGGCGTTGATGGCGGCAAAGCTGGAGGCACAGGCGGCGTCGGTGATGAAGTTGGGTCCGCGCAGGTTGAGCATATTGGCTACCCGCCCAGAGACGATATTGGGAAGTTCGCCCGGCATGGTGTCTTCGGTAATTGGCGGCAATGCGGCATCCATGCGTTCGTGCCATTTGCTGAGGATGGCTGCCTGCACGTCGGCCGGAAGTTGTTCGAATTCAGCGACTTCTTTGAGCAGGTTGGCGTATTCGGGGAAGTTGATGCGCATGGTGGTGATGTAATGTTGTTCGCCACCCATGGCGGTGCCGAGGATAACGGCCGTATTTTCTGTGTCTAACGGCCGTTCCGGATAGCCATAATCTGCCAGCGCTTCGGCGGCAATCGTGACCGCCCACTGCTGACCCTCATCCATCGCGGCCGCCACTTTCGGTGGCATGCGATATTTACGCCAATCAAACTCAAAATCGCGCACCCAACCGCCTATTTTGGAATACGTTTTATCGGGAGCTTTCGGGTCTGGATTGTAGTAATCATCTAAGCTCCAGCGCTCAGGCGGCACATCGCTAATGCTGTACTTTTTATCTAAAATATTTTGCCAAAACGCGGGTGCGTTGGGCGCATCCGGTAAGATGGCGCCAACCCCGACAATGGCAATTGCTCTATCTTCTGATGATTGCATATAACACCTCTAACTTAGCGAGATTTGTCCTATCTCCAAGATTGGACAAATCTGTAAACCGGTCAAGAGACCGGGCGCAAACATAAACATAATTGGAGTCTGGCGTTTCGGATTTGTCGAGTTTCTACCACGAGTGAATTGTAAACGAATTTGTTAAAAAACTTGACAAATCTCTCGGCAGCACAAAAAATGCCAGAGTCCTGAACATAATTAAAACGCTTTGTTTAATTGATCGCGGGCAAAATCCATGTCATCGATCAGACCGGCTTGGGCTTGATAAATGCCAGGCAGATTGAGTGAATTGGCTAGATTGGGGTCACTTTGACCTGCACCAATTGTCCAACGTAAACCGTCGGTGGCAACTTTTAGTGCAGCGTCGCGACCATGAATGCGTGCAAGTGCCTGGCGGGTGGCAACATTTAGCTTAATTGCTTCTGTGGGATGGCTTTGTACACGCTCGGAGAAGATAGCGGCCGTTTCGACATATGCGATCAGTTCACCCAGGCGGAATAACACATGCTGGTTGCGTGTCAAACGATCTATGCGGCAGCGTTCCAAAATCACGGCCAAAGCACGCATCGCCATGGCTGCATACCCAGCCCCATTTTCAGGTGAATGCTGCTGCACAGCATCTAACCGTGCCGCCCAATCATTGTAATATGCGCCACGTGATTTTAGATGTTCCTGCCACCGGTCGCGTGCGATCGTCCATTCCATAATTTCTGATGTGCCTTCATAGATGGTGGTAATACGCACATCACGTTTGATCTTCTCGACCATATACTCTTTGGTATAGCCATAACCGCCCAAGGCTTGAATGGCATCATCAGCGGCTTGGTTTCCGGCTTCAGTTGCCATATATTTGGCGACAGCGCCTTCAGTTTGTAAACCTGGTTCGCCACTGTCCAGTCGTTCTGCTACCCATTCGATATAGGAACGGGCGGCTTCCAATCGTACGGCATTGGGGACGATCAATTTGTGGGTGTAACCTTGTTTTTTGTCCAGGGTTGTGCCACCCTGTACACGGTCATGTGAATAGGCAATGGCGCGCCGCAGTGCTTCCCAACCGGCACCAAGGCCAAATGTTCCAACCATCAAACGCGTGTAACCAAAAACGGCCTGTGCCTGTGCCAGACCTTTACCTTCAATACCACCAACCAGACTTTCAACGGGTGCATAGACATCTTCGAGGAAAAGTGCGGCTGTGTTGCTGGCGCGGATACCATGTTTGTCTTCGGGTTTACCGGTGGAGAAACCATCTACACCTTTTTCGATAACAAACCAGGTAGGGCCACCAGGAGCTAGAGCAAGAATGGTATATAAATCGGCTACAGCGCCGTTGCTGATCCACTGTTTTTGGCCGCTGATTTTGTAGCCGACAACTTTGCCGTCTTCTTCAACTGGCACAGCTTTGGTTTGCATAGCGGCCAGGTCGCTGCCGGCTTGTGGTTCGGTTGCGCCATAAGCCATCAGCATTGCTTCTTCGGCAATCATGCCCATCCATTTGGCTTTTTGTTCGGGCGTAGCACCCACACGAATGGGATCAGACCCTAAGAATGTTGCCAATACACCGGTAGCAATGCCCAGATCAATGGAAGCCATCAATTCAGATGTGCGGTAGATGTCATAGGCCCCACCACCCAGGCCATCATATTCTTCAGGGATGAAGATCAGATGCAACCCTAATTGCATTGGGTCATATAATTCTTCTAACACTTTGTGGGGAAATTCGTCATTGTGATCCAGTTCCAGCAGATAATCGGGGGTGAGTTTACGCTCGGCATATTTCTTGAGGGTGTCGAGAACCATGTCCCGTGTTTCTTTATCTAATCCAGCCATTCCATTTCTCCTGTGAAAATCCGCATAAGCAAAAAATATTCTGCTCTCTATGCGATGAATTTATTCGGCAAACAACGCGAAGACGCAATGAACTAAAGGAATGAGGCCCCAGTCATTGCGCTTTCTTGTTTTGATAGTGAGTTTACGAGTTGTGCAGACTCTTTGAAAACTACTTTGATTGATATTGGGAAAATTTTCACAATCCCAATCTGCAAAAAAGAATTTCTTACGTGAGAATATTGTAAAGCAGCCTGTCAGGATGGAAGAGTGACATCCGTCATGTATTTAGCGTGCAATAAAGCATGATGCAGTGTGTCATTGAAATTGGTTGTTTAACTGATTGATACTATGTGCAAGTATATAGCGAGAAGATTCCCGCAAAAGTTGGAATCCAGTATACTTTGCGGCAATAAAGACGATAGCAAGATAGGAGATGTGGACATGATGGAGCGCAATAAACCAGGTGATGCAGTTGAAAAAGGGTATAGGAGTGAACAACGGCCGTTGCGTATTATTAATAGTACTGCCCCGATTCGTGTCTGTGATAATGGCGGCTGGACAGACACTTGGTTTGCCGAATATGGTCAGATTTTCAACATTGCTGTGAACCCGGTTGCAGAAGTGCAGCTTGAAGTTTTTCCGCATTCTGCCCAAGATGAACGTATCATCATACATGCTGAAAATTATGGCGAGCGTTATGCACCGCAGTTTAAAAATGATGCGTGGGGCCAACATCCCCTGCTAGAGGCTGCCATTATGCGCATGGGCGTGCCGGATGGTGTGGCTATTCAAGTGCATTTACACTCGAATGCACCGGTAGGGGCTTCGACAGGTACATCCGCAGCAGTCAGCGTGGCTTTATTGGGAGCGCTGGATTGTTTGACACCGGGGCGTTTGGCAGTCCATGAAATCGCCTATCTGGCGCAGTCGATTGAGACCGATATGCTTGAACAGCAATGTGGTATCCAAGACCAGTTGTGTGCAGCATTTGGGGGTATCAATTTCATAGATATGTTCCAATATCCGCATGCTTCTATCTCGCCCATTCCTTTGCCCAAGACAATTTGGTGGGAACTAGAACGGCGTTTATTGCTGATCTATTTGGGCACGTCGCATGCTTCTTCCCAGGTGCATGAGCACGTGATTCGTGATTTGGAGGTTGTAGGGCCAACGGCGTGGCAGTTGAAGGCTTTAAGGGAAACGGCCGTTCCCAGTCGTGATGCCTTGGTTGCTGGTGATTTCATCGCGCTTGGCGCAGCTATGCGGCAAAACACAGAAGCTCAACGTCAACTGCATCCAGCCTTAATCAGTAAAGATGCTGAGCGCGTGATCGAAATCGCAAAAGCACACGGGGCTTTGGGTTGGAAAGTAAATGGGGCTGGTGGTGAAGGCGGGTCGTTAACACTTTTATGTGGCGACTTTTCACATGATAAACGCGCATTAATCCGTGAAATAGAGGCTGAAAACCGGCTATATAAACACATTCCCACAACATTGAGCCGCCATGGGCTGCGTGTATGGGAATAAAAATGCCCCCGCCAGGACTCGAACCTGGGCTCCCGGCTTCGGAGGCCGATGCTCTATCCTCTGAGCTACGGGGGCTTCTCGAATGCGGATTTTGCCATAGCGACTTTATAATGTCAAATGTGGCAGCCGCATCCTCATCAATCTTCTTGTCCAGGTATAGGGGATTTGGAGATAACGCTTGAAATCCCACAAATCCCCTAAATTCTAGAGCGTATTGAACCATACTCAATCCACTGTTTAATCAGAAATATAATTATCCCAACCAGAGAAACTTCTACCTGGGGCAACAACGATCACCGTAAAACGCATGTTTAGCGGGTACCATTCGTACGGGTCTTCCCCGTTCCAGTTCCAGCCTAGAAAATCGCTTACCGGCAAACCGGCGCTATTTTTGATCACAGCGCCATAGCGGTCGCGTGGATTGACCCAATCGATCAGATTGTCATCTTTCTTCCATAAATCTTGGACGCCTTGTGACCAGGTAACAACGTTCCCTGGCGTACCCGTTACCAGAGCCAGACCGCTGCAATTTTCGAGGACGTTATTATATTGCCAGATGCAGAACTGCATCATGTTATTCTGCGCGACTGGCTGGCTAAAAATCTCCGCACGGAAATATAGGGTGCCGGCAGCGTAATTGATAGGCGATGTCCAGTTACCGTTGGCCGATGGCATGGGGGGATTATCCCAAGGGAAGCCATGATGCCAAAGTTCGACCGGCTGGTTCCAATCGAAAACCAACAATTCTGGTCCGCCGCCAACCGGAGGGGTGGCTGTCGCTGTTGGTGGACCAATTGGTGTCGCGGTAGGTGGTTCAGCGGTAGGCGTTGGTGTGGCTGGGGAGGTTGGGGATGCTGTTGGTGTAATAGTGGGCGTTGTCGTCTGCGTAGCAGTCGCGGTTGGCGGAGATGTGGGTGTAATGGTTGGCGTATTGGTGGGTGTACCTGTTTGTGTTGCGGTTGCTGTGGGGCCTGCCGGAATTTCTTCCAAACTGACAGCATCAAACCAGAAAATAGACCCGCTGCTTGCGCCACCCATCCAGAAACGAAAACGGCCGTCTTCTACATCTGTATCAAACCCACTCGTCACAAATTCATAACTAAATTCCTGCCAATCAGCCGATAAATCAAAAAGCTCTGACAAGCCATAATTTGAATATGGAGCTGCATGTTTGAGCAAGTCCACGCGCACATCTTCCTCTGTGGTCGAATAGGCCGCAAATTGCAATCGATATTGTGTGTTTGGTTTCAAAGCCACGGCTGATTGATATAACTGCACAATGCCACTGCTGGTAACAATGTCAACGCGGGCTGAAGCTGAACATTGATAGGCAGGCTGTGTAGTAACAAAACTTCCATTACCGCCAGTATTAAAGTGCCATGGAACCATGCCATCATCAAAGCCTGGGTTTGCTAACAGATTAGCTGGCGCTGGTACACATGGATCCGTTGTCGCAGTTGGAGCAACGGTTGCTGCTGGCGTACTCGTCTCAGTCAGCGCCGGTGGTGGGGTGGATGTTGCTATCGAGTCACCACTGTCTAAGAATATAATCGGTAACCAATGCTGTAAAAGTGACGGCGTCTCCTGTAAAGCAAGTTCTGACCTTGCATCTGCAGTTTCAGGCGCGACCATTTGCACCAACGCTGCCCCAACAACTAAAAGTACAAGCATGATAAACAACGCAATTACGTTTTTTCTAAAATCCATCACTTTCTCCATATAGTCACAGAAATATAATATTCGCAGAGAAATGGTAACTTTTCCCTCATACGCTTTCTGCGAGTTACGTTATTACAAATAATTCATATGTATTATTGTTAGCACGCTTCTAAAAAGCAATAGCACTCACGTACTAAAAACCTTCATCTTCATAGCCGAACAGGTGTATTTGGCAAACCGCAGAAGGGAATGCTTAATTAACCATACTTGAAAATTGCCGTTTCAAGTATATTCTAAACATTTGTTCTGAAAAGTCAGAAAAATCGGCTATAATAGATAGTTCCTAACAAGCATAAAAGGGTCAAAACCTACGAGGTATTATTGCGATATGCGCGAATTCAAACTCGAAAATGAGTATGATTATAACCGAACCGGGCCAGTGCGCTGGATCGTCTCACATGTCATTCGCTACCCCTGGCTGCCAATAACAGTCATTGTAGCGGCAGCGTTAAATAATTTTGCCTATTCTGCTATTCAGCTTTTGATTGGACGTGCTTTTGATTTGATTGAGCAGCCCAATTGGGAAGTCGCAACGCTTATGGCACTTGCGGCAGGAGTGTTCTTAGCAGCCACAGCGCAAGGTGCATTAGGACTGATTCGTAACTACGCCACAGAATTCATCGCACAACGCATGGAGCGCGATTCCCGCGACGAGTTGTATGTGAGCTTATTGGGTAAAAGCCAGACGTTTCATGGTCGCCAACGTATTGGTGATGTGATGGCACGCGCTACCAATGATGTACGCACGCTGAACATCATGTTTAGTCCTGGTTTGATGCTGATCGTTGATGCTTTTATGGGCATTGTTGCGCCCATGGTTTTGATTTATTTATTGGAGCCGGCATTACTGTTAGTGCCGCTCCTATTTCTGATCGTTTTTACAATCACTGTTTGGGATTATTCACGGCAGCTAAATCCGGTCAGCAATGCGATGCGTGAACAGTTTGGTGTTATGAACGCGAACCTTGCTGAGACAATTTCTGGCATCGAGGTTGTTAAGGGGAACGCCCAAGAAGTGCAGGAACAGGCAAAATTTGTGACTGATGCCAGTCTCTATCGCGATTATTTTGTGCGGCAAGGTGAAATCCAGGCACGTTATTTGCCCATGCTCATGTTTAGCATTGCCTGGGCAGCCGCCTTTTTACAAGCAATGCTCATGTGGCAGGCTGGTGCGATTACGTTGGGCGGCGTTGTAGCCTATATGGGTTTAATTGGCATCTTGCGCTTTCCGACGTTTATTTCGATCTTTTCTTTCAATCTGGTGCAGTTGGGTATCGCCAGCGCACGCCGAATTCTGGACATGATCAATACGGAAACGGATCTGGATGAAAACCAGGGGGGTGTTGCGGAAAATATCAACGGGCAGGTCTGTTTTGAGAATGTGACTTTTAGTTATGATGGTAAACCGGTGCTGAAAAATATTAGTTTCACGGCTAATCCCGGCGAAACGGTGGCGATTGTAGGGCAGACTGGATCAGGTAAGACGACCTTAACACGCTTAATTAACCGTATATTTGATGCGGAAAACGGCCGTATTCTCATAGATG
>JAGRDI010000530.1 GCA_020432765.1 Anaerolineales bacterium | reverse complement strand
CAGTTGGCGCACAACGGCCGTTTCTAGATTACTTACCCCCACACCCAATAATCGTAATGCTTGTCCTGCTTGCCAATTATCTTGCCATATGACGTGGGCAAGGCGCAAAATCTCTTCCTCATTATCGATGCCGACCGTGACACTGCGCTGACGTGTGAAGGTTGTGAAATCAGGCCAGCGAAATTTGACATAAACTGTATGAGCTGTGAGTTCTTTTTTTGTAGCGACGTCGCGATGCTCGCACACATTTTTTGTAACTGTTGCGCTAAAACAGACTCATCGGCAACATCCCGATTAAACGTCCATTCTTGACTGATGCTTTTGGATGGGCTGCGTTCTGCATGGACGCTGCGTTTATCAATTCCTTTGGCACGCTGCACCATAGCTGGCCCATGTTTGCCAAAAATTGCTCTGAGCTGGTGGCTGTCAGCTTTGGCTAGTTGTCCACAATTGGTGATGCTAATTTCGGCTAAACGTTCGGCAGTGCGTGGTCCAATACCCCAAATGACCCGGGTCGAGAGCGGCGCAAGGAAAGCCGCTTCTGTACCGGGAGGTACAATGGTACAACCACGTGGTTTTTCATGATCTGAGGCGACTTTTGCGACGAGTTTGCTGGTGGAGAGTCCCACTGAGCAAGGCAAATGAGTTTGGGTGAAAACGGCCGTTTGAATTTCTGCCGCTAAATTTTCAGGTTCAGCCCGCTCACTCAAATCGATATAAGCTTCATCAACGCTGATTTGTTCGACTGGGCCATAGGTATGTAAAATGGTCATCACCTGGTGTGAACATTCGCGAATTTGTGACCAATTTGTGGGTACAATTCTAAGCTGCGGACACAGGCGTAAGGCACGACTGGTGGGCATGGCTGAGCGGATGCCGAGCTTACGTGCTTCGTAGCTGGCTGAAGAGACAACCCCGCGTGAATCCGGCTTGCCACCCACCACCAATGGCACCCCAGCGTCTGCTGGATGGTCTAAAATATGCACATTGACATAGAAAGCATCTATATCTAAATGCAATATCGAGCGCGACCAGATAGTTTGAGTCATGATATTTAGTAAGGATGCAAGGGGGCAGAGTTGATTATCCAGAAGTGCCGAGAACCTTGCAACTATAGATTAGCCAACCGTTATTAAATCGCGCGGATAGGAAGTTAAGGAAAGATGCCCATCTGGAGTGATAACCACATCGTCTTCAATGCGTACGCCGCCACGACCGGGCAAATAGATACCCGGTTCTACAGTGAAGACATTGCCCTCAACTAGAATATGTGTGTTACCTTCTACCATAGAAGGTTCTTCATGCACTGATAAACCCAGTCCATGTCCGGTACGATGGAAGAAATTTTTTGCATAGCCTGCAGCTGTGATAACCATGCGGGCGGCACGATCAATATCCTGGCAGGTCGCGCCAGGGCGTGCTGCGGCTTTACCAGCAGCATTGGCTTCTTTGACCGCTGCATAGATGTTTTGAAGTTCTGGATCGATGATTTCACCGATGGCAAAAGTACGGGTAATGTCAGAGGGATAATCGTTGATAAAAACGCCCCAATCGATAACTAACAAGTCGCCGGCTTGCAGCGACCGTTCTGTCGGCATGGCATGGGGTGAGGCACTGTTAGGGCCACTAGATACGATTGGTCCAAAAGCAATTGAATCAGCCCCTCGCTGCAGAAGTTCTTGGGTAAGTAATGCAGCAACTTGTTTTTCGCTCATGCCTATTTTGATGCGTGGCAGTAAGGCATCAATACTCACTTCCGCCACTGCTATCGCCGCTTGCATTGCTGCGATTTCATTCTTATCTTTGATCAAACGTAAAACATCCATGACTGGATCGGCGTAGGTAGTTGCCAGGCTTGGAGCAGCATTTTTGAGCGCGTCGAGTTCTAAAACACGCATATGAAATGATTCCACACCCCAACAGCCTTCATCTAGATTTAAATGGTTGGCAGCCTGTGCAAAAGCGCCTGCATACCCATCTTCATCTCCCCAATCAAAGATACGCGTTTTTGGGATGCCGGCGTCTTGCGCCTTCATCGCTTCCAAGGTAGGAATAATGATCGCCGGTTCACCATAATTGGGAATAAAGAGGAGAATCGGCCGTTCACTCATATGTGTAGCCATACCGCTAATGTAGACGGAGTTAGGGCCAGGCATGAGGATAACGCCATTTATTTGTTGTTTTTGAATTTCAGTTTGTAATTTGTTTAGTCTGGTTTTGTTCATTTTTT
>JAGRDI010000529.1 GCA_020432765.1 Anaerolineales bacterium | reverse complement strand
GGGGCATTTGCGAGAATTTGCACATGACTTTTTACGTCCTTATCCTGAGGAGACGCCACGCCGCTGCGCGGCACCAACCAATGAATGAAAATGGAGCGAAGACTGCCAGTCTGTCAATGAACGCGAGCAAGCTGCCCACGCTCCATTTACAAGGGAAACATGTCAGGTTTTATGATCAATTTGTTCACACGCTGCTCGTAGTAGAAACCTGACATGTCTAGAATTCGCCAGGCTCCAGTATTTCAGTGTTTGACAGGGAATGCATATCTACCATAACTCAGGTAAACTATACGGGTTGTCAATTTGACACAAAAAATTGCTAGGATGTACAAGAATATGCGTGGTGTTATTGCTGCTGGCGGGCCGGAAACGGCCGCTGCCGCAACTGAAATCTTAAATAAAGGCGGCAACGCTGTCGATGCGGCCGTTGCGGCTGCATTTGCTTCTTTCATTGGCGAAATTGGGGTGGTACATTTAGGTGGCAGTGGAATGGCTCAAATTTATGTGCCGAAAACTGAAACGGCCGTTGTTTATGACTTCTTCAGCAATACCCCCGGGTTAGGTGGCTCTCAGCCCGCTGCTGGCGCGTTGGACTTTGATGAAGTCATGATCGATTTTGGCGCAACCACACAATATTTTCATCTGGGGCGTGCCTCTGTGGCTGTACCGGGCAACATTTTTGGTTTGTGCCAAATGGCAGCTGATCATGGCAACTTGTCTCTGCCAGAATTATTAGAACCCGCCATGCGTTTAGCTCGAGATGGCGTTATCCTCGAACCGTTTCAAGCTGATACGTGTGCGCTTTTAACCCCTTTGTACACCAATACTGCCAGCATGCGTGCCATTTTTACACCCAACGGCCGTATGATTCAAGCAGGCGAACGTCTGATGATTCCCGACTTATTGGAAACTTTGCAAGATTTGGCCGGCAATGGTGCGCAGATTTTGCGCAACGGCCGTCTCGCCCAGGCACTCATCACCGATCAAAAAGCCAATCATGGTTTGCTCACGGCACAAGATTTACAACAGTACCAAGTTTATACCCGCGCTCCCATCCGCTTGCCCTATCATGGCTATGAAATATTGTTACCACCCCCCAGTTCTACCGGCGGCGTGCTGACTGCTTTCACGATGAAATTGATGGCACGCTTTTATGCGCAGCGGCGCAGTTATGGCAAAATCGACCATTTGCGCCTCCTGTATGAAATAATGGCTGCTACAACCCGCGCACGCCCTTTCTGGGATGATGCGGATTCGGACGAGACGGCCGTTAACCAATTCCTCAATGCTAAAGTCATTGATCGCTTCGAAGCTGAAATCCGGGCAGCATTAGCACAGGATCGGTTCTTGCCCGGAATTCCAGAACCGCCTGGCCCCAGCAGCACAAGCCATCTATCCGTCATCGACGAAAATGGCATGACCGTCAGCCTGACCACCACAGCCGGTGAATCGGCTGGTTTTGTGGTACCAGGCACTGGCTTCATCCCCAACAACATCATGGGTGAAGAAGATTTGCATCCCAATGGCTTCCACAGCCAGCCGGCCGGTGAACGTATCGCTACAATGATGACACCTACAATCGTCTTGCAGAACAATCAACCACGCCTGGCCATTGGCAGCGGCGGCAGTGCGCGTATTCGCAGTGCCATTATGCAGGTGTTGAGTAATTTGCTTGACTTTCGTCAGCCACTCATAGAAGCAGTCAATAATTCGCGTGTGCATATTGAAGATGGCGTCCTGCAATGTGAAGCGGGTTATGATGAAACGGCCGTTGCTGCATTAGCAGCATTAGGCTATCCCGTCAATCGCTGGTCAACACGTAGTATCTACTTTGGTGGTGCCCATAGTGTATCACGCACAAAAAACGGCCGTCTTGTCGCCGCTGGAGATGATCGGCGTGGTGGTGCAACCGCTTCCAATTAAGCTCCCACTCATAATCATACATCTATTAAATCTGACAAATCCTTTAATCTTCTTGTACCCTTACCAATATCAAGGCTAATTCGTAATTGCTGCTTCAAAAGCTGTTAAATAGTTCTTAAGATTATGAGGAGATTTTCAAAATAGGAAATAGGTACTATCCTCAACTCCCAAAACTGCTTGCCTACATCGCCATTAGTGGGCAATATATATGCGCTTGAGAGAGAGAAAAAGAGTTCACTGTGGCTACATTTCCAATTACCAGCCAGCATTTATACTAACATCGACGACTCTACAAATAGAAACAGTGAACAAAAAAACACAAATTGAGGATGTCATTTTATGCTTTTTTATAAGCGGGTGAGCAACAGCTTGCTGGCCATTGTTGCCGCCCTTCTATTAAGTCTGTTCGTTTTTTCAACTAGTTCTGCTGATGAGCCCACCAAAACATCAACGGATACAACCTACACGGCAGCCCTGCCCATCATTCTAACAAACCATTACGAAAATGAGGGTCTTCTCACCGTGAACCATTACCGTGATTTGGCGGGCGTTCCCCCAGTAGAAGAAGACACATCGCTTAACAATAATTGTTTTGAACATGCCCGCTATATGGCCGAAAACAATATCCTGACTCATTCGCAAGACCCCAATCTACCTTATGCTTCACCCGCCGGACAATCATGCGCGGAACGTGGTAACGCCTGGCTTGGCAGCGAATATCATGCCGATTTTTGGGAGCCGCTTGATTCAATCGAAGGTTGGGTAGAATCAGTGGGCCATCGTCTTTGGTTGCTATATCCTACAACCAATGCTTTTGGTTTTGGCTACTATGAATCTGCAAACTATCGCGCCGGAGCAGCCTTGGATGTATTATCTACAGCTGATTTTAGTGCCGATGAAAGTTTTACAGGGTGGCCTGTTCGTTATCCGGGACCCGACCAATTAGATGTACCTGATACCCGCTACCCCATCACTTTAAATTGGCGCTATTTTGGAGATTCACCCCAAATTGGAATGGTTGATCTGAAAATGGCTGATGGCACTCCCCTGCAGCATGAAACGACAACCAGCTTACCAGCAGGACATAAAGGTATTCAAATCACGCCAACCGAACCATTACCACCGCATAGTGTGATTGTCGTGACGGTGACAGGAACTTATGCAGGTACAGCCTTTAACTATTCCTGGCACTTCACAACCGCTGGTGTCATCGATCCCTATCCATAAACAATACCCGCTCAGACAATTCAAGAATTTATGATTGACCCAGGCAATTCACCTGGGTCAGTTTTTTTGTGCAGCCCGTAAATTGGGTTAAGATCAATCTATGCAAAAACATTGGCCTCTCGCGCTTATTTTGGTGATATACCTGTTTTTGGGTACTTTATATGCTGTTTATACGCCAGATTGGCAAACACCCGATGAACCAGCCCATTATAATTATGTGCGCCAATTAGCGGCGGGTGAATTCCCAATAATCGAGCCAGGCGATTACGACCAGTCCTATCTCATGGAGGTCGTGTTTGAAACCGCTTTTGCACCGCAGTATGATTTAAGTATTATCGAATATGAAGATTGGCAGCCGCCTTTGTATTATTTGCTGCAAACACCGATGTATATGCTGACAGGTGGATCGCTGCTGGCAATGCGTTTGCTTTCGCTGTTGTTGAGCATGGGTGTGATTGTGTTGGCGTATGCCGCCGCCGACCGGCTGTTACCGGGTGAACAGTGGCTGGCTTTGACAACGGCCGTTTTCGTTGCATTCATTCCCCAACACATCGCTATGATGGCTT
>JAGRDI010000017.1 GCA_020432765.1 Anaerolineales bacterium | reverse complement strand
TATGCGTAAAATTCACGGTTACACGAAGTAGGCAACTGCGCTGCGGGAGAAGACACGGGGTTTCACAAGGTTTAGGGGATGGTATGTTTTTCAAAATAGATAGCGGAGCAGAAAAGTTTTTTGTACAACTAACTTTTCTCCAATGCTTCTCCAGGTGTCTCCGTCCTGTAGCTTTTGGGCTCAGTGTAATCGTGTCATTCGTGGCAAAAAATGTTTTCTCAGTACGGAAACCAATAATCCTTCAGCTTGCCTTCGACATCCCAATGTACATGTTTGACTTCGTAAAATTCGTCCAGACCTTCCTGCCCCAATTCACGACCGCCGCCAGTCATTTTCATCCCACCGAAGGGACCGGCAAAATTGTCGGTGAGCGGGTCGTTGATCCAGATGGTGCCAGCTTTAACTTCCTCGAAAAAGCGTTTGACCAGACGCGCATCGTGACTCAACAAACAAGCACCTAAACCAAATTGGGTATCGTTGGCCAGACGTATGGCTTCATCAAAATCAGTGTAGGGCATCAATGGCAAAACCGGGCCAAAAGTTTCCTCGCGCATGATAGCCATCTCATGGTTGACATTGACCAGCACGGCGGGTTCAAGAAAGTAACCTTTGTCTAAATAAGACGGCCGTTTCCCCCCCACCAACAAGTGCGCCCCCGCCTTTAATGCAGCATCGAGTTGTTTTTCGACACCGACTCGAAAATGGTCGCGCAACATCGGACCGATGTCTGTTTGTGGATGCATACCATTCCCCAAACGCAAATTGGCCACAAATTCTGCTAATTCTTCGCTAAAACGGCCATAAACCCTTTCATGCACATAAATACGTTCACTGCTGGTACAAACTTGCCCTGTATTGAGCAGCCCAGAATAGGCAACGGCCGAAACGGCCGTTGTCAAATCCACATCTTCTGCCACAACCAGCGGGTCTTTACCGCCCAATTCCAAATGCAGCTTTTTCATCATCGGCGCGGCAATTGCAGCGATGCGCTGTCCGGTAGCGACCGAACCAGTAAACGCAATGACGGGCACATCAGGATGGCGCACCAATGGTTCGCCTGCTTCTAAGCCGTAACCGGTGATTACATTGACGACGCCCGGCGGCAGATGCGCAAAGGCCAATTCGATGGTACGCAAAGTCGCGAGCGGCGTGTATTCAGACGGTTTGATGACGATGGTGTTACCGGCAGCCAGGGCCGCAGCCGCTTTCCAGGCCAACAACAGCAGCGGATAGTTCCAAGGCACAATACAAGCGACCACACCATACGGCTCTTTGATGACAAAATTAAGCTGGTCGGGATCGCCCGGTGGTAAAAAGCGGCCGCGTTCATGCCGCCCTAACTCGGCGTAATAGTTGAAGGTGTCGTAGGTCCAAAAAACCTCTTCTTCATTTTCAATAAATGGCTTGCCTTCTTCCTCAGTAAGTAAACGGGTTAATTCTTCGGCATGGGCTTGCATCTTATTAGCGATTGTATGCAGCATGCCGGCACGTTCCCAGGCGGGTACTTTTTTCCAACTAGCGAAGGCACTTTTGGCAGCAGCAACGGCCGTATCCACATCCGCAGCTGTACCACGCGGCACCTCGTCTATAATTTCTTCTGTTGCCGGGTTAATAATGGGAATTGTTTCGGTTGCCTGGCCGCTGGTGAAACGGCCGTTGATATACATCTGTTGCATAAAAACCTCTATATGAATTAAAAAACGGCTGCTGCTGCGTCAATGAGTATTGTCGAGATAGCATCGGTGGCACGCTCAGGGCCTGCACTGAGTGCGCCGCAGTGAGCCATGGCCACGAGCAACGACAATAAAAGTTTGATGCTAGGGTCGCAACAATACTTTGCGCACTCCTGGTAAGGCTGCATATTCAAAAGCAGCCAGTCCATTACATAAATTAAAGTCTGCTTCGATGGTTTCGGTAACATGTACAGCTTGCTGTTCTAACAAACGCAAAGCTGGTGCAAAGGGACCACAGCGCGAACCCACGACATTGATTTCCGACACAACCAATTTGGTCAAATTTATATGTGCATCCCCGGCAAAGGTACTCTTTAGGACCAAAGTGCCTTGCGGGCGCACGAGTCTTAATGAATGCGCGAAACCGGCAGGATTGCCTGTTGTTTCAACGACAAAATCAAAGCTGTTGTCGTCAAAATCTGCGACAAGGCCAGTTTGCAAACCTAATTGTGCTGGCAGTGCAAGCGAGGCTTGGCGGCGACCCAACAGCGTGACACGTGTGCCGGCCAGCGCTAATACCTGCCCAACTAATAAACCAAGGCGTCCAGGGCCAACAACGGCCGTTTTGGCTTCTGGGGATATCAACAATTGCCCACGAATACGTACAGCCGCAGCTAAAGGTTCTGTAAATACTGCTTGTTCATCTGTGACCGTCGGCGGCACCACCAACAGATTCATGATTGGCAGCAAAACGTAATCGGCAAAAACACCATCAGCACGATGAATACCTAATGCCGCTCGATTTGGACAATGTTCGGGACCATTGTGCCGGCATTCGTCACACTGGTTACAACCAATATTAATCGTGCCAACAACCCGCTGGCCTATCCATGCGGCATCTTGTGGATCTCCAACCGCTTCAACCTCGCCCACAAATTCATGTCCCAACACGCCGCTGAAACTACCATACCCTTTAACAACTTCTAAATCGGTAGAACATATGCCGGCCAGTCGCACACGAATCAAAGCCGCGCCACTTTTGGGCTGCGGCTGAGGATAATTATCCCGATACACCAAAGCGCCATTTTCAATAATCAACGCCTGCAAATCGTACTCTCCAAAATCTCCGTGACATACCGTAATACTGTCTCAGAAAACAGTTATTCTTCAGTCTTGGGTCGACTGATAACCTCGAAGCTCCACGCATAGGTCTGACCATCGGCTGTGATGCTCACATCATAGGTTTGACCAACTTCTAGCGGCTGACGCGGCATCAAAATAATCGCATCCCGCTCACCTAAGATAAAACGGCCGCTGCTCTGCTGATACCCATCTGCATTAACATAAGATGTTTCACTGAACACACAATGGGCCAGTGGCACACCACCTCTTGAAAAGCTATGTGCCGTTACGGTTGGTTCCAATTCACCGCTGCCTAACTGCAAATAAATGGGGGGGCCAGTGGGAGCACCTGCGCCAAAATAGTCTGTCGGGAAATCGGGGCAGCTCCCCCATGGCGCTGGGAATTCCGGCATCGAATGGCGCACGATCCAGGTTTGGCCATCAGCTGGCGGGAAAAAGACCGGGTAAACATCTGAGGTTGTTGGTTCGGATGAGCGGCCACGTACATCAAGGGTTGCGCCCATTTTTATTTGACCTGTGTCGGCAGCATATTCGCCAAAGCCAACCGATTCCAAATGGGGATCAAGCAAAGGCAGCCCATGAAAAGGTGCCGACAGCCAATATTCAATCGCCCATTTATAATTTGAGTTTGTCGAATAACCCGCTACTAAATTGCCCTTGCCGGCCGATTCATTGCCTTCTACAGTAAAATATTCGTTTTCTTTATTTTCGGAATGTTTAACTTCGTCGGTATAAACCATATATTTGCTGTGCAATCCGCTGCCATAAGACCAGGCGGAAGTTTCTCCCACCCTGGCGAGACCTGCGGAAGCACGGAAATCATTCAGATAGGCCAACCAGTCGGGTTCAGGAAGGGGTGTTGGTGAAGGGAGCTGTGTTGGTGTTGGAGTGGGTGGAGGTATGGGCGTTTCAGTAGGCACGGCCGTTGCAGTTGGAAACTCTGTGGGCGGTGGTTCTGTCGGTGCCATTTGGGTGGCTGTCGGTTCTACCGTCATTGTTGCTGTGGGTAGTTGGGTCGGCTCAGCAGCAGCTTCTGAATCACTGCTGCTGTCCTCTTCAGTTGTTGTTTGGTCGGATACGGCCGTTACTGCTGGCGGTGTTGCTGTCGGATTGTTTGCTGCAACGGCTTCCTGTTGGTCTGTTTTGGCAGGTTCATTTTCCTGGTTGGATTGTGAACAACTTACTAAAAACACACCGACCAACAGAATCACTACAAAGAGCCGGTTGCGCCGTTTAATCATGCGGTAGACCTCACTAAGGGGATTTCTTTCTTTTCCCAGGACACCAATAAAGGTGTGGCAATAAAAATCGAACTATACGTACCACTAAACAGCCCAATAAACAAGACGGCAATAAATGGTTTGATCGATGCCCCGCCAAAAAGCAATAAGGCGACTAAAATGAACATGGCATTCATTTGTGTAGCCAAAGAGCGGTGTATAGTCTCAAGAATAGAACGATTGACAATTTTTTCGTAACGTTCAAACGGCCGTTTAGCAATATTTTCACGGATGCGGTCAAAAACAACGATGGTATCTTGTAATGAAAAACCAGCAACGGTGAGAACGGCCGTTAAGAACAGCGCATCAACTTCCCAACCAAATAAAACCCCAGTTATCGCTGCAAAGCCAAAAATAATAAACAGATCATGTATCATAGCGGCAACTGCACACGCACCATAACGGAATGGATTCGGCACTTGTCGAAAAACAAGCATGATATAACCCAAAATGACAACTGCCGCCACGGTAATCGCGATAAAAGCGGCACGTGTCACCTCGGCGCCCACCGATGGACTGACACTATCCACCAACGTTGTGCCTTCAATTAATGCGCCGACATCCTCATCTAACGTCTTAACAATCGCTTGCGCTTCCTCGACAGTTACAAATTCTGACCTGATCTGCCAGGCGTTCTGCAACCCTTCACCACGCAGTGCAATCACAGATGGATTAGAAATTTCATAATCGGCAAAGACAGCACGAATCTCATTTTCAGTGGTTTGTTCAACAAATTGCACTTCAAAGCGTGTTCCACTGCGGAAATCAACGCCTAATTGGAAGATTGCGCCGGTAGTGACATATGAATATATCATGGCCGCGATGCCCAATCCAATCAGGATGGATGAAAAAATATAATATTTGCGGCGGTTTTCTACTAGATTAAATAAAAAGTTAAACATATTGTCTAGACTCCCAACAACCAGTTTTTATCGGCCAGCCAGCTAGATGAGCGACCAATGATAATGCGCACAAAAGTACGTGTGATGATAACGGCCGTAAACATACTAATCAAGACGCCAATCGCCAAGGTATAGGCAAACCCTTGTACGGCGCTGGCACCAAAATTACGCCCAAAAATCCACAAGATGAGGCAAATCACCAGTGTGGCGACATTTGAGTCACGAATAGAAGTCCAGGCACGTGAAAAACCAGTATCGATAGATTCACGCAAAGATGCGCCGCGCCGCAGCTCTTCTTTAATACGTTCAAAAACCAAAATATTAGCATCCACAGCCATACCGGTAGACAATAAAAAGCCCGTAATCGCGGGCAGTGTCACTGTCACTGGCAGCAGCATATAAACTGCGATATTTAATAGTGCATAAATGAGGAGGGCAATATCAGCCAAAACGCCGGGTAAACGATAATAGATCAACATAAACAACAGCACAACCATGACACCAATTGCACCAGCAATAATGCTGGCCTCAACCGATTGTTCGCCCAATGTCGCGCCAACTTGCCGGATTGCCTCGATTTTCAAAGGCACCGGCAAACTGCCAAATTTCAACTGTAAAGCCAGGCGCTGTGCCTCTTCAAGAGAAAAATCGCCAGTGATCGTGCCTGAATCTTCAATGACAGCGCTAATACGCGGGCTGGAAATCACTTTTTTATCAAGCACAATCGTCAAGAATTGACCTTGATGTTCGCGTGTATAGTCGGCAAACAATTTGCTGGATTCAGGTTGCAGCTGAAAACTGACATGAAAGCCACCAAAATTATCTGCCTGCGACGTCGCTTCACGCAAAGCTGAACCAGTGAGCACTGTCTCAAATGTGGGTGCAGGCGAAGCAACTTCATCGGTCGACGATTCGCCAGGACCAAATTCACAACGCGAAGGGCCTGGATCATGTGACGTGCGTACACACATATCAACGGGCAGTGGGGTCGAGCCGCTGTCCACAAACTCTAACAATGCGGTTTCTTGAATGAGAGAAATCGCTTCTTCGGGATCACCAACTCCTGGTAATTCAACCAAAACGCGGCGCTCCCCTTCGACCTGAACGAGTGGCTCAGCTACACCTAAAGCATTTACGCGCTGGGAAACAATTTGCCGTGACGTATTCATCTGATCAGCGGTTATTTCCTGATCAGCCGGAACATCTGCTTCCAGGAGGACTTGTAATCCGCCCTGTAAATCCAAACCACGTTGAATAGGATAATCCGGGTTTTGGATGATCCATAGAGCGCCTGCGACAATCAATATGATTATCCCAAGCCAAATATAATCGTTTCTAGACATATAACTACCTAAAAACGTGAAGCATGTCTATCTTACGGCCGTTTCACGTTTACTCAATTTATTAAATGCGGAGGGGATTATAACAGTTTTCAATTAATACGCTCAATTCTGCTAAAGAGCATCGTGTCACGCAGGTCTCCAGTCAGGTGATCGCGATCATCGTGACGAATCGTGCCTTCATGGGTGTAGTTAAGACGCCGAGCAACGGCCGCACTACGCACATTTAGGGAATCACACTGGATTTCCACACGTTTGGCTCCCAGTTGGTCGAAAGCAAAATTAGTGATTGCCTTTACCGCTTCGGTCATAAAACCCTGGCCAACAAAACCGGATCGCAGCCAATAGCCAATTTCAAATTTGGGCACAGACCAATCGATACGATGTAAACCACTGTTGCCAATAATGGTGTGGGTACCTTTTAGCATAAGCATCAACCACAAATCTTCACGCGCTAAGAATTTGAGCTGTCCGTCGCGCACTCGAGCTTCGTAATCTTCGGCGGACATGACATTGACAGCCCACGGTAACCACGGTTTGATTTCTGCTTGAGACTCAGAAACGGCCGTATGCAGTTCCTTTCCATCTCCAGGCAAAGGCCCCCGAATTGTCAACCGCTCTGTCTCAAAACTGTAAGGAAAGTCTATTAAAATCGGTTTTTTATCAGCCATTTTCCATTTCTGCCCTGCAGGCGATGGCAGCACGTATATCACCCATCTCTATTTGCGGGTATTCATTCAAAATTTTATCTGGCAGCATACCATTTGTAAGAAAACCCAACAGCAACGATACCCAAATATGCGTCCCACGAATAGTAGGTTTACCAAAACAAATATTCGGATCAATTATTATTCTTTCCAATAACAGATTCATAATTCACCTCTTATCTGTAATATATATAAAGTATAACACGTATCCAAACAATCATTCGTCAATTTATAATTTTTTCAAGTTTTTGCAGGATACAAAATTACAAACTACTATTGCATTTGGTACATGTTATGCAATATTATGCAAAAGTTGGTGAAATATATTACCGCCTGTTCTCCATACGTAACGGCCGTGGCAAAGAGCGGCACAATGATTATTTGAAATGGTCAACCGTTTATGATCCAATCGGCCGTCGCAAAATAGCTAAGGAGTTCACGATTCATCGCCATAAGATCGCAATCAAAACAGTTTATCCCCAAGATGACCACGGTAAAAATAGCAGTCGAGGCTATGAAACTTTACATAATTTTGGATTTGACAACCCGAAACGCAGTTTGGTGCAGTTATGGAGGAACAATGTCAGTGAGGGCTTTGTCAGACAAAAATCTTATCAGGCGGATCATCTAAAACAAAATTCCGAATTCATTCTATTCCCCGCAGACTCGATACGGCCGTATTGGATTAGTGCTTACTTTACAATACTGTCACAGGTTGAAAGCGAAAATCTTTTCGCAGACGAAAATTTAGACTTCATCCTGCATTATACAAGTGAGTTTGGCAACTTGCTCACATTAATCAAGTTTGTACAACCAGAGTGGGAAATACTCGGTGTAGAACCAC
>JAGRDI010000528.1:2420-3981 GCA_020432765.1 Anaerolineales bacterium | reverse complement strand
TTTGCCCAGGCACAACCCCATTTACCCCCGGATTATCGCCTGGTTTTGGTCGGGCAGCCTGGTCCCAAAATCGATATGGACGACAGCACAAACATCCACAACGTTATTCAACGGCATGGACTGGCTGAAAAAGTGATCCTTACTGGTTACGTAGATGATGCTGCGCTTTCAACTTTTTATCACCAAGCCGCTTTTTATATTTTCCCTTCATTGTATGAGGGCTTTGGTTTGCCAATTCTGGAAGCTTTTGCTAATAATCTACCGGTTGCAGCCGCACGGGCGACTTCTTTACCGGAGATTGCCGGGGATGCGGCCGTTTACTTTGACCCGTTGAACTGTACTGAGATGGCGGCTCAAATCAAACAACTGGCTGTTGAAAGCGATTTGCGTCGATCTCTAGCTGAAAAGGGCCGGCAACGGTTAAAAGTATTTACCTGGGAAAAGACAGCCCAGGAAATCATAAATGTTTTCGAGGATGTCACAACTTAGGCGTAGACAATGGGCATAAATCAATTGATAGAAAAATTTGTTTCACGCTTGGGGAAACATCAAAACTTTGCGCTCGATGAGCAGCTAACAGGCCGCGATCGTTTGTTTCTGAGTCGGCAGATGGGCGGCTGGGCCCTGCGTGGCTTTTGGCGGCGTCTGTGGTTTAAGCAGGCCAAAGGGCTTGTGCTGATTGGTGCCAAGGTACAAATTCGTTATCCACATTATTTACAAGTGGGCAAAAATTTCATCGTGGAAGATGGTGCTGAGATTATGGCGCTTTCACAGGAAGGTATAATTTGTGGGGACAATGTTACGATTGGTGCATATGCCTCCATAAAGCCAACCAGTTACTACGGCCGTAATCTCGGTGTCGGTCTGCGCATTGGGGATCATTCCAATATCGGCCGTTACAGTTATATCGGTTGTTCCGGCCGTATCACCATTGGCAATAACGTCATGATGGGGCCGCGGGTGGGTCTGTTTGCCGAAAATCACCGCTTCACAGATACAGAGCGGCTAATGCGCGAGCAGGGAGTTGAACGTGAACCCATCCGCATAGAAGATGATTGTTGGCTGGCTTCCAGCAGCACAATTCTCGCCGGGGTCACTATCGGACAGGGGGCCATTGTGGCTGCCGGCAGTGTAGTCACCCAAGACGTGGCTCCCTATAGTATTGTCGCCGGTTCACCTGCTAAACTAATTCGCAGCCGTCTCAATGCAGAAAAAGGACCGGCCTGAATATGCAGTCAATACTATTTATTCACCCCAGCAATGAACTTTATGGGGCTGACCGTTCATTATTGCGTTTGGTGCGCGGGCTGGATAAATCAAGCTATGCGCCACATGTTGTGGTGGCCAATGATATTGAGTACGATGGCTTATTAACGGCCGAATTAACCCAATCACATATCCCTTATGCCGAAATGAATCTGGGCGTGCTGCGGCGGCGCTACCAAAATGTGACCGGCATCGGCCGTTTCGCCTACCATACCTGGGCTGCTGGACGTGAAATCAAACAATATTGCCAAAAACAAAACATTCGACTGATCCATTCAAACAGTTCAGCCGTGCT
>JAGRDI010000528.1:0-2337 GCA_020432765.1 Anaerolineales bacterium | reverse complement strand
TGGTTAAATAAGTTAATCGCGACCAACCTCAAGCATTATGCAACCCGAGTGATCGCTGTTTCGCAGCCAGTTAAGGATAACCTGGTACGCGTGCAGCCACAGTTGGCCGATAAATGCGTCGTGATTTACAATGGGATCAATCCCACACCATTTTTTGATGTAAACGCAACGGCCGTTTCCCAAATGCGTGCGTCTTGGGGTATCAAACCGGATGATATGGTTGTGGGTATGGTCGGACGCATCAGTTCTTGGAAAGGGCAGGGGTTTTTGTTGGAAGCGATACGGCCGTTGCTTGCAGATCAGAAAAATGTGCGGCTGGTCATGGTTGGCGGTAATGTCCCCGGTGAAGAATGGCGCAAACAAGATTTGCAGAAATCAATCCGTGATTGGGGCCTGGAAAACCTTGTTTTCATCGATGATTTCCGGCTCGACATCCCGGCAGTGTTAGCCGCCTTCGACATTTTTGTGCTGCCTTCAACCCGCCCGGACCCTTTCCCTACCGTTGTCCTTGAAGCCATGGCCACCGGTAAACCAATCGTTGCCACTGCTCATGGCGGAGCATTAGAACAACTCGACCCTGACAAAACTGGTTTCCTGGTTTCCCCCACAGACACATCCGAAATGACCGCAGCCCTGGCCCAATTAATCCAAAACCCGCAGCTGCGCAAAACTATGGGCCACAATGCAAAAAAACGATTGTTAAAACATTTCACAGTAGATGTCCATCTGCAAAAGATTTCACATCTCTATGAAAGCATGTTAGGCAAATAACCACATGAAAATCGCACTACTTGGAACCCGGGGCGTACCCGCCAGCTACAGCGGCTTTGAAACTTGTGTCGAGCAGCTCGGCAAACGGCTTGTCCAACGTGGCCATGAAGTCACCGTTTACTGCCGTTCCCACCATATCACCTACCCAGAAGACAACTATCTGGGCATGAAACTCGTTAAACTGCCTACGATTTCAAACAAATACCTGGACACCATCATCCATTCCTTCATCTCGTCAATTCATGCTTTACCGCAGCACTATGATATTGCCATGTATTTTATTGCCGGGAACAGTCTCGTAACCTGGATTCCACGCCTGGTGGGAACCAAGAGCATCATTAACGTAGATGGCTTGGATTGGAAACGCGAAAAGTGGCCCACAATCGCCAAAAAATACATTCAATTCGCCGAATATATGGCCACCAAACTGCCCACAGCCTACATTACCGATTCCGAAGTCGTGCAAAGCTATTATTTAGACCGCTACAACAGCCAACCACCATATATCCCTTACGGGTCTGAAGTAGATTTGCTGCCACCCGGTGAAACATTACAAAAATACAACCTTGAACCGCACAAATATATTCTATTCGTCGGACGTCTTGTGCCCGAAAATTGTGCCCACCATATCGTTGATGCCTTTCGACACCTCAAAACGGATATGAAATGTGTCATTGTGGGTGACGCTGCATATGCCCAGGATTACATAGCGACCTTAAAAGATCGCACACAAGGCGACTCCCGCATCATTTTCACGGGCTATGTATTTGGCAAAGGCTACCATGAACTGGGATCGAATGCGCGTATTTTTGTCGAAAGCTCCGGTGTGGGCGGCACGCACCCGGCCTTAACAGAAGCAATGGCGTTTGGCAATTGTGTGGTTGTCAACGATACCCCGGAAAATATGGAAACGATTGGGGATGCCGGCTTTGGTTATGATGGGCAAAAAGGGTCGCCTGCTTTGCAAGAAGTTCTGGAATATCTCCTCGCAAACCCAGAAATCGTCAATGAGTACGCCCTAAAAGCCCAAAATCGTGCGCAAACAGTTTTTACCTGGGAATCTGTGACTGACGCTTACGAAAAATTATTCTTTGATACGCGCCGCTAAAACCTCTTTTTCAGCTTTTCATCTAAGGCTTGATTTCCATCCTGACTCATGCTAGTATTTAGTATGATAATTAAAGCCCTGCTTGTTAGGTGAAAAGTAGGCAGTTCCTCTGGACACCTAAACGGCCGTTCTTCCGCATTTTCTGGGAAAACAACAAATACATCAAGGAGTAAATCCATATGGCTTGAGGTTAATGGCAAAAATTTCCCCCAATAATGATTGAACTAAACATATCCAGG
Source organism: Anaerolineales bacterium (assembly GCA_020432765.1). Lineage (GTDB taxonomy): Bacteria > Chloroflexota > Anaerolineae > Promineifilales > Promineifilaceae > JAACFF01. The sequence continues at coordinate 219 of JAGRDI010000528.1, read as the reverse complement.
AGGATCAAATGAATAAGCTCATTTCTAAGAAAAGTTTACTGATAGTTTTAGTCGTATTAATCGCACTCGTTGCGCTAGTCCCCTATGTGGCAGCAGAAGCCGAAGCCACTTGTACATCCGGTTCTAGTGGTTTTTCTGATGTGCCTAATTCAAGTGTATTTTGCACCCATGTGCGTCGTTTAGCTCAATTGAGCATCACCTTTGGATGTGGTGGTAGTA
>JAGRDI010000527.1 GCA_020432765.1 Anaerolineales bacterium | reverse complement strand
TTTTAAAAGATTCCCCTGTACTCTCTGTACTCTCTGTGGTTAATCCCCTAAGATACTTTCTCCGCTACAGCGAAGACTTCACGCTCGAAGAACCAGCGGAACGGCGGCACATCAAATGCAATGCGGCGTAAAGCAGCCATAAGCGCACTTTCCTGGCGGTTTTGTGGTGGTGAGTCGAGCCAAACGTTGATATTGCCAAAACCAGCCTTTTTCAGTGCTTGGCGCATGCTAAGCAAATCTTGTTCATTAACATGCACATCCTGATTAACCGGGGTGATGGCGCGTGGATCTTTAGGGTATTTTTGGCCTTGTCCCATCAAGGAACGCACACGGCGTACCCATGGATAGGCATATTGATCGTACCATTTGTTGGGTGCGGTGTGGATGATGAAACGGCCGTTTGTCTTCAAGACTCGTTTCGTATCTAACATCGCTGCGTGTAATTCCCATGGGTATAAATGCTCGACCACATCAAACATCAACACACGATCAAAATAATTGGTTGGAAAAGGCAAGGTTTTGGCATCCGAGCGACATACACCGGCGTGCAGGTTCTGTCCGTCGGTTTCATCTGTGATACGGCTTTGTTCAGCTGTAATTACATCGCGCGTCATCAAAGCGGCGACCTCTGCATAATCAATGCCGTACGCCTCGATACCCAATTCCATACAATGACGAACAATCTCACCACGTCCACAGCCCACGTCCAATACGCGCATGCCAGGCTGCACATCAGCCATCACAAACGCATCATTTAAACGGCGCGATAAATGCTGACCTTCCGATTCCAAAAAAACGTCATACCCTTCACAAGCTGTCAAAAAGTATTCTTCTGTATATAAAGTTGAGGGTAAAGACCTCTTTTCATTTGGTGTCATAGGCTAATCTTATCTTATTTTGATAAATTTGCGGCATTATAGATAGGCTACGCACAAGTTGCAAATACGAAAATGAAACTTTTACCACCCCCCTGCGTAATGTTGTTTAAGATTTCAGGAGATTGAATCGTTGAACGAAGAACAAGTCTGGCTCGATCAGGCTAGAAAAGGCGACAAGGTTGCCTTTGGCAAGATAGTCGAAGCATACCAAACACCAGTCTATAACCTGGCTTATCGTATGTTAAGTAACTCAGGCGAGGCCGAAGAAGCAGCACAAGAGGCTTTTATTCGCGCCTTCACACGCCTGGACAGTTACAATCCGGCGCATAAATTTAGTACCTGGATGCTTTCGATCACATCAAACTATTGTATTGACCTGATACGCAAGCGGCGGGCACAATTGCTATCGATTGATGAACCATTAGCGCCGCATCCGGCATTAATGAGTGATAAAGATAAAGGGCCCGAAGCACAAATGGAACACAGCCAACGTGAAGAGATGGTACAGACATTATTAGCGGACTTACAACCCGAATACCGTCAGGCTGTTGTTTTGCGTTACTGGTATGAATATTCCTATGAGGAGATTGCCGACATGATGGATACCACCGTTAGCGCCATCAAGTCGCGGCTTTTTAGGGCACGTAAACAATTAGCAGAAATTGGCTTGGAGAGAGGCATCGTGCCCGCATTCGCAGCGGAAACTGTATAAGAAGAGGAGACAGATTGTGGAAAAAGATCTGGAACATGAAAGCACATTTGCACTCATGATGGACGCGCTAGATGGTGAGCTGTCCAATGTTAATCGCTTGACATTGGAGAGTCATTTGCAAACGTGTCCAGATTGTCAGCGTGAATGGTTGGCATTAGTTGCTATCGATACGTTATTCCGGCAGACCCCGGCCATTAGCCCGGCGGCTGGATTCACACAACGCACGTTGGCACGCTTGCCTAACCGGAAAGCACGGATGTGGGCAATCAGTACTGTTTATGGATTGTTGCTGCTTAGCGGCATCATTCCTGTTTTATTAATTGGTTTGTTTATCACACGGTTTGGCCAATTCCTCACACAGCCAGCATTGGTTGAAAGTGTATTGGATTCATTAAGAAACGTCGCACAAATATTTGGCACAGTTTTGACTGCACTGCTGAATGGGGTAGGGCAATTCGTGATAAACCAACCGACTGTTATTGGTTGGTTATTAGTAATGGTAGGCATTGTGTTTGTTTGGGGTGGTGTGTATCGTCAATTATTGGGGCAACCCCAAAACAGATTAGTTCGTAGGGAGAATTAGCGTGAAACGTATAAGTTTGATTTTTATTGTTCTTTTACTGCTGGCAGTGCCCACGGGCGCGGCGTTGGCGGCTCCCTATTTTGACCAGGTGGTTCACGATGGCGACACCATCAATAATGATGTAATTATTTTTGATGGTGATCTAGAAATCCACAGCGGTGGAACCGTTAATGGGGATGTGGTTGTCTTCAATGGCGATACACTTATAGCCGGCACGGTTAATGGCGATCTGGTCATTTTTAACGGCGACTTAGAAGCTGAAGGCAGTGCACATGTTAATGGTGACTGTGTGCTGCTCAATGGTCAAATTAATGGGGAGTCTGCTGGCAGTGTAGGCTGCACGACTATTCAAGGGGACGCCTTGCCTGGTCTGATGGATGAATTTAAATTTGTGCCTCCAGTACCGCCCCTTTCTCCTGTGCCGCCAACAGCACCTGCACTACCTGTTTTCTCTAACGATGGCGGTGGGGCCATGGGCTTCTTCGCGAATGTTTTAGGAGCAATTGGCAGCAGCTTATTAATGGGTGTGCTTGCCTTTGCGGTTGCTTCGCTTTTCCCATCACAGTTACAGGAAATGAAGTCGACTGTACATAAAAAGGCAGTGGCAAGTGGGGCTGTGGGCTTGTTAACGGCCGTTGCTGTCCCCTCAATCGTCACACTACTGCTGCTCATCTCTGTATTGCTTATTATCGTCTGTATCGGTTTAATCGGCTTCCCCATAGCCTTGGTCATCATGTTGGCGTTCATTGCGGCTATTACTTTGGGTTGGATCACCGTTGGTACCTGGCTGGGCGGTAAAATCTTCCGCGGTAACGGCCGTAGTTTTGCGATGGTCGCAGCATTAGGCACCATCCTTATGACTTTAGTCTTGAATATTTTGGGCATGATTCCTTTTGTATTCGGCGAAACCATCTTAATGGTCATTATCAGTTGTGTCGGTTTGGGAGCCGTGACCTTGACCAAATTCGGCATGAAACCTTATCCACCATTGAGTGTGAATGAACAAGTTGTTATAGAAGAAAACAGTGACAAGGTCTCATCAGTAATGGAAACCTTACATATTGATGTAGAAGAAATAGAATAGTATCGGTAATTTCAAGAAGTCTGAAACAAAAAGGGGCATCCAAATTGGACGCCCCTTTTTGTTTCCAAACGTTGCGTTTGTTTATTTCAATTTATGTGAATTTTGGCGCGATATTGTCCATTTGATCAGCAATTTGACCATAAAGGTGACCCGTTACGGCCGCTGTGTAGGGGCCAGCCAGAATGCTAATGATTACCGCCGCAACCCAACCAATGCATGGAATAATGGCTAACACACTCGTTACCAAACTTATTATGAAGCCCAATGCCATCGATACCAAAAAGACAATCAGGATATTGGCGATATTGTCACGGGCAATAGCCCATACTTCACTTAAGCGGAAGCAGGCACCAAACTCATCCCCACTCAGTACGTATTGGATTACAATCGCCGGGCTGAGGAAAAAGAGTGCGATGGAAACCAACAAAAGCAAACAGACCATCAAGCCAATCGTTACGGCCCCTAAGGTACCCAATGCGTCACTACCACCTCCGCCACTTAGTTCGCTAAGCGCTCCAGTAGCAGCCAAACCAATACACATAATGACCCAAATCGGCAAGGTATACACAAACTGCGCCACGATAATTTTAAGGCCATCCATGAATAATTTTCCCCAATCTGTCCATTCGGGCATTGGCGTCTCGTCATCATTCATTACATTGCGCACGATTCCAATCATCCAACCCACAAGCAGAGGTATTGTGACAACAAATATGGTGATCAATGCACCAATACCCAGCTTGCCAACCCAACGTTTATCATCAAATACATATCGGAATGATTTGCTAACATCCATACCAGACCTCCTATTTTGAGTGGGAGGCAATTGTGCCTCTCACATTCCACTAATCTTTTGTTTGATATTGTATGCGCTCCCATAATCAACGTCAACTGTTTCGCAGACCTTTGGCAACTTGGATTATTCAAGACACTTTTCTTTTATGGTAGCAACTTAGGTTAGTTACTAGAGTCTCGCAAAATGCTGCAAACAAAGTAGAAGTCAATTATCTTGCACGTAACGCGGGTAGGTTTGTTTGGATTTATCAGCGTGTGTCAGGTCGATTTCAATGGTTAGAAACGGCCGTTTCCCATCCGTTACCCCTAAAACCTTCCCCTCTTCCGGTTCGATAATCCAGCCTTGACCCCCACCCAAATTTGAAGAAAGACAATAAGCACCAGCCACCACGGAATGTGTCAAGAGTTTTGAGA
>JAGRDI010000526.1 GCA_020432765.1 Anaerolineales bacterium | reverse complement strand
CAAAACGTTTTGTAAAGTATCTAAGCGTATTAACCAAGGTAGCATCCCACTTCCAATTCTACCACGATTTTGCCGCCAAAACACTTGACTTCAAATTGGGCATATGTTACCATGTTACGGATACCATGTTACCCGTAACATATCGTTTTAATTGTGGTTTTCATCCCCTCGTGGTTTTGCAAAGAAGCACAATTTAAGGTATTGGTACCCATCAACCTTCCCAGAAAAATATCTTGCTAGTAAAATCCTTAAACAACAATCAACTGCCCTTTGGCAGAATCAACTGCCCACCAGCAGAAAAGAGGTAAATGATGCTCAATAGTGGTATTTTAAACCCCCAAATTCTTGACCTGCTTGCACGTATACGCCACACCAACACAATAGTGATCGCTGATCGCGGCTTCCCCTACTGGCCAACAATTGAAACGGTAGATATTACGCTGGTCAACAATATTCCGACTGTGTTACAAGTGTTGGCTGCAATACGGACGAATTTCAACATTGGCAGGGCATGGATGGCAATTGAATTTCAAACCTATAACTCAATGGCGGTACGTGATGCATTTGCAATTGGACTCGCAGGCATTCCAACTCGCTATGAACAAAACGATTTATTCAAGCAGCGTGTGCCAAATGCAATTGGGTTAATCCGAACAGCCGATACAGTTCCATATGCCAATATAATCCTTGAGTCAGCTTAACCAATCGATTATGGCACAATCAAGTCACAGCACAACAAATAGAAATATAGAACGCAAGGATACTGTGTAAACTAAATTGAGTTGATTTCATCTATGCAAGAGTAAAATATCCATGGCAAAAAAGGTATTTATCAGCGGTTGTTATGATTTGCTGCACAGCGGACACATTGCATTTTTTAAGGAAGCATCCTCATATGGTGATTTGTATGTCGCTTTAGGCTCAGACAAAACTGTATACGAACTCAAAGGACGCGAACCAGTCAATCGTGAAGACGAACGCCTTTTTATGGTGCAATCAGTTGGTTTTGTGCACCATGCATTTGTCGCCCAAGGATCGGGCATGCTGGATTTCTTGACGGAATTCAAGCAAATTCGGCCAGATATTTTCATTGTTAACGAAGATGGCAATACCCCGCACAAACAACAGCTTTGTGAAGAATATGGTGTCGAATATGTAGTATTGAAGCGTGAACCACATGCAGGGCTAACACCACGTTCTACGACAGCTTTACGCACTGTCCACCAAATCCCATTCCGCATTGATCTGGCTGGTGGCTGGTTAGATCAACCCTTTGTATCCAAACATTATCCGGGGGCTGTAATCACAATTTCCCTCGAACCAACCATCCAATTTAACGACCGCAGCGGAATGGCATCTAGTACACGCCGCGCAGCCATCGACATGTGGGGGCCACGTCTGCCAAGCGGCGATCCAGAAAAATTAGCCAAGATATTATTTTGCTATGACAACCCACCCGGCACAAAGGTTATTTCCGGTTCCCAAGATGCAATAGGCATCGTTTTTCCGGGCTTAGCAAAAGCTCATTATGCGGGTGACTATTGGCCTACAAACATCAAGAGAATCCAGGATGAATTGTCGCTGCAATTTGTTGAAAATGCTTTGTATTTAATTACTCTGGGGCCGCGTCATGCTGAATATGATGCCTTAGCAAATACAAATTTTGACCCCAAGCCAGCCAAAGCGTTAGCAGATGCAGCAGATGCATGTTGGCTTGCGATTGAACAACGCGATATTTTTGAATTCGGCCGTTCTGTACGCAAGGGGTTTGAAGCTCAAATCGAAATGTTCCCAAATATGATGAATTCACATGTGGCCCAACTCATCGAGAAATATAAAAATGTTGCTTTGGGTTGGAAATTATCTGGAGCCGGCGGTGGTGGCTACCTGGTACTAGTGGCAGATAAACCGATAGAAAA
>JAGRDI010000525.1 GCA_020432765.1 Anaerolineales bacterium | reverse complement strand
ACTAGCCCAGTGCCAATTGGAACACAATGAAGGCGATCACACAAAAAAGCAATAAATAAGCCAAGTTGCGCATCCAGGTTGCCTGCCGTACCAAGCCGCCATGTTGACGATGGTATTGCGTGCCTTGACTCAATTGACGCACATTGCGTGACTGTACACCTTGCTTTTGCTTTAACCACCAGGCTCGTCGACAATAAACATATTCCGATATTTCGCTTGCGCGCACCCATTGATAGCTCATATGTTCTAATTTACCCTAACATGGTCACAAAAGTCAAGTGAATTATGTCTCAAATTTAAGATTCTGGGATAATTGAAAACGCTGTTGACTGTAGGTGAAAGTAATTTTTGCCGCAGATTGGCACAGATTTATACAAATTGAAACCAAACTACACAGGCTCGGGTCCGTGTCTCCTCACTGCACCTGTTTGTGATCCGAGTAGTTACCAATGGATAAATATGCACCCATATACGGATGAACAGATCACCGCAATTTTGACAGATTATTATGCACAAGAAAAATGGCTGCAAAGCTTGATCACAGACCCAACCGGATCGCGTTTTTTTAAGGAAAAAGATGCTGCTACGCAACTGCGTGAAAATCATGCCAAGATGGCGCGTATGCGTGCCTTTTTGGATTTTGCAGGCAACCCACAGGCAGCCTATCAATCGGTACATGTGGCGGGAACCAGTGGTAAAGGGTCTGTTGTCATGATGATCGCGGCTTTGTTGGCAGAGGCTGGAATTAAGACAGGGCATCATACCAGCCCATATTTACAAATCTGTAATGAGAAGTTGGTGTTAAACGGCCGTCTCATCACTCCCCAACAATTCAGCGCACTTATCCATGAATTCCGCCAAATTTATACTGCATGGCAGACACAAGGTAACTTTTTGCGTTATGGTGATGCCTGGGTTGCTTTGACTTATTGGTGGTATGCACGCCAAAAAGCGGAATGGCTGGTGATGGAAACCGGCATGGGTGGGCGTTATGATGCCACCAATGTCTTGCCATCCAGCCTGGCCGTGATTACCAATATCGACTTTGATCATATGAAATCATTGGGTGGCACCCGCGCCAGCATCGCACAGCACAAAGCAGGCATTATCCGTGCCAATAGTGTCACATTAACGGCCGTTACCGATCCCGAAGCCCTACCAGTTATAGAAGCTGAAGCACGCCAAAAAAACAGCCAACTACTGCGGCTGGGGCAAGATTTCGATTACAGACTACATGCAGCCGACGCAGATGGTTTCACACTGTCTGTGCAAACGCCTTATCGCGTTTACGACCATTTATGGCTGCCCTTGTTAGGCACTTTTCAAGCACAAAATGCGGCGTTGGCAGTAACGGCCGTAGACGTTTTACGAGAGAGAGAGGGAATTGATGTGGGGGAAACGGCCGTACGTCACATCCTTGCCAATCTACACCTGCCTGGGCGCATGGAAATCATGCAAACAAACCCCATCGTGATCCTCGACAGCGCCCACAATCCACATAAAATGCAAGCCCTCGCCCACAGCATCAAAACATTTTTCCCCGAAAAACATGTAACAGTGATTATGGGTGTTTTGGTTAGCAAAAATTCAAGGCCAATGGTAGAAGCGATAGCTACTGTGGCAGATCGTTTTGTGATGACAGAACCCAATGTTTTGGGCAAGCCAGCAATCCCTGCTGCACAACTTGTTGACTACGCGCAAAACGCAGCCCCAGCCACAGTGGTCAGCAACATTAAAAGCGTTGGTGCAGCCATTGATTTGGTCTTAGCCAACAGTAATCCCGCTGACATCATCATCATTGCTGGATCACTTTATTTAGCGGGAGAAGCTCGCGATTATTGGCGGCCGCGCCAAGTGCTCTTACGGCAACTCGCGGCTTCTAAAAGATAGAAAAATATGACCGAAAATCTTAGCAAAAAAATGTTGCAAGAGTTTGAAGATAAATCGATTTTTGAACAGGCGAAAAAGTACGCCTTCGCCTATGCGGAGCACGCATTCGATAGAAATGTTTTCCCCACAAAGCAAGCATTAAATGATCTGACCCAGTTTGATGAAACGCTGCCCGACCATGTGGGCGATCCTGCTGCCATCTTACAGCAACTGCATCAATATGGCTCTCCCGCGACTGTCTCACAAATAGGCGGCCGTTACTTTGGCTTTGTTGATGGTAGCGTTATTCCGACGGCTCTGGCCGCGCGTTGGCTGGCTGATTTTTGGGATCAGAACAGTGCTCTGTATGCCATGTCCCCCATTACCGCCAAGCTGGAACAGGTGGCAGAGGATTGGCTAAAGCAGTTGTTGGGTTTACCGGAGCATGTTGTTGCGGGTTTTGTAAGCGGATCCTCTCTGGCAATATTCTGTGGACTGGCAGCAGGCCGTTATCGTGTTTTGCAAAACCAGAATTGGGATGTGAACAAAAAAGGACTAAACGGTGCACCGCCTATCAGAGTGGTTGCTGGTAAACAAGCACACGCAACCGTCACGAAAGCGATCGCACTGCTTGGTTTGGGCAGCGACAATATCGAATGGATGGATACCGATGCACAGGGGCGGGTGTTGGCTACGGCCGTGCCCCCGCTCGATGACAGTACGATCCTAATTTTGCAGGCCGGAAATGTCAATTCAGGTGCCTACGATGAATTTGATACGATTTGTGAACGCGCCAGGCAAGCCAATGCATGGGTTCATATTGACGGTGCTTTTGGTCTGTGGGCGGCAGCTTGTGAACGGTTAAGCCATTTGACAAATGGCATCGCCAAGGCCAACTCCTGGTCTGTGGATGGGCATAAGACGCTCAACACGCCCTATGACAGCGGCGTGGTGCTATGTAATGACAAAGCGGCGTTAATCAACGCGCTGCAAGCAACTGGCGACTATATCGTTCACAGTGAAAATCGGGATGGCATGATGTACACGCCGGAAATGTCACGCCGCGCCAGAGCAATAGAACTGTGGGCGACGTTAAAATATCTGGGCAAAGCGGGTGCGGATGAATTAATATTCGGACTACATGAACGCGCTTGCCAGTTCGCACAAGAACTAAAAGAAAATGGCTTCGATGTCCTAAACGATGTTGTTTTTAATCAAGTTGTGGTGGCTTGTGGCAGTGATGAAGAAACTCAGTTGACGCTCAAATTTATTCAAGAATCAGGTGAATGTTGGGTGGGCGGTTCGATTTGGAACGGCCGTAGCATCATCAGAATCAGCGTTTGCTC
>JAGRDI010000524.1 GCA_020432765.1 Anaerolineales bacterium | reverse complement strand
AAATCGGGGATACATTGGTTCAACGTGCTTTGCTTGGCAAGAATTTACCGGACGACTTGAGCGGGGGGACCTTCACCATCACCAACCTGGGCATGTATGGCATTGATGCCTTCACGCCCATCATCAATCAGCCACAAGCTGCTATTTTAGGTGTCGGCCGTATCGTCAATAAACCAGTCGGACTAAATGGTAAACTAATGCTGCGCGACCGCATCACCTTGAGCCTCAGTTTTGATCATCGCATCCTCGATGGCGCACCCGCCGCACGCTTTTTACAGCGTATTGGTCAGTTGGTAGAACGGCCGTTTGCATTATTAGTGCCTGGAGTTCAAACCCCAGGCTAACAAAGGAAATCTGCTCAAGCAAGTTAAAAAAACAGTGCGCTACAGCGTACTTCCTTTTGCTGGCTGCCGATTTGAAGCGGCAAACACAAGTCCATGGCAATCCTGATCCATAAAGGAACCATTCTCACCATGAATGCAAAGTCTGCCATCCATAACCCCGGTTGGGTATGGGTTGTAGACGACAAAATCGCAGATATCGGCAAAGACGATCCACCAGAACGCTTTTTATCCCAGGCAAACCAGTTGATCGATGCCACCCACATGGCTGTTTTACCTGGCCTGATTAACGCCCACACCCATCTCTCACAAACCTTCATGCGCGGGCTTGGAGATGATAAACCGCTGCTGCAATGGCTAAAACAAATCATGTGGCCCTTGCAGGCCGCATTCACACCAGAAGATATGCATTTGGCGAGTTTGTTAGGCTTGGTCGAAAATCTGCGCTGTGGCGTTACGGCCGTAAACCAACACCACAAACTACCTGCCCCAACCATGAGCGACACAATCCTAAAAGCCGCCGAAAAAATTGGCGTACGTCTGCAATTGGCACGGGGTTGGGTCGATATGGGTGCAGCCGCCGAAGAGCCAGATGTTATTCTGGCCGAGATGACCCGACTGTATAATCAATGGCAAGGCGCAGGCAACGGCCGATTATCCATTAGTTTCGGCCCCCTCGTTCCCTGGCGCTGTTCTGATTCCACCATGCACCACTGCATCGCACAGGCCCGGACATGGGGCGTGCCGACCCATATACATGTCGCCGAAGCACAAGATGAAATTGAGATGCTGCTCCAACGCACCGGCTTACGCCACATCGAATGGCTGCAGTCGTTGGATGCACTCGGCCCAGATATGCAGTTAGTCCATGCCGTGCATGTAACTTCGACAGAACTTGATTTAATAGCAGACAGCGGCGCAGTGGTCGTACATTGTCCTACCAGTAATATGTATCTGGCATCCGGCACTGCCCCTATTCCAGCGATGCTCAAGCGTGGCATTCCTGTAGTTCTAGGTACCGATGGTTCGGCCTCACACAATTCGCAAGATATTTTGGAGACGTTGAAAACGGCCGTTTTACTGGCAAAAGTCAGCAGCGGCGATACAACCGTATTGCTGCCTTTAGATGCGTTACGTATGGTGACAACAACCGGCGCAAAAATAATAGGACGTGCGGATATTGGTCAATTGGTGCCAGGGTTCAAAGCTGATATTACCCTCGTCAATCTCAACAAACCACATATTATGCCGGTACATAGTGCTGCCAGTGCGCTGGTTTATAATTGTAATGGACCTGATGTGGACACGGTATTGGTAGACGGCCGTATCCTGCTCGACAAAGGCGAATTAACAATGCTAGACGAAACTGCCTTATTAGAAGAATGTCGTCAAGCAGCACAAAATCTACTCCTCCGCGCCGGCATCCCAAACGCAATCCAATAACTCGAGACCGCAGGTTTTCTCTGTGTTCTTTGTGATCTCTGTGGTGATTTTTAAGGAAACAATATGGAACTAAAAGGAAAATTTGCTTTGATAACTGGTGCGGCCATGCGCGTAGGGCGTGTTATCGCCTTGACATTGGCACAAAAAGGAGTCAATGTTGCTTTCACCTATTTGAATGCTGAAGAACCCTGGCAGGATACTTTAGCAGAAATCGAAGCATTGGGTGTGCGCGGTATGGCGCTGCCATTGGATGTGCGCCAACGTGAACAGCCCAAAGTGGTTGTGGAGAAAGTGATGGCAGAATACGGCCGTATCGATATTCTCATCAATAACGCCTCCATTTGGCTGCAATCACCCTTCCTCGATATTAGCTATGCAGCATGGCAAGCCGCCCTGAATGTCAATCTGACCGGCCCATTTCTCTGTTCCCAAGCCGTTGCACCCCATATGCTCAAACAAGAGTCTGGCCTCATCATCAACATCACCGATCTATCAGCATTTCAGACCTGGCCCAACTACGCGCATCATGCCGCCAGCAAAGCGGGTCTGGTTGCACTCACCAAAGTGATGGCCGC
>JAGRDI010000523.1 GCA_020432765.1 Anaerolineales bacterium | reverse complement strand
GCCTGGGATTGACCCAGGTTTGATAATCAAAAGTATCCCCATTTACACAAGGAGAATCTAATGACGACCATAACAACTTCTCGATCGATTTTACCCAATATCCCTACAGCACCCCATATGCCACTGCTCGGCGCTATACCCCACATCGTACACCAGCAGTTCGATTACCTGCACGCAGCACAGCGTCAATATGGTGATATCTACCGTGTCGATCTGGGCGTGACTGATGCGGTGGCATTAAGCCATCCGCGCCATGTGCAGTATGTTCTGCGCGACAATGTGCGCAACTTCCGCAAAGGGGGCAACATGTGGACGTCTGTGCGCAGTCTATTTGGCAATGGCCTGGTCGTCAGTGAAGGCGACTTTTGGCTGCGCCAGCGGCGCATGATGCAGCCACAATTTCACCGGCGGCACATCGCCGGGCTGTTTGACCTGATGCTAACAGCCATTGACGAACAGATGGCTACATGGCCTATTACGGCTAAGGGGTTTGATTTCTCAACGGCCGTTAACCAAATCACCATGCAAGTTATTGTACGCACCATGTTTGGCGCACAGTTGGACGACGACGAATTTAACCGCCTGAGTGTAGCGATGACCCATGCGCTGGACTATCTATTGGTTGGCGTTGTCGGTGAATCCTTGCCAAGCTGGACACCGCTGCCCGGCAAACGGCGGTATGCGGCAGCACGCAAAACATTTGATGAGATTGTTTATCGTGTCATTACCCGCAGTCGTGCAGCCAATGATGAAACCAACTTGCTGGCGATGTTACTGAATATCGTCGATGCTGAAACAGGCGCACAAATGACCGATGAGCAGCTGCGCGATGAGGTCGCAACCATCTTTGTGGCCGGCTATGAAACGACAGCAATTGCCCTGGCGTGGGCAACTGACTATCTGGCACGCGATATAACATTGCAAACAAGGATCACAGACGAAATCAGTACTGCGATTGGCGCAAATAACCCTGATTTGATGTCATTGCGCTCGCTTGACCTGGTAAAACGCACGTTCCAAGAAGCACTGCGCATTCGACCCAGTGCCTGGTTCTTGCCACGTTTAACAGTCGCAGATGACCAAATCGACGGCTACCCGATTCCGGCGGGGACACAGGTGGCTTTGATGATTTACCATATCCATCACCATCCTGAACAATGGGAGTATCCCGAACGTTTTGATCCAGATCGCTTTGACAAAAAAGCAGCGCAGTCCCGTCATCCATTTGCTTATGTGCCTTTTGGTGCCGGGCAGCGTCAATGCATCGGCCGTGATTTTGCCTACATGGAAGGCCAACTCATTTTAACTCGGCTGCTGCAACGTTATCGGATACGGCCGTATGGTTCACCAGCCCAACCGCAACTCTCAACGACCTTGCGCCCTAAAGGCGGTGTGCATCTAAATTTGGAAGAAAAATAACTTAAGCTTGTGGCCGGTCTCACTTCGGCACACCCTGTGCAAGGCCCTGACCGCGCCACATTAATCTGGAAAGAAATAAAATGACACCTGAAGACAAAAACCTGGTAAGAGAAACCTTTGCCCAAATAGTACCGATTGCCGACCAAGCTGCTGCCATTTTTTACGGCCGTTTATTCGAGGTCGCCCCCCATTACCGTCCGTTATTTAAGAGCAATATGCAAGAGCAAGGCAAAAAGCTGATGCAAATGATCGCTGTTGCTGTGGCTAACCTGGACAACCTGGTGGCCGTCGTGCCGGCTGTGCAAAAATTAGGGCAGTGACACGCCGGTTATGGCGTGCAAGCTGCTGATTATGACATCGTTGGCGCAACGTTACTATGGACGCTAGAGCAGGGACTTGGCGCAGCGTTTACGGCCGAAGTCAAACAAGCGTGGACAAACGTCTACTCTGTACTGGCAGACACAATGAAACAAGCAGCATACGCTCCGCAACCAGTATACGAGGACGGAAATATCGGTCTTTTGTCCTAGTAGTCCGACAATGTTATTTTGTAGAATAGCTCGTGGCCGGTCTCCTGACCTCGCCACTTGAGTTAGCCCGTCAAAACTTGTTTGCTGCACTACTAGCTAAATTTGCCAAACGTTTGTTAAACGTCATAGCCGAATACCCTATGCAAGGCTAAAATCAAGCGCATGAATCGCCTGACGCGCTATCATGCGCTTGCCTTTATGGTGCTCTGTTTATTAGTCGCGGCCGCTTTACGTCTGCCAGACCTGCCACAAGCACCACCCGGTTTGCATTACGATGAAGCTGCCAATGCCATCTTATCAGCAGATATTGGCTTACGTGGTGAGCGCCCCCTCTTTATCTCCAGCTACACAGGCAAAGAACCCTTGTTTTTTTACCTGGCTGGAGCAGTAATGCATCTGGTTGGCGAATCTGTTTTTGCATTACGCTTAACGGCCGCTTTCGTGGGGCTCTTGACGATTGCGACCACTTATTGGTTAGGGCGCGAACTGCTCGCTGATCGTCGTGTGGCTATTTTGGCGGCAGCATTGCTGGCAATAAGCTTCTGGCATGTGTTATTTAGCCGCCTGGGCTTTCGCGCCATCACCCAGCCTCTGTTACAGGCGTTGACTGTTGCGGCTTTGTTCCGTGGCATGCGCCGCGATGACAAGCGCTGGCTAACAACTGGCGGACTGTTTTTGGGGCTTTCTGCCTACACGTATCTGGCTGTGCGTGTTTTTCCATTCCTCCTGTTACTCACTGTGTTTCCATTTCTCTTGAATCGTAAGGCTTGGCGTTTGCGTTGGCGGCAATTGGCTTTGTTTCTTGGCGTGGCATTTTTAGTTTTGCTGCCTTTGCTGGGCTATTTCGTTGTGCATCCAGATGCCTTTTGGGTGCGTATTGGACAGGTAGCCCCAAGTACGAACCAACTTTCATTGCAGGACAGCTTCATCAAGTCGTTAAGTATGTTTTTTCTGGTTGGCGATCCTTTTTGGCGCTTTAATTTACCGGGACGGCCGTTATTCAACTGGTTCTGGGGCGGTTTACTCATCGTGGGTTGGATCATCGCCATTTGGCGCTGGCGGCGCTTCCCATATGATTGGCAGCGTGCTGCCTTAATCTTGCTCATTGCGGCTCCGTTGATCATGCTGCTGCCAACCGCATTAGCAACCGGCGAAATCGTGCCCAGCAACCTGCGTGCAATCGGCCTCATCCCCTTCATTTTTTACTTGCCTGCGCTGGGTGTGGTGATTCTATTCCATGACTTAGAGAAACGCTTTGGCTATCCGCCTGTAACCTTTGCAGTTTTATTTGTGGGATTGTTGATTTTGCTGTCAGGTGGTTTATCAACCTATCAAACCTATTTTGAGCAATGGGCAGGGGCACGCACATTATTGTTCGAAGCAGATGGCGATCTCGCGGCCGTGGCAGAGTTTCTAGATGAAACAGACCTGAGCGGAAAGACAGTCTATGTGGCTGCACCCCATTACCAACATCCAACTGTCGCTTTTTTGAGCGAAAATTATGGGCGGGTCAATTGGCTGCCGGGCAGCAATGCGTTGGTGTTCCCGGCTGATGGCAAAGCATTGATTATCTTTCCTCACAACAGTCCTGCACCAGAATGGACACGGCCGTATCTCACCCAGGCAGCCAGCACAGAAAACGGCCGTCCTCATGATGCTTTCACAGCCTACACCTTCACAGAAACACCAACAATTGCGATAGCCCAACCCACTGAAGCTGATTTTGGCAATGTGGTTGCATTAATTGGGTCCGACATGGGCTCGGCTGCTGCCAATGAATCCCTACCGCTCACCTTGTTTTGGCAGGTCAACAACACACCAGCGGCCGACTATATACCTTTTGTACA
>JAGRDI010000522.1:6116-6298 GCA_020432765.1 Anaerolineales bacterium | reverse complement strand
ACTAGTAGGCGGCAAAGGTGCAAATTTAGGCGAAATGGTACACGCTGGTTTTCCCGTTCCGCCCGGATTTTGCCTGACAACAGTCGCTTTTCAACAATTTATAGCAACCGCGGTCGAAAACCTCTACACGCTGCTAGATACTGTGGCTGTCGACAACATAGAAACAGCGCGACAAGTTGGCC
>JAGRDI010000522.1:3620-5990 GCA_020432765.1 Anaerolineales bacterium | reverse complement strand
CCCGACGCATCCTTTGCCGGTCAGCAAGACACCTACCTCAACATCATCGGCGTGGAGGCCTTGCTCGACGCAATTCGACGCTGCTGGGTCTCGCTTTTCACTGATCGCGCCATCCTCTACCGTGTCCAAAACAACTTCCCGCACCAAGAGGTGAAAATTTCCGTCGTCGTTCAGCAAATGGTGATGGCCGAAACTGCTGGTACTCTCTTCACCGCCGATCCGCTCACCGGTCATCGGCACACAGCGGCGATTGATGCCAGCTTTGGTCTGGGCGAAGCATTGGTCAGCGGCATTGTCACCCCCGACACCTACCGCATGGACAAACGCAATCGCACTATCATTGAGCGTCAAATCGCCAACAAACAAATCGCTGTCTACCCAGAAAAAGAGGGTGGCACACGTCAAGAAATATTATCTGCCAAACAACGAGAGCAAACTGTCTTAACCGATGACCAAATTCTGGCACTGGTAGATATGGGCAGCCAGGTCGAGGCACATTACGGCGCACCACAAGATATTGAATGGGCGATGGCTGATGGGCAGCTTTATTTATTGCAAGCACGACCCATCACTTCGCTTTACCCCATCGACAATCTGCAATCACCGGATGACAGTCTGCACGTATTCTTTAGCAGTGGACATCAGCAAAATATGACCCGCGCCATGGCCCCCCTGAGCTTATCAATGTTTCGAAACTTAATACCTCCTGAGCTAAGGTCAGATTGGACAAGCAGCCTTTTGCGCATTAGTGGCGGGCGAATATTTATTGATATTACACAGCCATTACGCCACCCTATTTTAAAACGGGTTACTTCAGCTGTACTCTCGCAATTTGATGCACTCTTACTGCAGTTATTGCAACTTGTTACGCAGCGCCCGGAATTCAAGCGCCCACATGGACTACATTTACCCTTTTGGCTTATTAAGGGTCTATTCGGGATTCTGCGCCAGGTATTCAATGCGCTTTGGTGGCGCGACTTATCTGGTTTTGAGGCCCAAACGAACGCTCTGATAGATGCGTTTATTAGCAATGCAGAACGCAGTCTGAGCGAATATCCACAAGGCAAAACACAGATTCAAGCCATTCTGAATGAACTTCCCAAAGCTCCCTCTTTTTTCCTGAACTGGGTGCCCGAGGCTGCTGCTGGAGTTGCTGCCTCCCGTCTGCTGCCAAAATTCGCAAGCCGCTGGCTTTCGCCCGATAAAGTGGAAGCGCTCACTTTGGGCATACCCGGGAATGTGGTTAATGAGATGAATCTAATGCTAAGCGATTTGGCTGAGTTAGCTCGAAAATCCCCGCAGTTAGTAAAGCAGTTCAATCATCTTGGGGATGATGCCTACGGTTGGTTAGAAAATGCTGCTCAAATCGAGGGCAGCGCACCCTTTTTGGAAGCCTGGGATTTATTCTTATTTCGCTACGGATCACGGGGTTCATCTGAGATCGATATCTACATGCCACGTTGGCATGAAGTTCCGCTGCCTGTGCTGCGCGTGATCGCTGGAAACATCGAAAAGAATGTGAGCAATCGTGTATTATTCGATACCCAGGTTTTAGCACGCGAAGCCGCTTATGCTGATTTGTTAGCGGCTGCAGGCAAGGGGCTTTTTGGTAGAGTTCGTCTGCGTCTCTTCAAACGTCTGTATCATGTTCTTACTGAAGTTGGTGGGATGCGAGAACATCACAAATTTATGTTGATTCGTCTTTTGTGGGTCGTCAAAACTATCTTAAAAGAGAATGCGGCCAAGTTGGTCGCCAGTGGAAAACTTTCCGCAGCCAATGATATCTGGTTTCTGACATGGGAGGAACTATTAAACATTTGGGATGATGGAGAGCGTTCATGGCATGAGATCGCAGCGCAACGACAAACAGACTTGGTTCGCTACCAAAAATTAACGCCCCCGGTGATTATTACCAGCGATGGCGAGGCGCCTGCTGCACAATATCATGTGGAGGATGTGCCGCCAGGTGCCCTGGTGGGCAATCCTGTCTCGCCGGGTATCGTCGAGGGCGTAGCACACATCATCCACGACCCAACAACCGAGATGTTGCAACCGGGCGAAATTCTAGTTGCGCCTTTCACTGATCCTGGCTGGACACCGCTCTTTATTAACGCCGCCGGGCTGGTGATGGATATTGGCGGAGCGCTAGCCCACGGTTCTGTTGTTGCGCGTGAATATGGCATTCCAGCCATTGTCGGTGTTCATAACGCTACAAAAACATTAAAAAACGGTCAACGGGTGCGTGTGGACGGCAATCGTGGCTTTATTGAAATTCTGTAAATCATTGCTCAAAAGCTGCCAGGTACGCAAGACGAGAAAAAGGATCTGTATTACAAACTGGAGTCTGGCGAATTCTAGACATGTCAGGTT
>JAGRDI010000522.1:0-3599 GCA_020432765.1 Anaerolineales bacterium | reverse complement strand
GTGAACAAATTAATCATAAAACCTGACATGTCTCCTCTGGTAAGATAAAAATGCCGGCGTCCAGTTACAAAAATACGCACAAAAATTACACGCACAATTGCATCGTTTTAAGCACATCTTTGACAGCAATCTATCTATGAAACAACAAGCACACATACAACAAACAATAAGCGTATCAAATTTAATCTCACGCTGTTTTTATCTGTTTACAGCAAAAGGGCAAGGAGTAAGCCAACGCTAAGAATCGCCACAAAACCCGGCCAGAAGACACGTCGTAAGGCCACAGCGCCAGCAGTAAGGACAATAGTACCTTTGACGACAGTATTGGACATGGTTGCCAGCACAATGGCGCGTGCGGCCGTATTCATTTCAAGGTCACCAATACTGCTCAACTCAGCCATAGACAGGGTTATCGCATCGACATCGGCAAAACCGGAGACGATGGCAGAAATGTAAATGCCGACATTACCAAAATAGATTTCCGCCACCCGAGAGACAAATAAGACAACTGCGTACAATAAACCAAAAGTAATTGCCGGACGCAGTTCAAACGGATTTTTTATCACAACTGCTTCCCCTTTTTCGCTGGTGTGTTGTCGCCAAAAGAGGAAGGCAGCAAATATGAGGGCCACAACGGCCGTTCCCACCATCGGCAGCAGCAAACTCTCCAGCAGCGGCGTATTCACCACCGCCACCTCCACCAACACACGACCGAACATTACAATCCAAGACAGAATTATTGCAAGCGCCAAGGGTTTGCCGAGGGTTGGTGTATCATGGCTGCGCTGCGTAAAACTCAACGTCGTCGCCGTACTAGACGCCAATCCGCCGATTAAACCAGTCAGTCCAATGCCACGCCCCGATCCCACAACTTTAACCAGGACATAACCCAGAAAGTTAATGCCGGAGATAAACACCACCATCAACCAGATATTGTATGGATTCAGCACATCAAACGGAGGCGGTCCCAGAGACATATTGGGCAAAACCGGTAAAATGATCGCCGTAATCACCGCAAACTTCAGGGCGGCGAGCACATCTTCACGTGTGAGGCGTTCGGCAAAGCTGTGTAATTCCAACTTCAATGACAACAATAAAGTCGTCACCACACCAATCGCAGCAGCAATCGACAGTTCATCCCAAAAGCAAAGCGCCCCGGCCATGAAGATAACCAAGGCGGCAACTTCTGTCGTTAGACCCACATCGCCATGGGAAGCAGTGACATAATAAGCAACGGCAATGATCAGGCCAAAAATGAGGAAAACAGCAGCAAATATCCAAGGGGATGCAAACAAGTCAGCTACATAAGCTGCCGTACAACCGCCCAGGCCAAATAATGCAAATGTGCGGATGCCGGCAAACATCCTGCGCGGGTGGTCGATTTGCGTGCCAACACGATCAAAGGCATATTCGCGTTGCAAGCCGGCTAATACACCGATAAACAAAGCAACCCCAAAGCGAAAAAAAAGTGTGTGTTGTTCCATCCTGTCTTCTCGTGCCACAATTATACCATTTTTTCAATGAAGGATATTCTATCTCTCTTTGCTGCCAATTATTTTTAAGCCGGCACACGTCGTCCTCCCAAAAACTTTTTACATGCGCCGTAGAGGAAAATGAACTCTTGCTAAGAACGGGTTACAAAAATCGCACAATTGCATTCAAAACAGGAAACCAACCGGAGAAACAAATGCAATCATGACAGGTTCAGATATTAAGTGTACCCATACTGAATTCTCTCGTTAAAATTTTCTAAGCCGTTACAATATCAATCCTGTATGAATTTTTATTTTTGTAAAAACAAATAGAAAATATACAAAGGAGATTATCAATACGTAAAGAGTAACGATAAAAAAAATTATATATGCGTACTTACCTCGTACAACAACGTTTTAACGCCGCTATCAATCATCTGCGGCCTCAGCGCTGGAACTGGTCAGCAGTGATTCGGCCACTGGACCGGCGCCTGGCACAGAAAACAGAGAACACTCTGCAGCCGGTCGTGTTATTCAATTTACGCAATTTTTGGTTAGATGGTCTTTTCAGCGCCATCAGCGAAAACTTTTATCTTGGTTTTGTACCTCTATATGCCCTGGCCTTAGGGGCTACGACCGGGCAGGTAGGCTGGCTAATCGCAGCAGGCAATTTACTGGGCGCCCTGGCTTTTTTCCCTGGTGCAAAGTTAACAGAACGCGCGGGTCAACGCAAACGACTGGTTTTATGGAGTGGAGGTGGCTTAGCTCGCATATGTCTTTTAGGCCTGGCTCTGCTGCCCTTTTTCAGCAAAAATACGTCTCAGGCAATCTGGTTGATCATTGGATTGAGCGGCTTTCAAGCATTTATGTTTAACCTGGCAAATCCGGCTTGGACAGCCCTTGTGGCGGATTTGGTGCCCGAATGGATACGCGGGCGTTATTTTGGCAGCCGCAACATAGCCATGGGCATAGCCGGTTTACTTGTCGCTCCACTGGCTGGCGTTTTAATCAATCAGGGTAACGGCCGTAATGATTTTCCGTACTTCGGTTTCCAGATTGTTTTCTTTCTGGCTTTCATTTTCGGTATGATATCTACTTTCATCTTCAGCCGCATACATGAGCCCGAAAAGGTGGTAGCCACCACCCAAAAGCCGCTGCGCGGTGATTTGTGGAGGGGATTGCAGCAACAGCCGCGCTTTATTGGCCTGGTAATCAGTGCTTTCGTCTGGAATCTGGCTCTCTTCATCGCCGCCCCCTTCCTCAACGTTTATCTAGTGCAAACATTCCAGGCCAGTACGATTGTGATTGGCCTATTGGCGGCTGTCAGCGGTCTATCAGCTTTACTGGGACAGCGGGTGTTCGGCAATTTGTTAGACGAGAAAAGTGAGGTGTGGGTGCAGATGGTTTGTGGCTTGACCATTCCTATTCTCCCCTTTGCCTGGATGTTTATCACCGCTCCCTGGCAGGTAGCATTTATCAATCTGCTCGGTGGATTTATTTGGGCTGGTTATAACTTGTCTAATTTCAACCTACTTCTAAAATTGGCGCCTGATGAATATCGTCCACAAGCAGTGGCCCTTTACCAAACGGCCGTATTCAGCAGCGCATTTTTAGGCCCTATTCTTGGTGGTTACCTGGCCGATACTGTCAGCTTTCAATTCATCTTTGGCTTGAGTGCGTTTGGTCGTCTATTGGCCATGGGACTCTTTACCATTTTAGTCGTCCCAGCCACCTTGCATAGACTGCATGCGTTCACCGACACGATCAAAAAAAGTGTCGTCACAAATTTGTTAAAATAAGGAATGCATTTGCGTTATGTCAACTCTAAATATTCGATGTGTTGCACGCTCAAAAGCTGATGCCATGCGGGCATACAATCGGTTAAGCCGTTGGTATGATTGGGCAGCGGCGGCAGAACGGCCGTATCGCAGCCAAGGCATCACCCTACTCAATCCGCAGCCCGGCGAAAAAATCATCGAAATCGGCTGCGGCACCGGCACGAGTTTAGTAACACTTGCCCAAGCTGCCGGCGCAGAGGGTCATGTTTACGGACTTGATCTTTCACCAGGAATGTTGGCAGTTGCCAACAGGCGTATCACCACCACTGGGCTGAGTAATTGCACCACT
>JAGRDI010000521.1 GCA_020432765.1 Anaerolineales bacterium | reverse complement strand
GTCAAACCGATGGTCAATCAGATACTGGTGCATATCAGCAATACTCCGAAGGGGCTGATTCAATACACTCAAGATCAGGGTATTCTGGTAGAAGCGTATTCACCCATTGCTCACGGTGAATTGCTGAAAAATCAGGAAGTTGCCGCAATGGCCCAAAAATACGGCGTTTCTGTGCCCCAACTAAGCATTCGTTATTGTTTAGAGCTTGGACTGCTGCCCTTGCCCAAAACGGCAAATCCTGCCCATATGAAATCGAATGCAGATGTAGATTTTGTCATCTCTGAGGCGGACATGGATGTTTTGAAGAATGTAGAGCAAATCGAGGATTATGGCGATGCCAGCATGATGCCCGTTTACGGTGGCAAACTGAATCTACGATCCATGCTTTCAATGATATGGCAGTCAATTCGTAGTTAGACAAATAAGTACTTTGTAACAAAAGTAATTTCAAGAAACAAGTCGTCGCCTGAGCTTGTCGAAGGTAGAGGCGAACTTGGACAATGCGCCGCTTTGGCTTCGACAGGCTCAGCCGCCGCTACTTCAAGAAGTTTGAAAAACTTATGTTACAGTGTAATAAGGATGCTAGGAGAAAAATGGGTAAACGTTATCATCAAATAATCGCGCTCATTCTCGCAGTCATCTTTGTGACCGCTTGCACGTCTGCAACACAGGCTACAGCACCTTCAACTGTAATCCCGCCGACACCTGCCCTGACGGTTTCGGCACCAACGAATCTACCGGCAACCATTACACCAACCATCATACCGCCGATGTCCACCGCGCTGTCTGCTACAGCCACAAACTCACCGCCAGCCACAATGCCAGCAGCAGAGAAAACTGAAGGTGATACAAATCAGAATAACTCAAATGTGATGGAGACCAATCATATGAATATTCAAGTTGGAGATCATATAATTACAGCAACGCTCGTTGATAACACTTCGGCAGCGGCTTTAAAAGAGGCGCTTGCAGAAGGTTCGATAACCATCAATATGCGCGACTATGAGAGCATGGAGAAAGTCGGTTCACTTGGCATGGAATTACCAAGAAACGACGAACAAATAACAACCGAAGCCGGAGACATTATTCTGTATCAGGGAAGTGCGTTTGTCATTTATTACGCGCCTAATTCCTGGAATTTCACAAGACTTGGTAAGATTGATGGTGTGAGCGCAGCAGAACTGAAAACAATTCTTGGTGATGGCAATGTGACTATCACACTCTCTTTAACACAGGCATAAATTTTGCATCAAAGGGGATCTATTTATTGCCAATGCTTGAGCAGGAAAGGTTTGGAGGATGACGATGACTTACTGGACAACTGATGAACTTAACAAAATTGGTAGCGCGGAAGAGCTGCACATTGCCGGACTGAAGGCTGATGGCACGCTGCGCAAGCCTGTGATCATTTGGGTGGTGCGTGTGGGGGATGAATTGTATGTGCGCTCGGTAAACGGCCGTTCTTCCTCATGGTTTCGCGGTGTGACAGACCAGTATAAAGGGCGCATCTGGGCGGGCGGCGTGGAAAAAGATGTCACCTTCATCGAAGAGACTAATGACAATATCAACAGTAAAATAGATGAAGCCTACCTCACCAAGTACAAACGCTACCCGCAGTGGGTTGCCCCCATGGTAACGCCAGCAGTGCAGGCTGCCACCATTAAGCTGGTGCCGCGCACATAAGTGGCAGCGCCATGCATAAAACCGTAACGCGATTTGGCAAAGGGTGTGTTTCAAATGAGTTGAAGA
>JAGRDI010000520.1 GCA_020432765.1 Anaerolineales bacterium | reverse complement strand
TGAGCGATGGTCAAAAAAACATCTTCTCCATTCGCAAATTCACCCTCAATCTAGTCTCGTTTTTTGGAATATCGAACCAATATAGCATAAGAATTGTTTGGCTGAGAAACAAGCTGATAATACAATGGGGGTCTATGCTAAAAATAATCCAAATCCCTCTGGGAGCATTGCAAACCAACAGTTATCTACTCGCCTGTACCCAAACCAAGCAAGCGGCGGTCATAGATCCAGCCTGGGATGGACAATTGATTTTCGATCAAGCTGCAGAAAACGGATGGACAATCAGCCATATTCTGCTCACCCATAGTCATTTCGACCATGTTGGCGGCTTGGCAGAAATCAAACAACTGACCAATGCACCCATTTATATTCATCCAGAAGCGATTCCCATGTTAAAAGCCGCACCTATGGCAGCCAGCATGTGGCAAATGCAAATTCCTGTGCCCCCAGCAGCAGATAAAATGTTAGCCGCCGGAGATGTTATTCTGGTTGGAGAGCTAAAATTAGAAGTTTTGTTTACCCCTGGACATGCACCCGGACATGTCTGTTTCTATCTGCCTGTGCATAACGTCATCTTTGATGGGGATGTGCTTTTCCAACAAAGCATCGGCCGTACCGACCTGCCAGGTGGCGATCATGCTTTGCTCATGAAGAGTATCAAAGAAAATTTATTAGATTTACCTGACGAAACGGCCGTACTCTCCGGACATGGTCCCACAACCACAATCGGCCAAGAAAAACAATGGAACCCATTTCTATGAAGTATCACAATGTAATTGCAATGGACGGCCCGGCAGCCTCGGGCAAATCAACCATTGGCCGTATGCTGGCCGATAAACTCAATTACCTGTTTTTGGACACCGGTTGTATGTATCGTGCGGTGACTTTAGCCGTTTTGGAAAATGGGGTAGATGTAGCTGATGAAACGGCCGTTACCCAATTAGCCATCCAACTCGATTTGGATATTCAACCAGCAAATGAGGAAGAAGACGGCCGTCATTATTCCGTCTTTATCAACGGGCAAGATGTCACTTGGGATATTCGTCGTCCTGATGTGGATGCTACAGTCTCTCAAATCTCCAGCTACCTTGCCGTGCGCCAGGAAATGGTGCGCCGCCAACGTGAATTTGGTCAGCGGGGTAATGTCGTCATGGTCGGCCGTGACATTGGTACAGTAGTGATGCCAGATGCCCCGCTCAAACTTTACATAACAGCATCTGCTGAGGAACGCGCACGTCGTCGCTGGCTGGACCGTGAAAAGCAAGGGCATGCAGATGGGTTCGCGGAAACGCTAACAGATGTCGAGCGACGCGATCAAATAGACAGCAATCGCAAACATTCTCCTTTGCGCCCAGCCGCAGATGCAATCATCATCGACACCACCAATCGCTCACCAGAAACGATCATCGCCGAAATTTTACAGCTAGCCATTGAATCATCAGTCAGCAGCTAAAGATCAATATCAAGTAGTAATTCCCAAAATCCCTGATAACAGCTATTATGCCTATTTTTCAAGAAATCGACCTAATCAGTTTTAGCGGCGGCCAAATCACCGCTATCGAACCAAACAGCGTTGCAGCCGAAGTTGGGCTGCAAGCTGGTGATGAACTGCTGGCAATCAATGACAATACGGTTGAAGATGTCATCGATGTACAATATTACAGCGCCGAAGAAACGCTTGAGCTGCTCATACGACGCGGGGAAGAATATTTACTCTTTGAAGCTGAACGAGAGTACAACCAAACGCTTGGTCTTGAATTCGCCCACCCTACCTTCGATACTGATATCCGGCGTTGTAATAATCTGTGTGAATTTTGTTTTGTGCTGCAAATGGCACCTAAATTCCGACGCACACTTTACATAAAAGATGACGATTACCGTTATTCTTTCCTTTTTGGTCATTTTGTCACTCTCACAAATCTCAGTGAGCACGATTGGTGGCGTATAAAAACGATGAGATTGTCCCCACTATACGTCTCAGTGCATGTGACTGATTGGGAGCTGCGCCGTAAATTTTTGCGCAACCCCACTGCCCCAGACATCATCCCACAGTTACAATGGCTGGCTGATTGTGGCATTGAGATACACACCCAGCTTGTCATCGTGCCTGGTTTTAATGATGGCCCTTGGCTGGAACGTTCGGTACACGAATTAGCCGATCTGTATCCAGCAGTACAATCGATTAGCGTTGTACCGGTTGGTTTAACCAAACAACATAAATACACAATGCGCACCCATACCGTTTCAGAAGCAGCTGCAACTCTCGATTATGTCAACTCATTACAAGCATTATTCTTAGATGAATTTGGTGTGCGCTTTGCCTATCCGACGGATGAATGGTATCTGGTAACTGACCGTGAGGTGCCGCAGTTGGATGCCTACGACGGGCAGGAATTACATGAAAATGGGTTAGGGATGGTGCGTTTCTTTTTGGATGAATGGGACGAAGTCAAAGGGGAAATTGTCAATGGTCAATTGCCAATAGTCGATTGCCAATTGGTGACACTGGTTACAGGGAGTATGTTTGCAGGTATTCTGCAAGCAAAAGCGGCGGAATTTGCCGAAATTACCGGCTTAGCTGTAGAGGTACGGCCGATTACGAATGAACGATTAGGCAGCACCATCACAACGGCTGGTCTGCTCATGGGAACCGATGTTTTGAACCAACTTGAAACCGCGCCTTATGGCGATCTGATCGTTTTGCCACGTGTCATGTTTGACCATCCTGATACGATCTCGCTTGATGACATTTCCCCACAAGATATTGCCAATCGTCTCAACGTCACCATTGCGTTAGCCGATACGATGGGTGATGTGTGGGATGCACTAACAGGGGAGTCAAAAGTCATTATCCAACCCAACAACACACGGCCAAATAGCATCCCAATCAAAACGTTATCTAGAGACGACAAAACCTCCCATTTCTCTTAAAAAGAGCCTAAATAAATTTTAAAGGTTTTGTAGGGACCCTTTCATGTGTGTTGATTTGACGGCATAATTAATCTATGCGCAGCATTTTGCGTCAATAAAATAAAATTGAGGAAAATTATTATGAAAAAAATCGCTTTATTTAGCGTGCTGATTGTTTTATTAGTTAGTTTGGCTGCATGTGGTGGTGCAACAGAAACGGCCGTTGCGCCATCAGCTCCCGACAATTCAACCACACAAGAATTACCTGTTCAGATCGACGTACAAACCGCCTATGAACTCAGCCAACAAGATGATGTTTTTATGCTTGATGTGCGTGAACAAGATGAATATGACGAAAAACATATCCCTGACATCACACTGATTCCGATGAGCGAGCTGCAAAGCCGTGTTGACGAAATCCCCACCGACAAAACCGTTGTCGTCACCTGCCGCAGTGGGAATCGCAGCGGACAAGTCACTGATTTCCTACGCCAAAATGGCTTCGATAATGTGCATAATATGCAAGGGGGTATTAATGAGTGGGAAGCCGCCGGTTTTGCGGTTGAACGTTAAGGCAAAGTGTCGCCTCAGCAAGGACGGTTTTTTCGTATTTAATTTAAGACTCACTGCATTGTTAAATTAAAATTTTAACTTTCTGACGAGGGCTGAGCCTGTCGAAGTCC
>JAGRDI010000519.1 GCA_020432765.1 Anaerolineales bacterium | reverse complement strand
TGCTTGACGGTGTTTTCGCTGATGTGGAGCTGCTGCGCAACCTGATTGTTGGTGTGGCCGTTGGCGACCAATTGCAAAACTTCGCATTCGCGTTCTGATAGGATGGCCACGGCCGTTTCTGTTTGCGGCTGACTCAATTGCAGCCAGCGCCGGGCAACGGCCGTATACACAAGTTGTCCGGCCATCACCTGCCGTACAGCCTGAATGAGCTGTGCTGGTGGATCGGTTTTGAGCAAAAGCCCATCAGCGCCAGCAGCAAGAACTGCTTGCATTGTTTTGGGGTCTGGTTCGGCCGTTAGCAGCAAGACACGTGTTGCCAGATTGATATGACGAATATGACCGACGCAGGTAATACCGTCAATATAAGGCATTTGTACATCAGCAATGACAACGTCTGGATGGAAACGTTTAACAGCGTCTAGCAGCCGCTCGCCATCGGTGGCAGTGGCGATGATATTTAAGTCTTCTTCATCAGCCATCAAACTACGCAGCCCTGCCAAAATCAATCTGTGATTATCGGCAATGATGACTCGGATTTTTGTATTCATTGGCAAGCTCCCTAAAGAATGCCTGAATGACCGTTATGTTTGATATAGCGGTATTTAGAGGGTGGCTCCCCTCGTTTAGACAAAAGAAGGGGGATGGATTCAATGATCCGTCCTCCTTCTTTTGCCTTATGGCAGCGCCCAACAATTGCCGCTGCCGCTTATGATTGAATGATCGGCGTTGGCGACGCGAGCGCACATGGCTGTGGCAGCTGATGGTCTGTCATTGACTGTGTATTGGGTAAACGGCCGTGGTCCGCCGTACAACTTCCACGGCCCGCTGCCGGGTGCACCTGCATTTGCTTCCGAAACCGTGTCAAAGTAGAAATGCACATGCTGTCCAGGCAACTGTTCTGTGTAACCATAGGTTTCATAATTTACAACGTACGTGCCGTTTTGATCGCTGATGCCAGTAATGCGTACACTGAGTTCGGTTGTTTCTGTGGTGGGTTCGGCCGTTGGTTCAGGTGGCGTTGTCGGCGGCGGTAATGTTGCAGTTGCTGGCAGAGAGGTTGCCGTGGGTGGCAGTGTGGGAGGCACAATCTCTGGTAAGCAGTTGCCACAAGCTGTTTGCCAATATTGATAACCTTCAGATTGCTGCGTAATAGGCAGCGGTGGGTTGACTTGGCCATTGGCATCAATGCGAATTTCCGATCCGGAAGACAAAGGTGTTTGATCATCAAACACGGTACAGTCACCCAAAAAGCATGAGATGAGTGTGCTGCCATCTTCCGCAACGTTGATACCCATATAATTAGGTTGCAAACTTTGTTGTAAAACTTTGCTTTGATGGGTTGTTGTACCGGCAGCATTAACTGGAGCCAGGAATTGCAGGGAGGCTAACGGCCGTTCTCCTGAATTTAAGACCTCTAAAATATTGCCAACCTCTGTTTTGCTGAGCAGTAAATTACCCGTATCCATCTGGAAGATAGATGATTGAGTCTCATCTTGCGGGTCTGTGGCAAATTCAACAATGCCTAATTCGCTATTCTCGGTGAGTCCGATGAGCGAGCCATCATCCAAGAATAAGCTTATTTCACCACCACTACCAGTGACAATTTTGGAACCGGCTGTGATGGGTGTGTCGGGTGAAACGGCCGTTTCACCGTCTGCATTTACAATTATCACATCACCTACAACGGAATCGACTGCTGCACCAGAATCGACAGGTGGTTCATCCGTTGGTTCTGGTTCTGCTGTATTGGTCGCTGGAATTTCGGTAGCGGCGGGTTCTTCCGTTGGAATTACTTCGGTTGCAGATGGTTCAGTTGCCACTGGTTCTTCTGTCACCTCAGCGATTGGGGGTGTCCCTTCGCCGTTACCGCCAGAAGGACGAATGAACACGAAATAAGCAATAGCCAGGATAGCGATCACGGCCATAATTGCACCCCCGATCAGCAGCCAGTTGGGACCACTTTTGCCTGCGGCCGGTTGTCCCGCAGGTGGCGTGCGTGGTGGTGGCGGTGCTGCTGCTGGTTGTGAAGCGGCCGTGGATTCAACGACTGTTGCGGCTGAAGAAGGAGAGGCAGCAACGGCCGCACCCAAGGCCGCCGATTCCAGCACAGTTTTACCCGGATCGTTGACAGGGCTTTGTTCGATGGTCGTTGCATCAGCAGCAGATGTTGTTTCAGCGTCGTAATGACGTAAAGCAGCAGCCATGGCAGCGGCCGTTGCATAACGATCATCACGATTTTTGGCTAAGGATTTATTAACCACCGAAACCAATCCTGACGGTACTTCTGCACGCAGATTACGCAAATCAGGCACGGGATCGGTCATGTGCATCATCATTAAGGTCATTGCTGAATCGGCTTCAAAGGGCGGGCGTCCACCGAGCATCTCAAACAGCGTGACGCCCAAAGAATATTCATCAGAACGCGGATCAATGCGATCCCCTTTGATTTGTTCAGGTGACATATAACGCGCTGTGCCTAGAACCGCACCTGTGGCGGTATGTTGCGTGCCGCCCATGATTTTAGCAATCCCAAAGTCCATCACAATCGGTTCGCCATACACATTGAGCATGATATTGGCGGGCTTGATGTCACGATGGATAAGCCCTTTTGTGTGTGCATAATTGAGTGCATCTGCTGTTTTGGCGGCGATGTCAACGGCTTCTTTGATTTCCATTTGACGGTTGGCCATTGCCAGACGTTTCATCCGCGCTTGCAAGGTTTCGCCAGGTACAAATTCGAAGACGATGAAATAGATTTCGTCTTCATGTGTGAAATCAAATATTTGGATGATGTTGGGATGGCGCAGCTGTGCTACCGTCGCGGCTTCGGATTCAAAACGGCGCACAAAGTCTTCGTTGCTGGAAAATTGCGAATGGATGAGTTTTACAGCCACAACCCGTTTCAGGTTGTGGTCAAACGCTTTATAAACGGCCGCCATGCCTCCCTGACCGAGTAATTCTTGTATTTCGTAACGGCCGTTTAGCGTGCGACCTATCCAGCTAGGTTGTGCCATAAGTTATCTCCAGAAAATTCGTTCTTGTTGGTTATTTGTGAAATAGGATGACTCTAAGTGTAGTCGTTGCGGTTACGGATTGTCAAACAATGCTTAATTAAAACGCCACAGCCACGCATTGTTGAATTGGCAGCGGATGCCACCAGATCGATTGACAGCGATAAACGCCACAAAACCCTCTTCAAAGCCTGATGTTGCTGATACGGTTCCCAACTTCGTGCCATTGCTGTAAAGTGTGAAATCCTGGCCGATACCAACAATAGCAATGCGGTTAGTGGTGTCATTTTGCCATTCGAAATTGGGGTCGATACCGTTAGCATAAATGTCGGTGGCATGATCTAGATCAACATCTCCCGCGATTTGTTCAGCGAAAAGCACATGCCCTTGTGCGCCGCGTGTAAGCCCGATAATATATTGGCTGGGAACTTCTTCGTCGCCATCAGAGCGTGCGACAAACCCACAGCCCGATTCAGCGTAGGCTGAATTCCAGGTGACATCTGCTGCCAAAACGAAATCACTGGCGACTGTGAAAATACGTTGATTGCCAAAAGCCGTTTCTTCAAAATCAGTCACTTCGAGTGTGATAGGCGGATGCATCCAGGCTAACTTGCCTGCTGCAGGATCGATACCTAAAGCACGCAATTCTGGTTCGATGGAGACGGATTCGGCCGTTGCGGCAATATTGGTTGGGTCAGGTTCTGGGGTTGGGGCAGGCTCTGATGCGATTGTTGGCGCTTCAGAAGGCGGCGGTTCTGCAGTCGCTGGTGCAGTGGGTTCTGTAACATTTTCTGAATTTGTGGGAGTTGGGTCTGCATTTTCACCTGAACCGTCATCTTTCTTGGCAAGTTCTGCTTCTAGTGTTAATACGGCCGTATCGGGTGTGTCATCGCCACCACATGCTGTTATGAATAGAAGCAAAATGCAGCCTATTACTATCGTCACACGCAAAAGTTTCATTAGGCGACATCCTTTCGTTTTTGCAGGAACATTATCGCGCCGAATAATACAAGGATAATGAACAATTGTGCGGCCCAAGTTTTCAGGAGCATTTGTTGGTAAGCGCTTGAATCGTTTTTATCGACATACGTCCAGCCAAAACCAGGTTCAAATTGGCGGATAAGTCCCTCTGCTAGCTGGGAAGCACCAGTTTGATTGGCGGTCCATCTTGCCCGTGCTGTTTCACGTTCAGTTTTAAGCTGCACAAAATCCTGTGTTTCTTGTTCAAAAATAGCTAATTGATCCCGGTACAAATCAACTTCAACGCGATAGGCAGAGTTTATGTCATCAACTTCTTTTTGCCATTCTTCCAAATCTTCAAAATAGATTGCCATCGCGACATCATCAGATTCATCTGCCGGTTTTTCTGGTTGAGCTGGGATCTCCGGTTCGGGTGGCTCTTGTGGTTTGATCGGTGATGGCTCGTCGAATGGTGCTGGTTCCGGTTGGTCAACGGCTTCAATGTAAAATTGACCCAGACCAGGGTGGTTGCAACTGTCCTCGCGCACAGCATTTATACCCATGCAAAGACAATTGGCGTTTTTCTCTTCAAGCGTCATTGCTTTTTGCAGCTCTTCATCGAGGTCCCAACAAACATCGGCAGCAACATCTGATCCGACGCCGGTAATGCCCATGAATGCTTGGAATGCCCAACGTGTGGAGATGGGTGCGCTGACAGCCGGCGGCAAGGGCACCAAGGCGCCGCCGAGTACAATCTGTGGCAGCATAAGCAAAACAACAATCAATGGTGCTGAATTGGCATTGGGCGCGAGCGCTGAAGCAAATAGACCGAGCATCATACCTGCCATGGTTGCGAGAGTCAGGGAGATGAACATCAGCACCATTTCAGTAGTGCCGCCTGGCATGTCGAAAGCGAGATAATGCACAACGATATAAACGAGGGAAGCATAAACAGCCAAAAGCGCGGCCACCCATATTTTAGACATGACATATGGGAAGAGCCGCAAGTTTACCAACCTTTCGCGGCGATAAACATCTTGCTCCTTTACGATTTCACGCATTTGTGCCAGACCGCCGACCATAACCCCATAAACTGTTAACAAGAACAACGTGATCATCACATTGGGCATTGAGCCTTCATAGAAATCAAAGGGATCACGCCCCAGGACAAGCGCGAGAATAACGTCAAGCAAGCTTACTAAAGGTGGTGCGGCCAGCATCAGAATTAAACCGAAGCGATCACGTGTTAGAATTTTGATATTGCGTGATGAAAGAATGAGGAACTGCCGCCAGGAAGAGACTTGACGTTTGCGTTTTGGTCCTGGTGCTGCTGTAGGCACGCTAAATTTGCCGGTGGGTGCCTGATCTTGTTCGTGTAAGGGTTGTGAGATGTAGCTGTCATAAACTGCACTTGTGCGGAAGCGATCTCCCCAATCTTTTGCATCGCCACGGGATTGATCGCCAAGGATATTGTAAATTTCATCAAATTCGATTTTACCGCTGCGTCTTTCTTGTTCTGTGCGGTATTTATCAAAGTAGAGCAGGGCTTCTTCTGGCGGGCCAAACCAAGCCAAATGACCACCACGTGCCAGGAAAACAACCTTGTCCGCGAGCATAACATTTTTAGTGGCATGAGTGATAAGGATGATCGACCGACCTTGATCGGCGAGCCGCCGCATTAGCTGCATAAACGATGTTTCTGTACCAGGATCTAAACCCGAAGTGGGTTCATCGAGGAAGAAAAGCCCTGGTTTTGTAATTAATTCTACGCCGATGGAGACACGCTTTTGTTGCCCCCCACTGAGACCACTGATCTGTACATCTTTGCGATGTGCTAGATCGAGATCGTCTAAGACTTCGTTGATACGCTGGTGACGTTCTTCTTTGGTAGTGTCAGAAGGCATTCGCAGTTGGGCTGCATAGTCTAGTGCCTGCCACACAGTTAGTTCCATATGGATGATGTCTTTTTGTGGCACGTAACCAATTTCGTCGCGAATGGCATCAAAGTTTTGGTAAACATTGATGTCGTTGACAGTCACTTCACCGTCGGTAGCTGGGCGGTAACCAGCTATGGCATCGACCAGGGTTGATTTACCACCACCACTTTGCCCAACAACAACTACAAATTCGCGCGGTTGGAAAACAAGGGAGATGTTCTGTAGGATGTTGAGGTCTTTGCGCACCCATTTGTTCAGGTTGATTGCCTCGACACGCAGGTCACCACTTTCATCGAATTGGGCTAATCTGTCAAGCCCCATGACGAAGCGGTATGAGCCAATCCGAATGGCGTCATTGGGTTTGAGCCAAACTTCGTCGTCACCGATACGTTCATTATTGACAAAGGTGCCGTTTGAACTACCCAGGTCGTTTACACGATAACGTTGGCCGACACGCTCCACTTGTGCGTGAAAACGAGAAATGGCTGGACTGTCAAGCACGACATCGTTTGTGGCATCGCGCCCCAGGGTGATTTTTGTTTTCTTGCTGAAATCAATGCTTGCGGCTGCGCTGGTGGCGGCCCCAGCTTCACTGGGCGAAATGTAGGTCATGGTGACCATAGAGCCAGGGTCAAGACCGCCGATCCTCAGTTTATCTTCGTGTTGCAATTGTTGTGGTGCTGGCAACGGCCGTCCTGCGAATAACACCGGATTACCAGCTTCTTTTAGGGGCACAATCTGGTAGCCACCACCGGGCAAGCGTTCCAAAACAGCATGACGCCGGGATACAATTTTGGATGGAATTACAATGTCATTGTTATCGGCGCGTCCAATTGTAATCTGGTTGCGACTGAGCGTATAAGTTTGCGGTGGATCACCCGCGATTGCAACCTGAAAGCGTGGGGGAATTGTCGCAGCAGCTTGAAAGTAATCATCTGCGATGATTGTCTTGCCCCCCTCCATCGCAGATAAAGCGGGGGAAGCTTTGGTTGGTGTGCTGGGAACATCTGCCGCGGCGGGTGTGCCCGTATGGTCGATATCAAACCCAGCCATATTTTGTTCTAACACGGTTCCATCAACAGGAGGTGATTGCAGCACGGTTCGATCGATCTCTGGTTCAGGTGCAGAATACTGTAACTGAATCGATTGTCCCAAACGAATTTCGTCGCCTTGATTTAACTTCTGCTTACCATGTAAACGTTGTCCATTGATGAAGGTGCCGTTGCTGCTGCCCAAATCTTCGATAAAACATTGATTGTCTTCTCGTGAAATTAAAGCATGGCGGCCAGAAACGGCCGCAAACGTAAGCACGATGTCAACACTGGGCGCACGGCCGATGACTGTTTTGGGCTGGGTTAGTTCATATACTTCGTCAGGCAAAGGGCCTGCTTGCATTATTAATTTGGGATTTGATTGTGAATCCACAGCACCATCCTTTTAATTTGTTGATGTTGGATTATTATAATACTTCAAAGTCAGCTTTCAATTATAAGGCAGTGCAAGAAATTGACCAAGGGTAAAAAGTGGAAACCATTGTTTTTCGTCCAGTCCATGGTCAATTCTTGGTTGATCTCTTTAGCCGCCAGGCAAGGGCGGTAATGTTGGAAGTGTGGGTATCGCCGGTATTGTCGGGATTTCAATCGCCCCTGGGGTTAATATTTGTGGGATAATGGTAGCAGCGATATCCTCTAACTCATCATTGTTATCTGTGTCGCCACTGCTTGTGCTGCCACTGTTTGCAACGGGTGTTTCAGTTGGGGTCTCTGTGGGGGTGGAAGTTGCAGTCGGTGTAGCCGTTGGCGTAGATGTTGGCGTTTCTGTGGGGACTAATGTGTCGGTAGGTAGAGGCACGGCCGTATCTGTCGGAATGATCTGAAGCGTAGGCGTAGGCGTTGGATCGTCACCACCGCAGCCGACAATGACAAACAATAACAGACTTAACATTAAAACAACTCTATTACGCATAAACTACCTCCCAAAATCATAAAGGAATAAATTTTTTATACAAAGCAATCATACTTGTCTGTTTTATCAAACTGTCCTATGAGCGCTTATTTTTGGGGTTAATAAAACCCTCACTTCTTAGTCGTGATAGGCAAATATGAAGTCGTAACAAATGGTAATTTATCAGGCACAAAATACCAAGCACTTTGTCCATCTGTACCTACAAATAACCTGCTAGGCTGTTTGAAATCTGCATTTATTGCACGCACACGTGGTGGCGAAAATCCATCCGAAAAATGAATCCAGTAATCTGTGGAATCAGGTGCGGCCCACATACCTTGACCAATACTACCTGCATAAACATGACCCTTTCCATCAGAACCATGATCAACTGTTCTGAAGAAAAGATTGTCAGGAACACCGGTTTGAACGGATTCCCAATTGACCCCATTGTTATTGCTTTTCGCTAATCCAAATGTTGCTGCATAAATATGAGATGAATCAGGTGCAGCACTTAATTTATAGACGAAATCTGAGGGTTCACCTTGAGCAAGTGACCAATTTACACCACTGTTGGTACTATAATAAATGCCGTCTCCATAAGTTGCGGCCACCATGCGATTATTGTTAATACCTTCGATGTCTAGAATAATACCACTTGATGGATCGCCACCTACCTGGCTTTGTGTCCACGTTTGCGCGGCATCGTTGCTGTAATAAATACCATTTGCTGTGGCGACAACTAAACGTTCGCTCGATCCGTCGACAGATTCAATGTCAAAACCATTTTGTGCAAAGCCTGGCAGGGTATCTGTAGGCAGTTGTGTCCAGCTTTTTCCCTGGTCATAACTTACAAACAGAGCTGCGCCGGTATAAAAAGTGCTGGCATAGAAAACAGTTCCTGATGTGCCCTGAGTTGCTTCAATTGAGTAGATATATGGGAGCCAGAGGCCATCATTGCCTTGATACCAATCAAGTCCATTATTTGGGCTCCAGTAAACGCCAGATCCCCAGGTGCCAACAATGACAAAATTCGGATCGTTGGGGTCTGATTCGACATCTAATACAAAGGTATTATCTAGGCCATTTAATTTTGGAATGAATGATGCGCCTCCATTTGTCGTTTTATAGATACCACCTCCGTAATAATCTGTAAACAACTTTTGGCGTGAACCGACAAAAGCAATATTGACGTTAGTTGGATGAAGTGCCAAGCCCCACGTATTGAAGTCGGGGTAGGATGTATCTGCAATTTCCCAGGTTGAACCCCCATTATTGCTTTTCCATGGCCAAAGATAACCTGTTGCATATATTACTTGTGTGTTTACCGGGGATATTTCGATATTATAAAAATATAGATCATCGCCTGATAAACCGGTTGTAATATGACTCCAACTTGTGCCACCATTAAATGTTTCCATGATACCTTGCCCATAAGATGCGGCATAGACATGGTTGGCATCTGTGGGATCGATAGCAAACATAGTAACAACAGAAGTAATTGTGCTGTTCCCGGAGACCAATGTCCAACTATTACCGCTGTTTGTTGAACGATATATGCCATCATTGGAACCCCAATTGCCTAAGGAAGCATATACTATGTTTGGATTAGAGGGTGCAAAAGCGACAGATCGGCCACTAACATCGCCACTGCCTGGTAGAGAAATTTGATTCCAGCTATCGCCACCATTTTGAGTTATATATAGTCCATTCCCATCTGAAATTGCTGCAATCAGACGCTGAGGATTGGTTGGATGCATAGCTACATGACGAACGGGCGTCCAATCAATTTCCCGCGGGGGCAAATTGACATTATCATCGTCATTTATGCCCTGAGAAAATGTGTGATTTGGGTTTGTAGGCTTAGATAATTCTACAGTCGGGTCAAAATTATCCTGTAATGAAGGTTTTTGTTTTTGCCATGCTGTATCAGGAACAATTGGTTCTAAATGAGATACAGATATTCCCGGATCGATTTGATTTGGGGTTTCCTTTTGAATGTGAGCAGTTCCCAGTGATGGTGGCTCACTTTGCATCCCTCCAGGATGCACAAATTCAAGACCATCATGTTGAGTTCTGACAATATTTTCAACGGGATCTGTTTTCAAGACCCAATTTTCGCCGCCATCCATGCTAACATAGATTCCGTCGCCCCAAGTTGCAATATAGAGATTTTGCGGGTTGTTAGGATTAATAACGACATTGCTTACAGCCAAACCACCAAAAGCACTCAGCCCGTTTAGCTTTGCATGCCATGTATTACCTCCATCTGTGCTTTTATAAACTCCTTCTTCGGTGGCTGCATAAACAATTTGAGGGTTTGTTGGATCAATTGTGAGATCATTCACAGAAGGAGACGGCCGTTGAGAGCTGCCCTTGATCCAAGTGTCGTAAACTACAGAGCCAGGCATAGAAGTTGGTGTAACTGTTGGCGTAGGTGTGGGCGTAGATGTAGGTGCTGTTGTAGATGTTGGTGTAGGTGTAGGCGCCTCGCACGCAACTACACTCACATCGTCTACAAAAAAGTTTGATCCACCCCCATTGTTTGCAAAGATCTCTGAATGAAATTTCAGTTGATGTACATTGCCATCAGCAAAAGCAGAAATGTCTATAGATTCTTGTGTATATCCTAAATTGCCGCAAATTGAGCTGCTTCCATTTGTGGTAAACACTGGATTGCCGTCGAGTGTTACTTCCATGTAATCAGAACCACTATCACACACAATTTGCTCTAGCCAAAAAGATAATGTGGCAGTGCCAGATGGAATTGTAATTTGCTGGGAAACAGAGCCTTCTTCATAAGCAGAAATACCGCCAAACCAAGCCCAATAGGTGCCGCTGTGTGCGCCACTGCCCGTTCCGGTGCCACAACTGGCTTCATCGCAAATTGGCGTGCCAAAGTTAGTTGAGGCTTCATCCCATTGGGGGTTTGGACTACCTTGTTCAAATCCCCCATCTTGTATTTGCTCGGTACAGGCATTTGATGCTATATATGTTGAATCGATAGTAGCTGCAGCTGGTGGAATAATACTTGTTACAAAGATTATGGTAAGCCCGATAAAAACTAGAAACCAGATGATTAGCGAGAATTTCGATTTGTTATGTAAAGACATTTGATACCTCAACTATATTTTTTAATTAGAACCATAAACATAACGAACAGTTTAACGACAAGGTTTTTTGCAAGTACAAATCCTTATGGCGGCGGTGGCGTAGGCGGCGGATCGGTGGGTTGTGGTGGTTGCGTTGGCGGTGGTTGCGTTGGTGGTGGCTGAGTTGCAGCAGGTGGTTGGGTTGCAG
>JAGRDI010000518.1 GCA_020432765.1 Anaerolineales bacterium | reverse complement strand
TTTGGGCACTTTGATATTTATGTCGGGCAGCCGTTTGCAGAGGCGGTCAAACGCCAGACGGAATTTTTGGTGGATAAGCTGTTAGCTGGGTAGAATTTGGTGGTTGTGGGGAAACGGCCGTTTGTGATAGATTGTGCTTCGTTAGGTAGCGTATACAAAATTGGAACCAGCGGCGGTTTCTCTCCGATCAATTCGGATTACTCAATTCAAACTCTTCATGTGGATCTATCGGCTCCCTGGAGAACGAATTGTAATAACCGTGAAGTTGTTCTTTGATAAAGGGATTGTGCCCCTTTCGCAAGCTATCTATCCACTCTTGGCAATGATTCTCTATGACAACGGTAAAAATCAAAGTATCAATGACGGGAGAGTACATGTCATTAAGGGAAACGTCTTCGTAATTGTACGTACAATTTGTCCGCGTCAAATCTGCTAATGCGCCTGCTGCATCACCAGAAAATCCGCGCGCAATTGCCCTACCGATCATATAAACTGCATTATTTGGCTGCTTTAATACTGCTTCGTCACATACCGGTATGTAATCGTTTGCCTCCCCAAAGAGGGCGCCGCTCAAACACAATTCAAGCGCCACATAAGGTGCGACTACAATTGGTGGGTCAAAAGAGACTGCCGCTTTATAAATTGCCAATGCCTCTGCATATTGTGCTTCGTGAATAGCACTCTCAATTATATAGTCAATACGTTCATTCATTGTATCTCGCAGCGACTCAACGGATTCCTCATCAACCATACGCCACATAAGAAGCTGGCTATCTATACCTGTGTGAAAGCGGCGCAGAAAGCCGTCCACCACTGTGGGATGCACCGGCAAGTGTTCGCAGGTACGATGATAATATTTTTCGTTAGGAAAATAACTTTGCCATTCTTCCCAAGTCAAATTGCGCGCACCTACCAAGCAGGCTCGTTTAACCCAACCGTCCATTGTAGTGGGATATAAGTAAACGCCATCGTACTTTTGTACGAGCAGGTAACGGCCGTTTTGCAGCCAATAAAGTTGAGGTTGAATCGTAGGAAGCATGTTGTCAATGCGGACATCGTTGAAAGAGAAAAGGGGAGTTTGATCATCATCGCGCCAAACTTCGACAGTGCCATACTGGGTAAAATCATCCTCTTGTGTCGCCTTCCAGGTGATAAGATATTGTTCAGTGTTATCCCAGCCTACCCAATCCTGATCGGGCAAAAACGCCAGAGGCGTATCTGTCTGTTCAATACCAACAAACTGTATTGTTCCATCGGGGTTACGTATAGCACCACTACCGTCCTCGGTAAGTTCAACGTTTGAATCAAAGGATACTGACGTAATCATATTCCAGTTAGTAGCGTCAAAATAAACGCGCCTGGAATTGTTTTCCACCCAAAAAATGTTGGCTGCCGACCAGTTGGCATTCTGCCCGCCAGGCAACTCCTTGATTAAACTGCCTGTCTCGCTATCCATCACAAACACTGACAAAAGGTCAAAAGTTCCTTCCATGAAATAGAATTGCGATTTATCTTTATTCCAAAAATGAGTTCCAAATCTTTGATCGGAGTGAAACAATGGCGCCGACAAATCTGCGGAGTTCCAAAGTGTAATTTCTGAGCTATGCTCTGTAAGCACACGAGAGAGGTCTGCGTTGCCAGATACTGTTGCGGCTGTGATGGGCCAGGTAACGATGGGTTGGTTGAAGTCCGTTGTTTGCCAAAGATCAATGCTACCTTCTTCATCGTGTGATAATACCTTCGACCCATCATCGCTCCATGTTAAACTCTCATGGCTTGCAATTGTTGGAAATGTTTTCTCAAGCTGTGGCGCGTCTGCGCCTTCAATCAGCCAGATTTTTGCTATGATCGCATCTGAATTTCTCTGCCAGGTTGTGATACGTGAACCGTCGGGACTCCATTCCGCATAATATGCGTCTTCGGGTAACGTAAGAAGCGGAAGTGAAGAGCTGTTCAAAGTGGTTGGGTCCCATATTTGTATAGGGCCGCTGCTGTGCCAAAAACTACTCGTAAGCAGTTTTGACCCGTCTTGGTTCCAGGCGGTATTCTCTGCATTTGTAAAAGTGAAAAGCGGTTGTTGAGGATTATCCAACTGCCAGATCATTTTCTGGTTAGTATTGTCTGAACCGGTTACCAGGAATCTTTCTTGAGCATCCCAACTGCTTAAAAAAGTTGCATCCGGTAGTCGTACAGGAGTGGCCAGGGTATCGGCAGCATCGATTTGACTGCGCATAACAGCATGTGCCGCGGAAGTTGGTGATAATCGATACGATTCAACCGCAAGAAGTAAGCCAAGCTCAGGATCAGTATCTGATGCGAAAAAAACGGCCGTTTCAGCCAATATATTTGCCCGTTGTTGCCTGACTGCTGTTTGACGCTGTGCTCTTTGCGAAAAGGCAAAAACGATGATACCTATCGTTACAGCCGCTAGACCACCGATGACAAGTAGGGCGCGCCGAGTATTTTTCTCGCGGCGTCTCGCTGCTTCGGCCGCTTCATGTTCCGCTTGTGCGAGTGCCAATGCAGTGTCTAGTTCTCGCTGCTTCGCCGCTTCTTCTTCCTCTTCCTCCGCCGAGCGTAAACCAAGGCTGGCTTCAATGAAGCGCTTTGAGAGAGCGTCTAGATATGGCTGCAACAAGTCCAGATGTTCTTCTACCTGTAACAGACGACCGCCCCGGTAGAGGAACCCGGTATCTTCTTCTTTTGCCCACGCCTGGGCATCGTTGTTGATCTGGTTTTGCAGGGCGATCATTTCCCGGTTCTCATCCACCAGCCGGCGCAGCCAGGGCCAGGCGTCAATCAACTTCTCGTGGGCGAGTGTGGCTCTAAATTCGTTGGTGTTGGCTGCCTCAGGAGCCGCATCACCATTAACTGA
Source organism: Anaerolineales bacterium (assembly GCA_020432765.1). GTDB lineage: Bacteria > Chloroflexota > Anaerolineae > Promineifilales > Promineifilaceae > JAACFF01. The sequence continues at coordinate 120 of JAGRDI010000518.1, read as the reverse complement.
ATCGGTAACTATAAGCCGCGTACCCTCTTGAGCTAATGCCGCAATGACAGCCATGACCGCCTCCAGACTGCTGTCAGCGGGGATCAATTCTGCGATCGTTGCTGTGCGTCGCGTATCCAT
>JAGRDI010000517.1:3096-3276 GCA_020432765.1 Anaerolineales bacterium | reverse complement strand
ACAACGACAACGGCGATGACAATGATAATGATGATGAAAACGACAATGAATAAGTTGATGCCGATGTTGATATTGAGGGTGAAGAAGGCGATGATTCCTGCGGACACTCCGGTTTTCTCGACTGGAAAATTGGAGGGGGGAAATTTAATATGCAAATTTCTAAAATATTGACCACAGACC
>JAGRDI010000517.1:2838-3017 GCA_020432765.1 Anaerolineales bacterium | reverse complement strand
ACCCTCTTCAGCGCATTATTTGCAGCCATCCAATATGCGACCGCAGGATTAATTGGAAATGATGGATATTACCATATCAAAATAGCCTATCTCATGCGCCAACAAGGGCTAAAACCAGCATTTGATGCCTTACCTCTGACCATATTAAATTCTGAAGCATTTTATGATCATCATTTCTT
>JAGRDI010000517.1:0-2781 GCA_020432765.1 Anaerolineales bacterium | reverse complement strand
ATAGATCCGGCTGTGGATGGCGGTTTGGCGCTGACCCAGAGCGCCAAAATTGCTAGCATCTTTTTGCCAGCATTCACATTCCTGGCAATCTGGTGGCTTTTACGTGCGCAACATGTGCGCTGGGCGGCTGTTTGGGCAATCGGTTTATTTGCTGTTTCAGAAGCGTTTCTTTACCGTATGAGCATGCCTCGTGCACAGGCACTTTCGCTGCTGCTTCTGATCCTGGCAGTGCATTGGCTTTTACAAAAACGGTATTGGCTGTTGCTGCCTCTCGGGTTTGTATTTGTTTGGGCTTACAATGCCTTTCCCCTTCTGTTGGTTGTTTCTGGAGCTTATTTTTTAACCATTTTATTATTAGAACGACGGATTGTTTGGCAAGCTATCCTATTTCCACTTTTGGGGATGCTCCTAGGTTTATTGATCAATCCATATTTCCCTGAAAATATCAGCTTTATCACCAGTCATCTCATGCCCAAAATTGGCGAATCTGCGACCAAAGTAGGCAACGAATGGTCGCCCTATAAAACAGAAACGTTGATTGAAAACTCTGGATTTGCTTTGGTCGCATTTATTCTTGGGGTTTTGGCTTTAGGCTGGCACAAGGAGCGGATTGATAAAAATAGTTTATTTACGCTTGTTTTGACGCTGCTTTTTGGGTATATGCTTTTCAAATCCCGTCGCTTTGTGGAATATTTTCCACCGTTTGCGCTAATCTTTTTCGCTTTTACGCTACGGCCGTTGTTGGAGAATTGGCTGCAAAAGGTACCCGCAAAACAGATCAAATATCTTTCCTTTCTACCAGTTCTAATGCTCGGTTTGTTGATTTATCCGTTGTTTATTTCGATCAAAGATGCTCGCGATCTAGTTGATAATAGTAAACCTGCCACCCGTTATGCTGATGCTTCTTTGTGGCTGCGTGCCCAAACTGAACCGGGCACAATGATTTTCCAAACAGATTGGGATGATTTTACACGTCTGTACTTTTATAACAGCGATGTAATTTACACTGCGGGCTTGGACCCCACATTCCTTGAGCTTGAAAACCCAGAATTATTTGACGAATGGGTTGACATAACGAAAGGTCGCGTAGAAAATCCAGGTACGGAAATCCGCGATCAATTTAATGCAGAATACGTGTTTTCAGATTTGAATCATGAAAGCTTTTTGGAAATGGCCCAAAAGGATCCATCGCTCACAGAAGTTTATCGCGATGAGGATGCTATTATTTTTTCCGTACTAGATTAATATGTTCGGTTACAATGTGTTTATCGGGGACAACTGAAACACCCTGCTGAAAATCAAAATCTTGGTTCATTGCATGTTACAATTCATGATTGTACAATCTATGACTGATTATGAACGAAAACCTGATTGAATTAAGCTTTGAAGAAGCGCTAAAAGAACTTGAAACCACAGTTGCGAAATTAGAAGTTGGCGATCTTACCCTTGAAGAATCGCTAACACTTTATGAACGGGGCCAAAAACTGGCTGCATTTTGCAATCAAAAACTTGAAAGTGCCACATTGCGCATTGAACAACTCTCCGGCGATGGTGAGATTATCACCCTTGATCCCACAGCAATTGATTGAATCCACAGCTTAAAAACTGCCAAACGCGGTTGACAAAATATTCCCAAACCGTTAACCTCTGACAACGATTTTACCCATCTATTAAATTACGAGGACGAACCTTGTTTAAAAGCATACGAGATTCACTTAGCAAGACACGCCAATCTGTGTTCGGGCAAATTGCCCATGTATTGGGTGCTGGCGATATAACCGAAGAAACCTGGGAAGATTTAGAAGCCTTGCTGATCCAGGCCGATGTGGGGGTGCCCACAACACTTGCCCTGGTGGAAACTTTACGCGATCGTGTAACCAAAGAAGGATTGTATACGGCCGATCAACTCACAAGCGCCCTCAGGGAAGAACTTAGGGCCATGTTAGTTGAGCCAGAAAGTTTTCCGCTTGAAGAAAAACGCCTTTTAACCGTTGTCATGGTTGTGGGTGTGAATGGGTCTGGCAAAACCACAAGCATTGGCAAGATGGCGTTGTACTACAAGAACAAAGGCTATAAACCGGTTATGGTAGCTGGCGATACCTTCCGCGCTGCCGCAATTGATCAATTGACGATTTGGAGTGAGCGTGCTGATGTGCCTATTATTTCTGGTCAGCCTGGTGGTGACCCGGCAGCAATTGCTTATGACGGCATTCGCGCAACTCGCGCCCGTGGCAACAATTTGCTTTTTATTGACACGGCTGGCCGCCTGCACACTAAATACAATTTAATGAAAGAGCTTGAAAAAGTATATGGCGTTTGTAAAAAGAGCGTCCATCAAGCACCGCATGAAGTATTGTTGGTTTTAGATGCACCCACCGGTCAAAACGCATTGCTGCAAGCTCAGAAATTCAAGGAATCGGTAAATATTACCGGAGTGGTTTTGACCAAACTGGATAGCACAGCTAAAGGTGGCATGGTTTTTGCCATTTACCGTGAATTGGGTGTGCCCGTTCGTTTCATCGGCACAGGCGAACGCCTACAAGACCTGGCGCCATTTGATGCTGATCAGTTTGTGGATGGTTTGTTTGGATAGAGGTGGCGAAGTTGCAGAGTGGCGAAGTCAAAAGAACTCTGACTTTTTAACCTTGCCGCTCTCAATCTCTGCAACTCTTATAAAGGAAAAACATGGAAGAAATAATTACAAGACTACGTCAGCTACAAGAAACCATCGATCATTTGCGGAGGCGGCTTTGACGTAGATGCGAAAAGCGAACGTCTCAC
>JAGRDI010000516.1:255-2159 GCA_020432765.1 Anaerolineales bacterium | reverse complement strand
GGATACGGTTCTTCGGGAATTGGGATGCGTTCTTGCACGACATAAGGCGTTGTAAGCGCATCTTGCACCGCTTGCTCCCAGCCACCAGCATTGGTTTGCCAACCCAAAACGATGCCATGTCCGCCATAATCATCGTTTGGTTTGAGTACAAAACGTTCTTGGTATTTCAAAATAAAGGGCACCAAATCAATGGGTAAGCCGCCATAGGTACTTTTGCGTTCTTCGACGGCACGTGTCCACGGCACATGAGCACGAATTGCACGCAGTTCGGTCTCATTGAACATAGCGGCATTGCGTTCGTCGCTAAGCACTGCCAGGCTCATCTTTTTGTACAAAATTTTACAGCGGAATGGGTTAACCATGCAGACATTGCCATCGCGCACGGCTTGAACAACTGGATGATCAACGCCGCCGCGTTCAATCAGTTCGGTAATCAGCACACGTTTGTAGATTAAATTGATATGGAAATCGCCGTCCATTAAACGGCCGTTTCTATATTCAACATTGCGCGGATCCACGATGCGGCAGGGGTAGCCTTGGGCTTCAAAGTAACGAATAAAAAGTTCAAACTCACTGTAGGTGGGCACTTCGCTCCAATCCAGAATGGCAATGCGCGGGCGTTCAACTGAGCCGCCCCACTGTTTATAACAATCGAGCAGCACATGCAGCACACTATGGCGTGTATTTAACGGCCGTACCGAATAGTGGCGTAAAAATTGACCCATCACCGACATGCCAAAAAATACTTTGGTGAGTACATCATTGTAGGCCGAGGCGGCAGGTACTTCAGCGTTGTATTCGGTGAAGCCGAGTTGATTATGTTCCGGGATGAAGAAGGCATCGAGGCGTGTCAGCGGTGTATGGCTGCGATAACCGGGGTCAATTTCGACGAGGTCATCTTCCCAATCAACCAGACTAAACTGTTGACGAAATTCTAAATCATCCACGGCGCGGGTAGATATTTTTTCGAAGGCTTGCAGCAACGGCCGTATGGATTGCTGTAGTGTTGTATATTGCGGATAAGTTAGAAAACGCGGTCGTAATACGGTGCATAACGGCCGTTCGCCAAAAAACAAGCCACGGCGCTGCAATTGATCATCTAGTTGGTCTTGAGATTCCTCTGCCAACGCATCCGTCAACAAATTATGGTAAGTTTTAATTGCATCCTGTAACGACATTTAATATTCCTCGTCTGGCGGCCCTACTTGAAATGTGAAATAGCGGTAAGGCTGCATTTATTAGTAAGGCTGCGCTGTCTCAAACTGCATGTTGCGCAATTTTCAGGCTTACCTTTCTTCTCCCAGCTCAGTGGTTCAATACACGCCAGACCTATTCTTCCTCAAGGCTGCGGTTACGTAGCATACTGCTAGCGCGTGTCGAGAATTCAAAGTCCAGCATCGAAACTACTTATTGAACATAGCGCTCCATTTTAGCTCCGTTATTTGTGGGCGCGGATTTTGTGCCAGATCGATAACCATATCGGCCATATGTTTAACCATCCAGTCAAAATAGAAAGGGGTCAGTGAATTGATGTCCATATCAGGCGCCGGATTCATGAAATCGATAGCATAGGGCACGCCGTCACGCGTTGCGAATTCGACCGAATTCATATCGTAGCCCAAAGCTTGGACTAACGTGAGGGCATCTGCGACGATGCGTGCACCCATTTCCGAATCAAGATGATCGTGTTCGACGTGGTAGCGCCGTTCACGCGGGTCATACTTCATTGGCAAAACCTCTTTTTGCCCCAGACACATACAGCGCACATAACCATCCCAGACAATAAATTCCTGCAAAATCATAGTTAACAACCCCGCTTGATTGTATGCATTCCATACGTCTTCTTTTGTATGGCAAATATAGACTTCTTTCCAGCCGCCGCCATGCGCATCTTTCAAAACACA
>JAGRDI010000516.1:0-244 GCA_020432765.1 Anaerolineales bacterium | reverse complement strand
GGCAGGCCGATATAGTCGAGAATGCCATCCCAATCCAGCGGATAAATGAGATTGCGCAGGCTTTCGTCATGTACGATGCCGGGCACATAATCTTTATTGGGCAAAACGATTGTTTTGGGGCTGGCAACACCCAGTTTTGTCGCTAAAGAAGCCTCGAAGAATTTGTCATCGGCCGTCCACATAAAAGGATTGTTAACCACAGTCGTCCCTTGCAAAACAGCATTTTTTAAATACGACCGAAAAT
>JAGRDI010000515.1 GCA_020432765.1 Anaerolineales bacterium | reverse complement strand
GCCGTGCAAGAGAGCTGGTCACTATCCACAGATTAATTTCCGATCCGCAGGTGCGACTGATTACGATCTTGGGTCCCGGTGGTATAGGTAAAACCCGTTTTGCTATCGAAGCGGCTCGCACGCAAACCGATTTCTCTGATGGTATGTTTTTTGTTTCATTGGCACCTGTGGCAACGGCCGTTGAGATCATCCCCACCATAGCGGCAGCCGTAGATTTTCATTTTCATAGCGTCGGCCGTGAAAAAGAGCAGCTCATCAATTATCTGCGACACAAAAAAATGCTGCTGATTATGGATAATTTTGAGCATTTGTTAGACGGCCGTTTGCTGTTAGCAGAAATAATTGAAGAGGCCGCAGCGCTAAAATTACTAGTGACTTCCCGTGAGCGATTACAGCTGCAGAGTGAGCAGCTATTTACATTAGAAGGATTGACACTGCCGTCAGATGAAGCATTTACTTTGCAGGTAGAGGCCAATAAGGAAAAAGTTGATTATGCAGCTGCGCAGCTGTTTTTGAATATTGCCAGGCGTACTTTGCCTGATTATGACCTGCTGCCAGGTGATACCGAGCAGATATATTCTATTTGCCATTTGGTAGGGGGCATGCCATTAGGATTGGAGTTGGCTGCCTCCTGGGTGGGTATGCTGTCGCTATCTGATATTGCAACCGAAATTGAGCAGAACTTGCAATTGCTCAACAGCCGGCAAAAGGACAGGCCGCAGCGGCACAGCAGTATGCAAGCCTCCCTGGATGCCTCCTGGTGCAGAATTTCAGTTGAACAACAGCATGCCTTGCAAGGTTTAGCGCTCTTTCAAGGCGGTTTCACGCGGCCAGCCGCTATGCAGGCCGTTGGCGCATCACTGCCTATCCTGGTGACCCTTGTGAATAAATCCTGGCTCACCTATAACCGGCAGCAAGATCGTTATTACATTCATGAATTATTGCGTCAATATAGCGCACAACAATTGGCCCTTACACCCGACACCGAGGCGGCATTGCGTCACCGCCATGCGGCTTATTACTGTGGTTTATTGCACGCACGTGCGGCAGATTGGTATAGTCCCAGGCAAAAGAAAGCTGCTGCTGAAATACGTGTAGAAATCGACAACATATTGGCTGCCTGGCGCTGGATGACTGCCAATTGCGCTGTTGATTTGATAGCTCAGGGATTGGATAGTCTTTGTCGTTATTTTGAATGGGACGGCCGTTTGTCAGAGGGTAGAAATGTGTGTCAAATGGCTGCGCAAACTGTTTCGCAATCTATACCTGTGGGGGGTGATGATAAGCCTGCACGCTTAGCCTTATGGTCTAAGATTTTGTCGTGGGCGTCCAGTTTTGTTGCAGAAAAGCATCACCAAAAGGAAATTCTGGCGCACAGTCAAAAGCTGTTAGATCAAGTTTTGGCAACAGATTATGATGCACGCCGGGAAATGGCCTTTTTGTTGCAAAAGAAAACAAATGCTGCTGAAAATAAACGGCTGGGGCTGCAGGCATTGAAATTGTTTCAAGAATTGGATGACGTGCCTAATATCGCGGAAATGTATTTGCTGTTGGGTAGTATTGATTTCGATCTGGGTGATTACAGCAGTGCCAATGAATATTTGCGCCAGAGTTTAGCCATCTGCAAAAAACTGGGTGATATGCAGGGCATCGCTATAACGAATGTGATGCTGGGTCTGGTTGCCTGGCACCAAGGTCATCTTGAAAAAGCTGTCACGCTTGGCGCAGAAAGTTTGAACCTATTCCGACGTTTGGAGAACCGTTATAATGAAGGGTGGAACCTGGGTTTACATGCCTATAATCTGATTTGGAATGGCCAGTTTGAAGAAGCTAACCGTGCTGCAGAGCAGGCATTAACATTGGATCGCTATTTGGGGACATATCCTAACCCGTGGCGGGTGAGTGCCTTTATCTTGTCTGAAATACATCTTGGAAACTACGCGCAAGCGATGTCAATGGGCAAAGAGATGGTGACACATTTTAGACAACTTGAGCGCCGCGATGATGTGGCCTGGCAGTTGATCCAGGTGGGCGATATCGCTCTAGCGGTGGGCGAATATGAAGAGGCACGGCGATTTTTACATGAGAGTGCGGATGTTTTTGCTCAGGTAAGAGATTCTTATCGATCACTGCCATTAATTAGCTTGAGTTTTGTTGAGCGTATGGCGGGTCAGTTTCAGTTAGCCCAACAAATCTTGCTTCGCGGCTTGAATTCCGCGCTTGAATATCGTTTGCTGCCAGCCATTATAAAAAGCTTGCCTGTCGCGGCATTGCTGATGGTTGATGCAGGATATGCCGAAAGGGCTGTTGAATTATATGGGGTGGCCAAGCAGTTTAATCATGTGAATGACTCACAATGGTTTGCCGATGTTGCCTGCCGTGAGTTGGATGCGGTGTATGCTTCTTTACCCCAGGATGTTACTGAAACGGCCGTAACCCGCGGGCGCGAGCTGGATGTGTGGGCAACGGCCGAATCTTTACTGCAAGAACTGGACGGCCGTTTCACTCCCCCGCCACCAAAGCAAAGTCGAATTCTCCGACCCAATTAGAATTGGGGCATGGTACATGGCGGCGGGAAACCACAAAGAAATGATTGCTGGCCGGATCGCCGATAAAGCTTGATACGTCAAATGGCGAAGGGATATCATTGCCAACGATGCTAGGCTCCCCACAATAAATATAGGGGACAGTTGCATAACGCACATCATAGAGGCTGCCGCCACTCCAGGCTAAATTGGCCTCAAAGCTATCGTTGAGATGGATAGAAACATCTGTTGGGGCAGGTAAATAGTCAAATTGGGCTAACTTTAAATTGTAATTTGTGTGGTCGTAATAACTAACAACAGGGTAACCAGAACTATCCAGCGCTAAGGATGAATATTCACCTGCCGCTAAATCACCTGCACCATCCACTGTCATCAATGCCGGATTTGTGCAGGCAATGTCGGTGCAAAAAGCGACCTTGAGGGCGGAGTTGTTTGTATCTCTATAGCTGATAATGGGGTGGTCAAATTTGTTTAAAGCAATTGATGTGTATAAACCAACAAAGCCGGTGTTATCGACTGTTGTAAGTGTCGGAGTTGTACACGTGGCATTGGGGCAGACCGCTACCTTAAGTGCGGTATTATTAGAGTCATAATAGCTGATGACTGGAAATCCATTGCTGTTTAAGGCGATAGACGACGTAGCGCCCACACCATCGCCATTGTCGACAATGCGGATAGTGGGGTTAGAGCAAGCTGCATCATTGCAAATGGCCAATTTAAGATCGAAATTGGTGACGTCATAATAACTGATGACGGCGTGCTCATCCTTGTTGAGCACGATTGAAGTTTGCCAACCAACATTGGCAGAATTGTCTACTGTGGTAACCGGTGCCGGTGGGGAGCAAAGGGTATCGTCGCAATTTGCTAAAATCAACCCTGTAATTAAGTCGCTGTAAAAACTGATAATGGGCTTGTCGCTGCTGTTGAGGGCCAATGAACTGTATTTGCCGGTATCAACGTTTAAGATGCCGCTGACAATATTGAGCGTGTGTGCCGAACAACCCAGGTTGGCGCAAACTGCTATCATCAGATCATTAGCTGTGTCGTCAAAATAGCTGATGACGGGTTCGCTATTGCTTTTGAGCGCCAATGAATTGTATTTGCCCACATCGCCAGTGGCATCAACGGTCTGGGTTGTGCTGCCTTGGCAAGGTTCATTATAGCAAAGTGTGAATAGTAAATCGTCGTCTGTATCATTGTAATGGCTAATGGCTGGTACATCATAATTGTTCAAGGCCAGCGAGGTGTGCAGCCCAACCCAATCACCGTTGCCATCATCAACAGTTGTGCGTTGTGGGCTTATGGCACAAATATTGCACACGGCTACTTTCAGGTGGTGAATGCCATGGGAGCGATAGCTGATGATTGGTACCCCACTGTTGTTGAGGGTGATTGAGGTA
>JAGRDI010000514.1 GCA_020432765.1 Anaerolineales bacterium | reverse complement strand
AAGGTATTTGTCAGCGGACTTTTGGTGCTGACGTTGAAGCGGTTGCTGGTTTGTGAGCTGCTGGCTGTGATGGGGCCGGTGGTAAAGATGAGTGCATTTTCGGGATCAAGTGGTTTCACTTCCGGCCCGACCAGGTCCCACAATAGACGCGCACCCAAGCCGCGCCCACCGAGAAAGAGGCGTGCCATTTCCATATCGAGCGGAACGGTTTCTATAGTTCCCTCGCTAAGGTTTATATCCAGGATTTTTCCTGCCCAACCTTGCATAGTTTTCTCCTCGTTTTTTTCATAGATTGTGCAGATTTACTCTTTCTGCACAGCCAATGGTTGATCATCCACCCGCAATGGGCGGGAAGATTGCGATTGTATCGGTGTCGGTGACGGCCGTTTCCAAACCATCTCCCAGTTCAATCGCATGGCCATTGACCATGATGCGTACGTGGGGTTTCGGTTGGTTGTTTTCAAGAACGGCCGCTGCCAATGCCGGATATTGATTAAATAAAGCGTGTAATACATCTGCGACCGTTGTGCCTGGGCTGGTAACGGCCGTTTTGTCTGTAAATTGGCGCAAATTAGCAAATAATTTCACTTCTGCCATTAAATTTTGTTTTCCTTGCTGCTCATGCGTTCTCTTGGGCGGTCAAAACCTGAATGCCTGCTTCACGAAATGCCTTGATATTTTTTGCTGGAGCTTCTTGGGTGGTGATGATCCGTGTGATTTGAGCGGTCGTTGCAAAAGATGCCAATCCGATACGACCGAATTTGTTGCTATCGACCACGGCAATAATTTCCTGACTGTTTTGTACAATCAACTTCTTCAGTTCAACTTCCATTAACGGACTGTCGGTTAACCCTTTTGCAATTGTGATGCCCCACGCACCCAGAAACGCTTTGCTAAAATGAAAACGTGCCAAAATCTCGTTGGTGATGGCTCCCGTGATCGAGCCGGTTGTGTCGCGTACATGGCCACCACATAAGACAACATTGATATGCGGCGCACCCAGTAATTCAAGGGCAGTCCAGATGCCTGTGGTGACGGCCGTAACATTGTAGGTTTCTCGCATTTCTTTGAGTGCATGTCCCACAGCAACAGCCGTAGTCGAGGCATCTAGCAAGATGGATTCGTTTGGTTTTATGAGGGAAGCGGCCAATTGGCCGATTTGTCGTTTTTGTTCGGCAAATAGTTGTTGGCGTGTGGCATAACTGTTTTCTTGTCGCAGTCGTTCGCCGGCCAGATGTGCCCCACCATGTGTGCGTACCACCCGCCCTTGTTTGGCAAGTTGGTTGAGATCTGTGCGGATGGTAACGGCCGATACACCTAACTGATTACTCAATTCACCAACAGTCGCAGTTTTTTGCCGACTAAGCGTTTCAAGAATTTGTTGTTGCCGTTTTTCGATCATTTTGCTCGTTTTTGCCAATATTGCTGAATGCACAAAATTATATATTTTTATTTAATGGTTGTCAATAATTTTCTTTTCACTTACGAAAATTTGTCTTTGGTCAGGGATTGGCCGATTTATGTGCAATTACTTCGGCTCGTTCAGAACAGGTCTGAACGTAGCAGAGCGTAGTGAAAATCCCATCAACCCCACTTGATATAAGCATTGGGATGCTGCAATTGACGTATCTCTGGGTAGATGGATGGGTGGATCTTGTGGAGTCTGGTTGTGTAAGATGTTTTTATTACGCTTCTGCTTTGAAATAAACAATCTGCGTTGTGGTAGCGAGTAGATCGCCAGCGGGTGACCAGATTTCAGCTGATTGGTCATGGTAGCTGTTGTAAAATCGATTTGCGCGTGCCTGACCAATAACCTCGGTATTTCCGAGCGCGGCGAGTACGGCCGTATCGGCATGAAAGTAGATAGTCAACGCCACTGTTCCAATTGGGACAAACTGTCCACGTCGCACAAAGATACGCGGGAAAAAGACATCACACATGGCAGTTAGCGAAAGAAAATCAAGCGGACGCGGTGGTTCATCACGGATCGATTGCAGCGTTACAGAGGTGGCGGAATTGATTGAAAAAAGCGCAGCCATCCCGCCCGCTAGACGAAATGTATAGTTTTTTGTCCAAGCAGGCAGTGAATGATTAGATAACAGTTCCGTATCAGTTGGAAACGTGGGGAACGATATATCGATTGTCCCCCATGTTGTCCGACGTGTTGCAAATACAGCCGTTGCCGTCGTCACAATCTCATTCGCTTGCGACAGCGTCACAAACCAATGTTGGTTTGAGCGGTTGGTACGAATGAGTTGTGTTTCAATCTCAAATGCACCATCTTTGACGGGGGCGGCGAAGTTGACTGTAATCGTGATTG
>JAGRDI010000513.1 GCA_020432765.1 Anaerolineales bacterium | reverse complement strand
AGCCTTTGCTGGACTTGAAGAACAGATGGCAGAACGTGAAAAGAGTGGTTTACCGGTAACGGCCGTTGTCGACAAAATTATAACCGCTTTAGAACATGAAAATCCAAAAGCGCGTTATGTTGTACCACGAAAATGGTTGACGAGTTGGCTGCTGCCACGCTGGCTGCCAGATCGCTGGTTTGATCGCCTTGTTGCCGGGAAATTGGGCTTTGACAAGAAAAAGTAAATAATTTCATACGTATCGCAGTAGCTGTTATTTTATTCATCCAATCCATTAGAAACAGGATAAATAATTGCATCAATCTCTGCCAAGACAGTGCTTAAATCTGGTGGTTTAGCCTCAACTATTGAGCTTTTAGTATGTTTGTGGTCTGGGGATGTAGACAGATGAGGATGGTGTGGGGCATTGTCATAACGAAAGATAAGATTGTCTTCTTTATCCTGATAGTGGAACTTATAATGACGACGCTCGAAGGAGCGCTGATCCATTGTTTCTAATTCTTCAGCAATACTTAAAATTGAGTTATCGTAGAAGCGCAATTTGCTGGTGAACTTGACGCCTAAGGTAAAAACCTCGATCTTCAGAAACTGTACTTCTATGTCTTGACGAGAAACGAGAATTGTTTCTAAGCGTGTGAGGTACTGGTAAAGACTCATGGAACTGGTTCAAACAGTTCTGATTGGATAGCTGCTCGCATTAATGTTGCTTCTACTTTTCGTTTTGTTTTAATAAATAAATTGTAAGTTGCAGCCCACTCAATGCAATGCTGTAATTCTTCATCAAGTAACCCAGCCTCAAATTTTTCATAGAAACTAGTTGATGACATTTGGTGATTTTGTTCAAAATCCCATAATTGATTGGCCAATTGTAGTAAATCATCAACCGGATTTGTATTAGCAAATGCCTGAGATAAAAACTTCTCAAATTCATTAGGCGCTGGCAGTTCATTTTCAAAAGTTAAGCTAGGCATAGTAATCTCCAAACATAATTATGCATATTTCAAGTATACGTTTGACGATGAAGGGTGTCAATTCTGCCCTATTAAAGCCATAACTTGACGGAACAAAACGCCATTGGTAGCAATGCTTTCCCAACCATGAATCGTGGCATTGCCTTTCCAATCAGTGAATGTGCCACCGGCTTCTTCCATGATTACTTGCAGCGGGCCTGCATCCCACAGCGCCATCGCCGGATCAAGCATAATCTCAGCACGACCGGTGGCGATTAAGTAGTAGCCATAGGCATCGCCCCAGGTGCGTTGGATATAGGTGGCTTTAACCAGACGCTGCCAGGCGGCTTCTTTCAGGCCGAAATAATTGAGGCCGCTGACGAGCAAAACCGCATCCTTTAATTGATCAACTTTTGAGACATGCACACGACGGCCGTTGCAAAAACACCCCGCTCCACGCACAGCATAAAGTGTTTCACCCAAGGCTGGAAAATGTGCCACACCCAACAATGCCTCGTCACCATCTAGCAGTGCTATTAACGTAGCATACAGAGGCACACCAGCCACGAATGACTTTGTGCCGTCAATCGGGTCAAGAATCCATGTATATTTGGAATCTTGGTCTGTTTTGCCAAATTCTTCACCCATAATGGCGTGGTCTGGGTAATTTGCTGTGATTAAATCGCGCAATTTTTGTTCGGCTTGTTTATCAGCGATGGTTAACGGCGTGTTATCCGCTTTACGTTCGACTTGCAGGTCAGATTGAAAATAACCGAGTGTAATACGACCCGCTTGCTGGGCTGCGTCGAGGGCAAACTCCAATAAGGCTTGTGTGTTAGATTCCATTGATAACCACGTTTGTTTGGGGATGGCGCTGTCGCAGCCAGGTGATGAGTGTACTGCCATCTGTGAAGCCCAGCGGGAGCATGGCACCGACTGTAAACACCAACAAGTTGTCGGCAAATAAGAAAAATGAGGTAAATGCAGCAGGGCCACCCAGCGGCTTTAGGGCAAATGCAACTACGCCTGCCAAAATTGTCAGTGCTAAGCTGAAAATTGGGCCGCCTAATGCCCGTTGAATGTGAATGTCAGGTGTCAATGATCCCTCATTTTCAGGGTAAACAGAGGTTGCAATAGGTCCCCAAAAGTCAATCCCTTGCATGGGGAACCCGGTAAGGTCGGCTGCACGGGCATGGCCAAAGTTGTGGAAGAGTTCTGACAGCCAATGCAGTAGTGTGCCAACAAATCCGCTGACAATGGCTTGTTTTGGTTTGAGTTTGAAAAATTTGAAGGCAACAACCGTTAATAGACCCCAGACGACAAAAACGGTGATGATTGCAGACGGCCGTATTGACAGTTCTAAGCCAGCGATTTTTCCTAGTTTGATTGATTTATTCACAACCTCTAATTCCTATTTGAAATATTCTGTACTGTATTTTCGTTTAACCCGGCAGCGGATAGGTTAAAAATAAGTTTTCCAAGACAAGGCGTGTGTTGGCATTGCGTGCCAACTGCCAGAGTGCATTGTCGGTTTGCCTAAGGCTGTTGACAATGGCTTCCGTTTCCCAATCTCGTGCAAATTTCTCGAAATTTTTGCGTTCGTCGATATTGCTGATTTGTGTTTGATTGCTGCTGCCATTGGCCAGCAGTGCCAGATCGCGCCACCAACTCAGCCAGGTTTTGAGCATATCCGGCAAGGTTTCGGGTTTGCGATATAACTTGTCTACCAACATAAAACGCGCAACGCGACGGCCGTTTAATGCCGTGTGTAAGGTTTCCAATTGTGTGTCGCGTATGTTAAGTAGAGATTTATCCCGGCTGGCTGCGACCGCCCAACCGAGACGGCCGTCAGCAAGATGCGCGAGCAGCATGGCATCATCCACCTGAACTTGCCAGCGTGTCATTAAACTTTGTTCGATGATAGCTGTGGGCAACGGCCGTAAAGCAAGCGTGCGGCAGCGAGAAGTGATCGTTTCCAATAACGTATCGGCATCATTGGCTGTCAGGATCAAGACGACATTGGCAGGTGGTTCTTCCAATGTTTTCAGAAAGGCATTGGCTGCATTGAGGTTGGCCGCATCAAACTCTTTGATGATGGTGACTTTTACACGTGCTTCATACGCCGCCAGATTGAGTGCCTGTTGTAATTGACGAATCGCATCGATTTTGATGATCGCTTTGCCGCGCCCGCTGATCTCAGGCTGTAAAAAACGCACATCGGGATGGCGATCATTGGCAATCAGTTGACAGGTGCGGCATGCGCCACACGGCCGTTGCTGCGCTGCTGCCTCACAGTTAAGCGCCTGCGCAAAAGTGCGTGCCAGCGTGGTTTTTCCAACTTGTGGTGGCCCGGTGATGAGGTACGCGTGACCGACACGATCATGTTGAATCGATCCGGCGAGTAATTGAACTGCCCATTCGTGGCCGATAATGTGCTGCCAATCAGTCATGACCGAATTGTAATGCGTAAACCAGGTAGAGCCAAAATCTGCCACGAATTTCGCCATTGATACGAAGTTGGCCGGTATTAATTCGTGAAAATCGTGATTTTCGTGGCAGAAACCGGGAATATGCGTTTACCCTCTGAATTTCAAGTTATAATCTGAAGATGGAAGCGCTAAAAATATCAGGTGACAAATTAAAAATTGATGATGTAGTGGCTGTAGTAGAAGGCCGTCCCGTGACCTTAGACCCTGCTGTAATCCCCCAAATTCAACGCGCACGTGCTGCTGTAGAGCAGTTGGTGCGTGAGGGGCGTGTCGTTTATGGCATTACGACTGGATTCGGCCGTTTCAAAGATAAAATCATTTCGGCCGCTGAAGTCAAACAGTTACAGCTCAATCTGGTCCGCAGTCATGCTGTGGGTGTTGGTCCCGATTTAGACGAAGATTTTGTGCGGGCGATGTTGTTGGTACGTGCCAATACATTGGCTTTAGGTCATTCTGGTGCACGTTTGGCTGTCGTGCAGCAACTGCTCGACATGCTCAATGCAGGTGTCCATCCACGTATTCCGATACAAGGATCATTGGGGGCAAGCGGCGATTTAGCGCCGCTTGCCCATTTGACTTTGGTGTTGATTGGTGAAGGTGAGGCGTATTACCAGGGTGAATTGATCGACGGGCGTCTTGCATTACAACGTGCGGGTTTAGAGCCATTAGAACTGCAAGCCAAGGAAGGATTGGCTCTGCTGAATGGCACAACCATGATGGTTGCCTTAGGTTCATTATTGGTGCGCCGTGCAATAAATTTGGTCATCACGGCTGACATAGCTGCCTGCATGAGTCTGGAAGCATTAAACGGCACGGAACGTGCCTTTGATGCCCGTGTCCATCAGTTACGGCCGCATCCACGCCAGATTGACTGTGCTGCCTTTTTGCGCCAAGTCATTGACGGCAGCCGCTTGCTGCGAGGACGTGATTCTTTGAACGTGCAGGATGCCTACACGCTGCGTTGTGTGCCGCAGGTGCATGGTGCTGTGCGTGATGCCATCGCCTATGGCCAATGGGTAATCAATATTGAATTGAATTCGGTCAATGACAACCCGATCATTTTTGTTGATGAACACAGCGGTGAGATTGATGTGATTTCGGCAGGCAATTTCCATGGCGAGCCGGTGGCAATTGCGATGGATTATGCGGCACTGGCATTAACTGAGTTGGGCAATATGAGCGAACGACGCGCCGCCCGTCTGGTTGATGCTGACAGCAACGGCAACGTGCTGCCGATGTTTCTGACCGAAAATGGCGGGCTGGAAAGCGGTTTTATGATGGCGCAGTACACAGCCGCTGCACTTGCATCGGAGAACAAAGTGTTGGCACATCCCGCCAGCAGTGATTCGATTCCGAGCAGTGCCAATGTAGAAGACCATGTCAGTATGGGGCCGGCGGCGGTGCGCCAGGCGTGGCAGATTTTGAA
>JAGRDI010000512.1:503-7776 GCA_020432765.1 Anaerolineales bacterium | reverse complement strand
ACTATGTCAAAATGGTGCATAACGGAATTGAATATGGGGATATGCAGCTTATCGCCGAAGCCTACGACCTGCTCCATCATGGCGCAGGTGTGGATTATGAAACATTATATGAGGTCTTTGCCGAATGGAACAAGGGGGTGCTGGCCTCTTATCTGATCGAAATCACGGCTGATATTTTTACGCATGTGGATGATGAAACAAAACAGCCGTTACTCGATCTCATCCTTGACAAAGCGGGACAGAAAGGAACCGGCAAGTGGACCAGCCAAAACACGCTTGATGTCGGCGCGGCAATTCCCACACTGACGGCGGCGGTAAACGGCCGTTTGCTCTCATCGCTAAAAGAAGAACGACTCAAGGCAGCAAAAATATTCAGCGGCCCGGATGTGACCTACCAGGGCGATCCGGCGGCGCTCATTGAAGCTGTCCATGCCGCTTTGTACGCCTCCAAAATTTGTGCGTATGCACAGGGAATGACATTGCTGCGTGCAGCATCTGACGAATATGGTTACAATCTAGATCTGGCCAAAGTTGTCCGAATTTGGCGGGCGGGCTGTATCATCCGCGCTGATTTTCTGGACGACATCGCTCACATTTTTGACCAAAATCCAAACCTGCCCAACCTCCTGCTGGCCCCGGAAATCAGCCAGGCGATTGCCACACGACAGAAAGCGTGGCGGCATGTGGTGACCACGGCCGTTTCGGTAGGTATTTCTATGCCGGGCACAATGGCGTCGTTGGGTTATTTTGACAGCTACCGCAATGGTTGTTCACCAGCCAATCTGATCCAGGCCCAGCGCGACTACTTTGGTGCTCACACCTTTGAACGCGTCGATAAACCGGGCACGTTCCACCATGATTGGAGTACATTATGAATCTGCAAGAACTGACACAATGGTATGATTTTACGGGAAAAACGGCCGTTGTCACCGGTGGCACTGGCGTACTAGGCGGCGAGATGGCCTGCGCCCTGATCGGCTGCGGGGCTAATGTGGCTATTTTGGACCGCAACACAGAGATACCGGAAGCGAACCAAAAACCAATGGATGCCGGTCCCGGCAGCTATATGGTTGTGCATGGGGATGTGTTGCAGCGGGATGTGTTAGAAACGGCCGTGGCTGAAATTGTAGCAGCATACGGCCGTATCGACATTCTGATCAATGCTGCCGGGGGCAACCATCCGCAAGCCACCACCAACGTTGATAATCCCTTTTTCGACCTGCCGCAGGAAGCGTTGGGCTTTGTCTTCGATCTGAACATCATCGGTACCATCCTGCCCAGCCAGGTCATCGGCAAAATCATGGCCGAGCAGGGCGAAGGGGTTATTCTCAACATTTCGTCGATGAATGCCTTTCGGCCGTTGACGCGCATTCCGGCCTATTCGGCCGCCAAAGCGGGCGTCAGTAACTTCACGCAATGGTTAGCCGTGCATATCGCCCAGGAATACAGCCCTAAAATTCGTGTCAATGCTTTGGCACCAGGTTTCTTTATTGGTAAGCAAAACAAAGCACTGCTGCTCAATCATGATGGCAGCCTGACGGCTCGCGGCCAACAAATTATCGATCATACGCCGATGGGCCGGTTTGGCAACGCCGATGAACTCCTGGGCACGGTGCTGTGGCTGCTGTCGCCTGCTTCACAGTTTGTAACAGGTATCATTGTGCCGGTTGATGGTGGATTTTCGGCATTTAGCGGCGTGTAACGATTGACGATTTGAGGTGATTATGATTGCACAAGCATTTCAACCTGATGGGCTGTTAACCGATGACCAGGTACGGCAAACACTTTATGCTGGTTTGGAAAAGCAGTTAAGCAGGCAAAAAATATTGGTTTTGATTCCGGATCACACGCGCACAATTCCGCTGCCGTTTTTGTTTCGTGAACTGGTAACTTTGCTGCATGATACGCGGCAGCTTGATTTTATGGTGGCCCTGGGGACACATCCACCGCTAAGCGAGGCTCAACTGTGTCAACTGGTCGGTATCACTGTAGATGAGCGGCAAACAACATACCGGCATGTTGGAATTTTGAACCACACCTGGGATTCAGTGGATGCGCTGACGCAGATTGGCACGCTGCCGCAGGATCAGATTAAGCAAATTGCGGGTGATCGCTGGCATCCAACGCTGGGTGAGGATGTGGCAGTAAAGATCAATCGACTTGCGCTTGAATATGACCATATCCTCATCTTGGGGCCAACCTTTCCCCATGAAGTTGTTGGTTTTTCAGGCGGTGCGAAATACTTTTTCCCTGGCATCTCCGGTGCGGACATGATCAATGTGACGCATTGGTTGGGGGCGCTGGCCGGTGTGAGGAGCACGATTGGCATCAAAGACACCCCGGTACGTGATATGATTCACGCGGCAGCAGCACACATTTCTACGCCAGCGACGTTAATTGCATTGGTTGTTGTTGGCAAGGGATTGGCAGGGGTATTCGTTGGCGATCACCTGGAAGCGTGGAGCGCGGCGGCCGATTTATCGTCGCAAAGGCATATCACCTGGGTAGATAAGCCGTTCAAAAAGGTGTTGTCACAAGCACCGCCAATGTATGACGAATTGTGGACGGCAGGCAAGGCGATGTATAAGCTGGAACCGGCATTGGCTGAAGGCGGAGAACTGACGATTTACGCACCGCATCTGGATGTGGTGAGCCATGTGCATGGCGATTATATCTATGAGATTGGCTATCATGTGCTGCCTTATTTCCTGAAGCAGTGGGACAAATTCAAGCATGTCCCGCTGGGTGTTTTGGCGCATAGTACACATGTTAGGGGCGACGGCCGTTTTGAAAACGGCATTGAATATCCGCGAGCCGCTGTTTCACTGGCCACAAAACTTTCCCCGGAAGATTGCACTCAATTAGCGCTCGGTTATGTCAATCCGGAAGAGATCGCTATTGAAGAATGGCAAAACGGGAAGGATGAAGGGAGATTGTATGTGCCAAAAGCGGGTGAGATGCTCTACCGGGTTAAGCAGCAAGGAGTGAACAGTTGAACAGAAAGACTCCCCAATTATTTGTAGTCATGGGAGTCTCCGGCTGTGGTAAGACGACAGTTGGGGAAGCCCTTGCAGCACATCTAAACTGTTCCTTTTATGATGGTGATGATTTCCATCCACCAGAAAATGTGGCCAAGATGGCCAGGGGCATTCCCCTTAATGACATGGATCGTGCGCCTTGGCTGGCTCGTCTTGTCGATCTTCTTCAGGAACACTTGGATCGGGGAGAATCGATCGTACTAGCCTGCTCCGCTCTGAAGAAGCGTTACCGTGACCAGTTACGGGTAAGTGAACAGGTGCAGTTCATCTATCTTGAGGGTGATTTCGAAGTAATTTGGCAGCGTATGCAATCCCGTAAGAACCATTATATGAAACCTGAAATGCTGCGCAGCCAGTTTGAAGCATTAGAGCCGCCAAATAAAGATGAAGCCATTAAAGTTCCCATTGGTCACTCAGTAGATGAGATCATGGATCTGATACTACAAACTATTTTGTAGTAAGCAATTGAAAAAAATGTGAAATGAGTATATCTGCATTCTATTGCAGATTACGGTCCTGATTTGGGGGACTTGTCACAATATCCAGCCTGCCGCCAGACCTTTTGTTTTAGCTGTGATACCCGTTCACATCCCATATGTGCCTTTAAACATGGCTGACAAATTCAGAGAAGGTGCTTTCTGGTGGCTGGCAAGCTCAACATATTTGCGGGCTAATTCATCTTTCATCGTGCCCAGGACCGTACTCATTAGACCAACACTTTCTGCTAATTCTGTGGGTGGGATCATAGCTACCACACGTCGCCAGAGTGCCTCTTCTAATACGTTGATCGCTGTTTGGACTTCACTCAAGTCATAACCGGCTTGAAAGCGCTCCTCGGCGATGCGGTGAGCATGTTCTATCACGGGAATCAATGTGCGTTCTTTTATGCTGTTAAGAGTTATATCAAAGACACGTTCTAAACGCAGACGACCTGTGACAAGGCCGTCTTCTTCATAATGAACCAAATGTGATCGGGAAAGTGACTCCGCAGCTACAGCCACAATCGTTTCGCGTTCATTTTCCATCAATGTAATCAAATTCATGTATAAGTCTTCCTAAAAGTATTGCTTTTTTTGAACCTTTTGGGTGACATATTGCGCAGCTTTTTACACAATACGCACTATGCATTATTAATGTCAACCACCTAAAGCCCTCAATTATTTGCCCAAAATGTGTCCAGGGCAACGGCCGTTGCTTGCAAACGTTCAAATTGCGGTAAACCCAAGCTGGGCACAATGCGTGCTTGTGACCAATTGGCGTTATTCTGCAACAAAATAGGCAATGTGTCGAAACGGGAAAAGCCATCACGATCATAAATGACCAATGTTGGTGCAATTATTTTTTCATAGAAGCGTGTACGTATATCAGGTGTGAATAAAGCCCCACTGACAAAATAAAGCGGTACATTTTTTGCCCCAGTCTGATGGGAAGTTGAATAAGCATAACCGATCATGCCTGATGTTATCTCACCTACAAAGCTCTTTTTAAGGAAAAAACTTAAGCTTGGCCGTGTGACAATCAGATCGTATAAAGCCTGTCCCCAAAGTGGATTCGACAATGTTTTATAAATTTGTTGGCTCTTGTATGTGCTGGCGGCACGTTGACTCCTGCCCTGGTCTTTTTGGGTAAACCCGGTTGGTGAAATCAGCGCAAGTGAGTTAAACAATTCTGGCTCTGCTAAAGCGGCACGTGCCACAAATTCACAACTCAAAGATAAAGCGACCACATCGGCAGGTTCTTTAACCTGCGTCTCTAAGAAATCAAGAATTGATTCGGCAAAGTATTGGGGCGAATATACTCGATTTGGTCTGTCTGAAAAGCCATAACCAGGTAAATCCAAAGCGTAAACGGGACGCTGGTCTTGATACTGCGTAAACAACGGTCCCATCTCATAGGCACTGGCAGCAGCGTTTATGCTATGAATGAGGACAAGTGGACGGCCGTTGCCCCTTTTATTGACATAGTAATTTAGATTAACGGCCGTTTTTGCCGTATAAACAACCCGCTGCGCCACAATCGCATCTTTCAACGGTACGTCATGGTCAACAAAAAACTTGCTATAAACAATCCAACCACTCGCTATTGCCAATGGAAGCGCAAATAAACCCTTCAACAATCTACGTGCTGCACTTTTATTTTTACGCGCCATCAGTATCCTCCATACTACCCTCCTCAATATCTTCATTGAGGACAGCATAATGCAAAGCCAACTCAAAAGCTGCCTGTGTATAATCTAAAACCTTCTGAAACCCTTCATCAGATAATTTACGTGCTGAATCATGACGCCGCAATATATTAATGAATTCGCGTTCACGTTCAAATTGCAAACTCACACGCCCCACTCCCCAGTCGTGCAGAAGGCGCCAGATAGAAGGGTTGTAGGTGCGTGTCAACCGCATGACAAACGGTACGGGATCATGCCGCGCTACCAAAGCCGCAAGACGCAAAATTAATTCAAAAGAAAGGGTTGCTGTGCCCTCTTCGACCGCTTCCAGGAAACTCTTGTCTTCTAAGTCGATGGCTTCGCTTAACTCCATGAGTGTTAAACCGGTCAACTCGCGAACATCACGAATGTAACGGCCGGTCTCGGCCATCATTTCCAAACGTTCAGGACGCAGCATAGCACGGCCGACACGCAATGAAGCGCTGGCTGTAGCCGTCACAATACGCGCCGCACCGCCAGCAGCCCCCCCAGCCATGTCCACTGATAAATTAGTGAGACGGCCTATTAAGGAACGGCCGTCCACCCCCACAATATCAGCATCTACTCCTGTGGCTGCAGCCTCACTCGCCAGGCCTTTTGTCACTTTTTCTGCCGGATCATTAACATCATGATCCGGTAGTACATTTATTGTTTCACCAGACATGACAACCTCAAAAATGCAAGTAATGAGCCATGCCAAAGTTTCTAAAAGAAAACAGATAGCTCGGTCAGGAAACCAGCCACAGCACAACCCGGTTTATTCTTCGATAATCGTAAAAGTCAGATCCATGCCGGCCACTTGACCCAACATCGCCTGCGCCGGACAATAACGTTCAGCCGATAATTGAATGGCCCGTTCGACAGCCTGAGGATCAACTTCTTTACCAGTTACAATATATTCAAGTGCGATATTTGTAAATACTTTGGGGTAAGTTTCGGCATTTTTGGCATGTGCCTTGACTTCAAGCCCGCTCACTTGCTGGCGCTTCTTACGCAGAATTGAAATGACATCCATCGCTGTGCAGCCGCACAAACCCAATAACAAAAGTTCCATCGGGCGTGCGCCATTATTGTCACCACCCACTGATGGATGCGCATCCATGACAACAGGGAAGCCGCTGTCTGCCGCCCCCACAAAGCGCATAGCGCCACCATCCATCTTTACTGATGCATCCATGTTTTAACCTCATATAACTGCCCCATTATGAAGCGGCGAATTGACGCTAATTTTCTCGAATTTTGGGGATGCTTCGCGGAAATTGGAGTAAATTCGTAACAATCATTTAATGCGGCGCTTGGTAATTGCTCTTATTTTCACACAATCTAAATTTGCAGCCAAGCTTATCTCATACAACAATGCGAGGAGACCATTTGGCGAGCAGGAACGGCAGCCCAAATGTAATGGGCACGCCGATTAAATGTGCCCAGTGGTGGCTGCCACCGAGGGCAAATAGGCGCAAATGACCATAGATCACGACCGACAATTGTGTGGTCAGCAAAAACCACCAGCCAATTCGCAAACGATATCCGGCAGCGGCCGTCGCCTCACGCAAACCATCTACAAGCAGCCATGGATAGGGCCAAACAGCATACCAAATACGAAAGTTGAGCGCTTGTAGGATGTAAGCAGCAAAAATATCGGCAGCGCCGCGTTCGGCTGCACGTCCACGCCAGGTCAACCATAACAACACGAGAAGTACTAAGGCGAAAAGCAGCAGGCTGATTTGGCCAATGAGTGCAATTGAAAGTGGTAAACCAATGGTTTGCAAACCAAAATAGACGAAGGTCGTGATTGAAAAACCTGCACCAGCTGCCGCTTCATGAATCAAACGTTCAATCAATAGAAAAGGTGAAGCAAAGGGTAAAAAGGAAAGCCACAGTAACAACAAACTACCAAAACTACTTAATAAAACAAAACGTAACTTTTGACGGCCGTTGCCCGCCCCACGCAACAAAGCCAGAAAAAAGATCGGTAAAACTAATAATGCTATCGGTTTAACTAAAGCGGCCAACACCATGATCCAAAAACCCA